>NZ_CP039451.1:4110000-4319537 GCF_004843725.1 Psychroserpens sp. NJDZ02 | reverse complement strand
TTTAATTTTAAAAGGTATTTTATGTTAGTTACTTTTGTTCTATAATGACATTAGAACAGCTTCGTTCTTTAGCGTGGCAAATATGTGAACAAAAAACGTAAAAAAAAAATCATTTACTATTGAATATTCAGTTTTTTTTCCTCATGTTGGTTAGTGTTTATAAATTACAAAAAATAAATAATATAATGGGTATAAAACAAGATGAAATTGAAATAAGAGTGCGTTATGCAGAAACAGACCAAATGGGTGTTGTTCATCATGGGAATTACGCATTATATCTAGAAATGGCCAGAATTGAATGGTTACGTAAATTAAATATTTCTTATCGAAAAATGGAAGAAAATGGTATTGGATTGCCAGTGGTGTCGATGTCTGTAAATTTCAAAAAACCAGTGCATTATGATGACTTAATTACGGTAAAAACGCAGCTTAAAAAAGCGCCTTCTGCGTTGGTGGAATTTGAGTATGAAATACACAATGAATTGCAAGAAATTGTGTCTACAGCAAGTGTGGTTTTGGCGTTTATCGATATGAAAACAAAACGTCCAACACGACCACCTAAGTATTTTTTGGAAGCTTTAAATGGTTAAATCTTTGATGTTAACTTCATAAATACTTTCAAAAATTTCGAAGATTGTATTCGCGTCTTTTTTTCGAACTGAAATTGTAATTTGACAGTCTAATTCCAATTTTTGGTTAATAACCTTTAGATTTTTCTCTTTTATTACGCGCATGACCTTATTCATGTTTTTGTAATCAAAAGAAATTAAATAAGGTATATTAATGGTGCGAATAACAATTTTTGAAGCCTCTAGTGCTAGTTGAGCTCCTGTTTTGTAAGCGTTTATTAAACCGCCCACACCAAGCTTTACTCCGCCAAAATAACGGACGACGACTATCAGTACATTAGTAACTTCAAAAGACTGGATTTGACCATAAATAGGCATTCCTGCACTGTTATTAGGTTCGCCATCATCATTTGCCCGGTAGGCAATGGTTTCTGTGCCTATTTGGTACGCATAGCACCAATGCCTGGCTTGATGATGTTGTTTTTTTAAATCGTCCAGATGTTGTTTAACTTGATCTTCTGACGTTACAGGAAAGGCGTAGCCAAAAAACTTGGAGTTTTTATCTTTAAATAAGACTTCTTCCGAAGGCTTTGTAATTGTTTTATAAGTGTCTTTATTAGTCATTATGGATGATAAAACATCAATGATATAAAAAAACGCCCAATCATTAAAATTATGATGGACGTTTTTTATTAAAGCGTATAGGTATTACTTTATAACGACTTTTTTGTAAATGGTGTTTTTTGAATTTGTTTCTGAAAGTTTTATAATATAAATACCAGAAGCTAAATTACTACTATCTATTTTATAATCATATATGTTTATGGTTGAGATTAGGTTTCCTGACAATGAATAAAACTCTGCCTTATTAAACGCGCGATTAGATTTTATATTAATGACTTCAAAGGCAGGAATAGGGAATAAGACTGCCTTTTGTTGCTTTGGCAACATATTATCTATATGTAATGTTTGATTGTTTATTTGATAAGTAATATGTAACACCGGAGGATTTCCTTCGTCTGCGGAATCTGCACGACGTCTTTCGTTATTTAAATTTAAAAAATTTTCTGTTGCTTGTATTTTTACAACAATCGAGTTGTTTACATGCCATAAATGATGAGATACTATAGTGTTTATATCTGTTGCTAAATCAAGAGAACGTTCTGCTTCATTGCTTGAATTATTATCCCATCGTTCAGGAGTCCATACTTGTGGCTCTAAATAGGTTCTTGATGTTATGTTATTTAGATTATCTGTTATTGTTGCTGGGTCTGGATTGTTTTCAATAGCAATATATAAATCAAGCGGCTCACTATCTGTCGCATCTGCCGTAAACTGAATATAAGCACTCGTAATTATAGCGTTCTTAGGGATGGTTACATCTCCAAATTCAATACCTATTACTTGGTTTCCTGCTACGTAGGAAGCATCGTATACAAATTCTAAATCAGAACTTGATAGTTCTATCGTTCCATCACTTTGTTGTTCAGCATCTACCGAAGCATTTATGGCAATATTAGATGTATATTCACCTACAAACAAAGTTATTGTATGAGTATTTTGTCCATTTTGATCATCTGTTGTAATTACTTTTAGCTCGTGTACACCGTTTGTTAGTGTTTCTGTTATTTGGTAGGGTTCAGTCATTATTTGACCTATGGAAGCATTGTCTATGAAAAACTCTACATGATTAATAGTGCCATCTGCATCTGTAGCGTTTGCACAAAAAGAAATATTGTCTCCTGTTTCAATATACTCATGATTTTCATGAGATGTAATTTCAACGATAGGAAATTCATTTGGAGACTCTGTGTATTCTATGTGAAGAGTAGGAGCGTTTCCTTCTTCTACAGAATCTGCTCTTCTGTTTTCGTTGGTTAATGCTAGATACTCTTCGGTTGCTTCAATTTTTACGACTATTGCATTTCCGTTTACCCATGAAGATTTTGCGATTACAGTTTGAATAGATGTAGTAATATCTGAAGTACGCTCCGTTTCTCCACTCTCATTTTCCGTCCAAGAAGGAGGAGACCATAATGTGCTATTTAGATACAGTCTTGATGTGACATCATACGCTGTATTTGTTAAAGGAGTTGCATTTGGTGTGTCTTCTACCGAAACTAATAAATCAATAGTATCACTGTCTGTTGCATCTGCTGTAAACTGAATATATGCTTTTGTAATTGTAGCACCTTCAGGAATAGTAACATTTTCAAATTCGATACCTATAGTTTGATTAGAACCACCATCGTAAACAAATTCTAAATCAGAACTTGTTAGGTCGATATTACCGTTTGTAGCTTCTTCTGAATCTTGACTTGCTGTAATAGCGGCAAAGTGTGTTACAATATCGTTTGTAATTACTATAGTATCTCCGTTTGAAGGACTCCAAACAGCGGTATTTTCAGGAAGCACACCTGCTATTTCGTTATTTGAGTTTTCACCAACAGAGGCTGCATTATCTACCATGATGGTTTTTACAGTAATTTCGGTCGTAGATACAGTAATCCATTTAAATTGGTTGAAAGAACCAGAATCTCTTGTCCAAGCTTTAGCATCGTCAGCCGTTCTTAATGGTGCTCCCCAACACCCTTCTCCTACATAAACAGTTCCATTTTCATTATCTATTTCAAAACCTTCATCGCAATTAGCACTACCATCACAAGGTTTTATTGGATAGGTAGATTTTACATCATGGGAATCCGATTCATACACTAAATCGACACCGTAATCATAAAATAATTGCGACCAGTTGTTGTATTCGTCATTTCCTTCAGATTTAGAACTAACATGCGGACGCATAGGTTTGTGGTATTGTGCCGATTTCCAAATAGCGTTTTCGGTGTTTAATTTTTCTTGTAGCCATAAGGATTGATTCCCTCCAGCAGTTATTTCGGAATTTAAAGTATATACAGTATATAAATTATTTCCAAAAGTTAGATCATAATAAACGTCTTCCGAAGGTGTATCAAATAAATTATAGATACTTAAGTTAGAATCTTCATGATTTCCCCTTGTAGGAACAATAGGAATCATTCTTCCATCTGTAGAAGTGGTCAATTGCCAATGGTCAAACCATTCTATCCATTCAGCACCACTATCACCACTTGTCATATCACCTCCAAAAAATACAGCTGTTGGTTTTAATTTAGAGACTAATAAGTTTGCGTTTTGACGGGGTACAATATTATTTCTAGAATCTCCACCAGCAATAAAAGACATTGGTATATTAGTGTTTGGAGCGGTTTTAAACCAAAAGCGGTTACCTGTACCTTCAGAGTCATTAATTACAAAATAGTAAGCTGTGTTTGGTGTTAATCCCGTTAATTTTACAAAGTTGTTGTTCATAGATTTGTAATCTATAATTCGTTCTACAGCTTTATTAAGAGGGTAGTTGGTAAAATCAACGCCATGATCTGTAGTTCCATAATATACTATTGGATCTACACCAGAAACTTGATCCCACCCAATGGTAATTGTAGTTGCTGGATTGTCGGTGATTACCAGACGATAACGTGCGTTGTTGGCAGATGTTTTTATTGAAAATAGGCATAGTAAAATCAATAAAGTAATTTTTCTCATAACGATGTGTGTTTTTTAATTATAAGCCGAAAATAGGAAGTGTTTTTATTGTAAGCATGAGGATTTGTAAAAGGTAACTTTAATTTAAAACCTTAACATTAAAGTGTGTTTTCAATAACAAACAGTTAATGATTAGGTAATCTAAGGAGTCCTGTTGTTAAGGTATCTTTGAGGCCATAATTAATAATGTGATGCGTAAAAATAATATTGTGTTTTTATTAAAATTAAGTTGTTTCTGTGTGTTTATAGGTCGTGCTTACGAGCATTTATTTTGGGACGCGCCTTTTAGGTCTTTACTCTGGGATCAAAAATTATTAAGCCCGATTGTAGAAGGTGTTTTTCAAACCAGTTGGAGAGATTATGTGACTAGTTCTTTTGCAGATAACGCTATTCAAACTATCATGAAAATAAACGGCATTTTTTATGCAATATGCGCTATTGTAAGTGTACGGATTAGAGAGAATTCTAAAAAAATATTTAAAGTGATTTTGTTTACAGGAGGTGTTTTTCTGTTCCTGTTGTCGTTATTACTGACCAAAAGTAAATTTTACCATATAACTATGTTTTTTGAGCATAGCATTCAATTTGGGGCACCTTTTGTGTTGTTATTCTTGTTTAAAATGAAGCAAGATTTTTCAAAAATAATGATGCCGTTAAAAGTAATAATAGCTTTGGTTTTTGTGAGCCATGGCGTGTATGCAATAGGAACCATATATCCATTGCCAGGTGATTTTGTAACAATGTCATTAAATATTTTACCTATAACCGAAGACTTAGCCAAATCATTTCTGTATGTAGCAGGTATTTTAGATTTTATAACAGCTATTTTAATTTTCGTACCTAAAGTATCGCATTTTGCATTGCTTTATGCCGCTTTTTGGGGAATCGTTACTGCTTTTGCTAGGGTTTTAAGTGGACTCACTTATGATGTGTCTTTGTTAACCTTACATCAGTATTTGTTTTCTACTGTATATAGAATTCCTCATGGATTAATCCCATTTATATGCTTCATGATTTTAGCTTATATTAAAAAAGAAAAACCGTTGCTAGTATCAAAATCAATAGAGAACTATGAAGCGGTAATACTATCTTAAAACATCATATTGAAGTGTTTTAGAATCTATATATTCAAAATTTTTAAATAGTATAAAAAAAAATATCTATGCTTTAAATTGGTGTTTTTTTTTGAGTTACGCTAAAGTTACCAAAAGTATAGCTAATATAGCAACACCAATACCAATCCAGTTTTTGGCAAGCAAGCGTTCTTTAAAAAATATTAAGCCTAAAAGTGTCGATAGCATAACTATAGCAACATTGTTAACCGTAAATATCGTCGAGCTTTCAAAGTTTTCCGCGTTAAGCGCTTTTAATAACATGTAGATAGAGTAGTAGTTGACAATTCCTAAAATAAAACCAGCGATGATACTCTTGGGATCAAAGCTTAATTTTTTTTGTATCGCTTTCGCGGAAAGAATGCCAATCCCGATAAGTCCAGCAATTAAAAAGATGGTTGCAGAAAAAATAGGAATGCCATTATCTGCAACATGGGTTGTTTCTAGATATTTTATGGTCGTATCAATGGTCCCAGAACCTAAAAAGAGTAGGGCAGGAAGCCATAGGCTTTTAATAGAAAAACGCGTGTTTGTTTTCGCTTTTTGTGAGGCTAAGTACACGGCGATTAAAGCTAAAATAATACCAATTGCTTTTTGCCAGCCTAAGCTTTCATTATATAAAAATAGTCCAAAAATTATTGGGATAACCACACTCATTTTACTAGCAACAGACGCTACAGATAGGCCAAGTCGTTGTGCCGTTAAAGCCATAACATTAAAGATAGCAATAAATAAAAAGCCTAGTCCAATAGCACCATAAAACCATTGGGATGTTACAATGTCTTTGACAACGACTGGGGCGTCATAACTTAAAATACCACAAGTAAAAGCTGTAAAATAGTTGAAAACGATGGTTTGTAGTGTGTTTATGTTACGTTTTCCAACAACTTTAAATATGACAAAAATTAGGGTAGAAGCACAAATACTAACTATTAAATACATTAAAATAAATCTTTTTTAATGGTAAATAGATCTATGATATCTTCGGTTTTTGGGTCGTTATTCCATACGTGTATCCCTAAAGTGCTTGCTGCTTCTGTGTTTTCTTTGGTGTCATCAATAAAAAGACATTCTTCAGGTTTCAAATTATTTGTATCCAAAACAAACTTGAAGATGTCTGTGTTGGGTTTGCGTAATTGAATCTCGTGTGATAAGTAAAACTGATTAAATGCTTTTTTAAAGTCATCATAAAACGGAATGTGCTTTTTGATGCAATCAATGTGCATTTCATTGGTATTACTTAACAATATCAAGTTATAGGTTTCGTTTTTAGCTAATTGCTCTATAAAGTCTAAGCGTTTTGAAGGGAAATCACAGATTATATAATTCCAAGAATCAATTAAGTCCTTTTTAGACAATTTAGGAAAGTTTTCTAAATAGAAGTCGATAAACTCGTCAGTACTTATTAAGCCTTGTTCGTAAAAGCTATTAAAAGCAATCAGTTCTTCAGATAATTCGTCGATTTCAAATAGCTCCAAAGCGTTGGTCATGGCGCCTTCTTTATCTAGATTGATAAAGACATCTCCAAAATCGAATATTATAGTTTTAATCATTTGTTCGAGGTTTAAATACTCTTGCAAATATCTTATTATTTTTAGTATTACCGAATCTTTACAGGATTAGTATTTTTTGTTCTAGTAATTAATAAGCTTAATGTCTGTTTTTCTCTAAAAATGTTAGTTATATAAAAAATAAATTACAGCTTTCAAAAACTGTGATTTATAAAGTATGTTAGAAAACGTACTCTTAACTGCACTAGTGCGAGCTTGAGTTGTCTGTATTACTACAGCTAATGGCTTAGTTTTAAAATTTCTTCTATTCTCTCAGTATTTTTGGTTTTTTCTATTTCCGTCCAATGCTTTTGTCCTTTGTCTGATTTATAGATAATTACAGTTCTATCTTTTTTATAATATTCACATGGATTATCAACCCAATCTTCAAGAGGGAGAAAGTTGTCTTTAGGTGTTATTTGAGCCCATAGTGTAAATCTTTCATGGGTTTCTTTATTACTAAAGATGTTATTAATAGAATCAATCATTGATGCTCTGTAATTGAAATCCTTCCAATTTTCTAATTCTGAGGCGCTTGGTGTTAGATAGATTTTTCCAGAGAACTTCATTTCTTTTTCATCTCCATGGCATACAAAGGCATGTGCTAAGTAATCATTAATTATAGCGTCTTGAAAAATAAGACTTTCGTCTATGAAATTTAAAAACTCAATTTGATTTTTATTTGTCTTTTTATTAGAAAAAGAAGCATCAGTAGTAGTGAAGCTATCTTTAGTCAAAACCGATACACTTCCTTTGTTTGTAATGGCGTGGGTTGATTTGTTTTCTGATTTATTTTTACAACTTATAAAAAAAGATGTTAATACTATAAAAATTATTTTATTCATTGCTTAAAAGTACAAAAGCTAACTAAAACATTTATAATTTTAATTGATGTTTTCTTACTCGATGCGGCACTTGTTACAAACGAGCACTAGCGGGAGCGCCTATTTATTATTTGAGATAGCATCTAATTTCTTACAAAATTCTTTGTCAAAATATTTATTACAATCTAACCTTGGGTACCAACTGAAGTCATTTTTTATTAGTCTATTTTTTTCCTCATATTTGACATATTCTTCTAAGCAGTCTTTGATTTCATATTCATTTGTTTCAAATTCTTCACAAGGAGGGACATAGATGTTTTTTATAGATTTTAAAGACAATGAATCGATTAATGCTTTAATTATTTTGTCATTTTCTAATTGGTAAACTATGTTCTTTTTAGAATCATATCTGAAATAAAAAGTTAATTTTTTCTTTGTCCACTTATTTTGAACTTTAACCAAAATTTTATCATTATCAAACTCTTTGCTTAAAACGATATATTCTAATGGCTCCATTATTGCCATCCCTGTCTTGTCAAACATTATATTCTCTTTGAATTGAAAAGATTCCATATCAGATTCAAAGTATAATTTTTTCAAGAAATATTGATTATCAGTATCTTTTGATAATAAATAGAATTTCGAGTTTTGTAAATCTATATCATTTACTTTCTGTTTTATATTTTCTATTTCAACAATTGATGATAAATTTTCTTTGACTTTTTTTTCTTTTTTACAGGAAAAGACTATCAAAAGAAATAGACTGTTAATAAGTAATAATTTGGTGTGATTCATTTAAGTTTCTTCTTATATGAGTTACATTATAGGGTTTGTTTCCTGATTTATAAGTTTTTTCTGCATATAACTTATATTCATCTTTCAAAACGAAGTACCACTCTGTGGAACTCCCTTTACGAGTACCAACATCCCAAAACATATAACTTTGTTCGTTTTTAACTAATTTCCTTCCAACTATTATTACATAATGATCAGTTGTACCTTCATTAATTCCTGTTCCTCCTCTATATAGGTAAGTATGATTGACTCCAATTAAAACAGGATGACTATTTTCTAACGCTTTATTTAAATATTCGATAGCTTTTAAAGAAGGCTTTTCATAAAAATCAAGTCCATCTATATCACTTGTTTCATTTGCTAATTGATGATAGGGTTTTGTTACTCAATATGACACTCGTTACGAATGAGTGCTATTGGTGGCTTTATTTTATTTATAATGAAGTTGTTTACTTTACATAATCACTACTAACATAACCTTCTGAACCATTAAAACTTACTTTAACCCAACCTTCTAAAACTTTTAATACTTGTAAACCATGTTTTGGGTATGCTTTTGCTATAATAGTCCTACTAGAAATAGGTGCTGAACGCACATTTAAATACGTTTCTACTTGGGCAAAAACCATAGTGCCTATGTTTAAAGAAGTGTTTTGTGTTTATTTAAAAACACCTTTTTTTGTTAACGTATAAAATTCTTTTCTTAAAATAGCGGATGGATATAGGCTTGTAAAATTATCTTCATTATTATCCTCTTCAACTTCTCCTATAGCTTCGTAATAAATGTAATTAAAAACACAAATATTAAAGTCTTTATCGACGGAAAAATTTCGATAAATACATTCTTGACCTTCATAATCAACATAGTTTAAATAAACATTTAATAAATCTATGACTTTACCCTCTTTAATTGATATTAAATTTAAATAATAATTATACTTTGATGTAATTAAAAAAAGATCAAAATCAAAATTATTTTTAATCTTATAAGTTTTAGAATAATCAAATTCTGTAAAATATAAACCACATTTTTCTTTATACTTTTTACATATCTCATTTTCAATATTTAGAATATCACTTTCACTCGCAAAACGAAAATTATCATTTATTTTTGTATTTAATTTCTCTCTCTGATCATAAAAGATATTTCCTTCAATATTTTTTTTGTTTATTTCAAAACAGTAATCTATAGGAAGTTGTAAGTAAGGTACTTTATCTTTTTCGTAAACATCAGATAAAATTTGCTCTGTTTTTTTTACTTCTTTTTTCTCAACCTTGCATGAGGTTATTAAAAAGGTTATTGTAAAAACTTTAAATATTAATTTAATCATTTATTATTTCTTTTTTATTCAAATTACCTGCATGAAAATGATGATGTCCTACTTTCTTTTCATTGGTCATCAACTTTCCTTCAGAATCAATCCATGAAGCTAGATATTTAAAATGAAACTTAACAAATCCGTCAACAATCTTTTGCATTCTAATTTTATCAAAATCTTTATTATACATATACCTAGTTGTCCCACCATTCTTCTTAAGATATTTAATATCTACACTCTGACCTCTATAAATTTCTACTTTATTTTTAGAATACTTTTATTAGAAATTAGATACTGATTAATTACTGAAATATTATAATCACCTTCTTCATTTTTAGAAAACCCCACTTGCGCCGCATCTATAATCGTAGAACCTGGCGCGCTTTTGTAAGGCGTGACTAATTGTTTTCATATTTCAAATTACCAGAGCGGTATTTGTCCTCTTCCTAGGCTGCAAAGCTACTGTTTTTCCAATCCCTTTCATGATAAACTAATTCTGAAATCACAGGATTATAATGTATATAATTTATTCGTTGTGCGATTTTTTTACTAGTATCTAAAATTACAGGATGATATACCCATCTTTCGAAACCTTATAACTAACACCTTTCTTTACACGCTTTGCTGCATAATTAAATTTAGCTAAAAGCCATTCCTTTCTACTTTCAGGAAGTTCTTTTATCGCTTTTATAAATTCCTTAGAGGTGTGTTTTTTTAAATCGCGAATACTGTCCTGCAACTCATTTTCTTGAGAGCTAATAATAAGATGTATATGACTATTCATATATACGTATGCTTGTAATGTTAATCCTTTGTTTGCAATACAATAAATTAGAGAATCATCTAATATTTTAAATTAGGTTGGTCGAATAAATAAATCTACCCAATCAATTATTATTGTCACAAAGGTCTTAATGGTACTATCTATAACTTTATATCTTTTGAGACATTGTTTGAAGATAATAAATTGCATTGCAAATATTAAAAAAAAAATAGAGACATTATACAGAAGTGCGTCAGGGTTGCAGATATGTGGCGCGAGGGCTTATTCTTTATTTTTATCTAAACACAAGCAAGATAATTGCGTCAGCAAGGAGCTTTGTATTATTGTGTGGGTACTAGTTACAAACTAGCACCAGCAGGGGTTCCTTCATTTGATAAACTAGACCAAATTTCACTTCCTTTTGTTCTAATGGCTTTTTCTATTTGTCCTTCAATAAGTAACTTTATTACCCCTTTTTCGTGATGTTTCATATAGATAATACACAGTTTATCTTGGGGAAGTGCAGAGAAATAGGTGTTTTATATATTTCTATAAGATTTCTTGCAGGAATAGTTTTACCTACCTTTTTATGTTTTTTAACTATATATCCTTGTAGTGTCCAATAAGTTTCTCTCAACATTTGATATACACCTGCAGCACTAGAACCTTCATACACAGTTTCGGGATGCTTACAAATCAGTCATTGTTTGATGTCCATAAGAAGTTGTATAGCCTTTTTTACCTACAGCTCCTTCTCCTACACGCAACATTCTCATAAATGCCCTAACTCTTGCTTCATGATTATTCTCTGCGTTAATCTCCCTTTAACTTAATTTCTTTACCATCTTTTATAAATGAACTTATAGCATAAAAATCATTTCCTTTTTTATATATCTTAAATAAAGGTTGTGTTCTATTACTATTGTATGTATTACCTTCTATAGTCTCTTTGTAGTAAATTTCTAAAACACCATTATTGATTTTTGCTTCACATAAATCATCAAAATTCGTCTTATAACCTTGTCCAGAAAAGGAAATATCATTCTTTTTAATATCAAAGGAATAATCAATTGTCATAGATGCAATTTCATCTAATTTACCCATGTCATAAAAATAAGAGTAAGAACCTATATAATCTTCTATTTGATAGTTTCTATTATCAGCTTTAGCAATGGTTTGATTTTTTTTTTCCTCTTCTTTAATGTTTTGATACTTCTCACTAAATTTATTTATTTGTTCTAAATTTAGAAGTTTGTCACTATTTATAGCATCAATCAAATAAGTATCTCCTTCTTTTACTAGGTATAAAATAACTTTAGTTGGTTTTTCATTTTCAAGTTCAAAGTGATTCAAACTCACTTCAAATTCATTTTTTTTGTTTGGAATCACTTTAATTTTCAGAGTCTTTCTTATTACTTCTCTATAATAATCTTGTCCATATATGAAAGGGTCATAATCTAGAACATAATTATCTTCGCTATTCAATTCTTTAGTTTTCTGATAAAACCTATTTGTTGTAAATTTTTTCCACAAATTATCTTCATCTTTTCTCTCTCCCTCATAGCCATAACAAGAAAGATAGAATTCTTTAATTTTGTTAACTGCCTCATTAACATTTTGTTTTTTATCATAATTAATCGACTTATCTTGTGAATACTCTTTACTTTGATGAGTATTTTCTTCTTTTGTTTCTGATAACACGATTGAATTACCAGTAATAATCTTATCTTCTTTTTTAGTTATTTCTTTACAAGAGATAACACTTTTTATGATTAAAAAAAAGAAGATTAATTTCACTATTTTACTTATTCCCATCTGTAAATTTTATAATTTGGTGTTGCTTTTCTATAATCTCCACCTGCCCAAAAGTCTGTTTGGAAAAAAGCCTGAAACCCATTGATTATAAGTAGTATACATTTGTATATGACCATAAGGGTGTGACTTTTGACCCCATTTAAAAGCTTCAACAACAACTATATCTCCTATTTGGTAATCCGTAGTTGAAATTTCTTTAAAACCTTGTTTGACTTGATAAGAATTGTATTTATGAGCATTAATCCCAGCATAGGGGAGTCCTCCATCTACTAAAGCAAACCCTACATAACGCGCGCATCTATTAATTAAACTTTTACGATCAGAATCACTCGCCCTTCCTTTTTATTTTCTATTAGTTCCTGTGATTCAGGTTCTTTAATTCCAAATCTTTTTTTTTTTTAATATTTTAAAAAAATATAATACCACAACTTAACTAAAAACTGTGGCTCATTTTATACTTAAAACTTACTCGTAAATGCCACTAGTTACAAACTAGAGGGAGCAGGGGTTTATTTCACTAAACTTAGGCTTTTTTAACGATATTCACTGTTTTTTATAAATTCCGAAAAAGATTCTTTCAAGTATGATTTTAATGCATTACTCATTTTAGGTTGTTTTTCTAATTGAAAATCAAAATTTCTTCTATAAAAATCGTGGGCGTTTTTAATATTTTCTATGTGAGACACATCTTCTTCGTATTCCTCTAAAAAAGTATCTTCATCTTCATAAAAAATATTTTCAATTAAATACATTTTACAGTCAGTAATTAAAATATAGTTAATTACATAATCTAATCCATCTTCATTAATTCGATAGGCAAATTTCCAATCAATTTTATTATCATTGTTCCAGTCTCCGTGTTTTAAAGCTTTAGGCAATATTTTAATCTTAGCTTGACCGATTGTTTTTGGCAAATCAATACTACAATTTCCATAATCAACTTTAAGTTTTTCCGAATAATCTTGATCAATCATAAATTGCCCATTAATATCTTTTCTAACTAGAAATTTTACTCCATTAGCTTCAGACCTAAGAACAATTGATTTATCATCATCTAATTTTTGTTTTTGAACATGACTTTTTACTACTTGTTCATCCGCTACCTTAGAATTATTAATAATTTCCTTAGATTTTACCGTTTCCTGTTTACATCCACTAATTAAATAGCAAACAGATAAGACAACAATTAAAAAATATTTTTTCATATAATAGATATTTAGTTTCTAGTATTACTTTCATCAAGTATCTCTATATCATCAGTATCTTTCATAACTTTCAAAGTATGTTCTGATTCGCTAGGTGTATATTCTGGCGGAACAACAAACCAGTCAATTTTATCTTTATGATATTTTGAAATTTTCACATGACGTGCTTTTTTTTCTCCTCCCTGATTCCCTCCAAGACAGTAATAATAATTACCATCAGTACTAATTCCAACAACAATCGTAACATGACCATCACCTCCATATGTTCTTTTCTTTGGTACAGGATTAGTTGTGTCAACAGGGTCATTTGGTCCATTGTCTCTTACAGCAATTGCTCCATATATCGGAGAATCTATCTGCTTCCAAAATTGCCACATAGCAGCTCTTGCAGAAAACTTAGGAGGTTCATAACCTGCTTGTTTAACACACCAACTAACAAATGCACCACACCAATTAGTATCATCATTCCAACCCTTTCCATTAGTAGATGCATTAAAATACTCAGAGATTCGAGGATTATGACCAACTTTTAAAGCTTTAGTTCCTATTTCTTCTTTAGCAAATTTCATCCATAGTGGTGTAGTCGGCGGGGTAATCAACTTCATATGTTCCACAAAAGCAATTGGATGAAAATGATAAATATTAGAACTATCAGCAGGGAAGGTTCTTTTTTCTTTTGGTTTTTCTTTTCCGTTATAATGTTGGTCAGTTTCTGCTACATCACCATCCGTTATTTGATCCCAAAAACAAAGATTATTAATTTTTTCTTCTAACAATACTTTTTTAGCATCCCGTGCTTCTTCTAATTTTGTTTTTTTTGTTTCTGTAGCTAAATTTACTCCTTTTTCGTAAACTTTGTCTATTTCTGTGTTAAAATCAGCGATTTTATTGTTAGTATCCCACTCATTAAAATGTTTACAAATAAGTCTACTTAAATCCTTTACAGCAGTATCTTTTTGCATTGCATTATTTAATTCGTTTTCTGTTAGGAGGTTGTTTTTGTCATCATCGTATTTTTTTAACTTTTCCCATACTTTATTAACAAATGTTTTAGGTGTACTATCTGTGAAAGGTTCGCCAAAATGATAAAAATAGTTATTGTCAGGGTCTTCAAAAACTTCCCAACCATAACTTTCATCTAACCAATTGTAAGGATTGATAAATGTTAAATCACTTTTTTTAATCCAACCTTTATTTGTTTTTTGTTTTCCTTTACCTTGTACATTATACCAGTCTAAATCTTTACTGTCTTTTGTAGTAGATATTTTACGTGCAGTTATTTTTTCGGACGTTATTATATCTGTATCTGTTTTTTTAGGTTCTTCTTCGTAATAATTTTTAATATCTTTTGTTAGAGTAATCCAAGTGTCTTTGGTACCTACTACCTCAGTATTATCAACCCAATATTTTTTGTTTTCTTTTGGGATGTAAGTTATTTCTCTATATTCTATAAATTCAGAATAGGGTTTATTCAGTTTTTTTTTGTTTTCTATCTTTTTTTTCTCTGATATTTTATGTTGGTTGTATGAGTTATATGTCGTAAAAATCTCTCTTACGCCATCAATTATAGAAATATAGTTTTTATAGAATAGTCTAGACTCGTGTTCGCCATTGGTGTTTTTTGTTAATGGAGGTAATGCATTATCAAATAACGTGTTTAGTTCCTCAAAATTTAAAACTTCTGTATATTCAGATTTGTTTTTGTTATCAATTTTTGTCTTCCTATCTTTTTTAAAATTAATTAAATTTTCATTTACGTCTTTGGTTACTGCTTCAAAACCTATTTGGGTGTAATTGTCTTTGATTTCTAATATTTTAACCTTGGTGTCTTTTTTTAAAAAATTACAAGGCTTTGCAATCTGTAGAGTTTTTCCTTTAGGAATTTCTATAGTTGTCTGATTATCGTCACCAACATGATTTTTTAAAAAATTATCAACTTCATTATCATCTGTAAAAACTTCTAAATGGACACAATTGTATGTGTTTTGCTTTTCAAAAGAATATTGAGCTGGTACACCAATTGTATCTCCAGCTTTAATTGATGTGTCTACATTTTTTACACTATTTAAAATAATGTCATTTTTTAAGGTTTTTTTTATTTTTAAATCTTTTTTTAGGATGTATTCTTCTTTACCTTTAATTTTTATCCACTCATTATCTACTATTTCTATTTCTCCTAAATCATTTTCTTTTTTTTCAACTCTAATAAAATCACTTGTACTATTTGGTTTTTTTCTTACAATAGCTCCCTTTTCTGATGTAGGTATAATATCTTCCTCAATATTAATTACTAAAGTACCGTCTTTTAAATTTTTAACTCTGTCACCTGAAGTAGCCATAAAAAGGTCATGATCTCCCTTATAATATACAGGAGTATAAGTTGTTTTATGTTGGTATATCCAATGATCGTCAGAAAAAGAAACTCCTAAGATATGACCTTCTTCTTTAGTGCGTATTTTTTTGGTAGCAGAGTTAAGATCGTAAGTAACTTCTGTACCTTTAGGTAAAACGTGCTTAACCTTTCCTCTTTTTACTTTTTCACCTCTTATAGTTACTGTTTCTAAATCAGTTCCTGATCTTAAACGTAATCCTTTTTGTTGTGCCTTACCTGTAACTTTTGCTGTATATTTTGCATATAAATCCGGAATGTTTTTACCATTATTTTTTTCTAATTCCTTCTTTGGCATCAAGTGCATATATAAGCTATAAAACCGGAGTTTTTGCTTAGTAGATTCTTCATCTTTATTTTTTTGCTTACCTGGACTTTCGTAATTATGTTGGACGAGTATGAAACTATTAGAATACTTTCTTTGGGTGTCTTTTTCTAATAAATAATCTTCTGCAAACCTGTAAGCTATGATTCGACCATCTGCAATGGCACGAACACAATTAGATCTTTCTATGTGTATTCCTCCATGCCAAGAGCTTAAACGTCCTATTGGGTAAAAGCCAAAACTGTTGTTATGTCCATAATAACGTTCGTTTAATTCTTCTTGACTTAATTCTTTTTCTACAGTAGTTTTGTTAGATAGTTCTCTATCTGATGGCAATATTGGATATGATACTTTTTTAAGACTCATAATATTTATATGCTAAAATCTAATAAACTTAAATACCCATTTGTTTCCGCCTCTTCACGAAGTGCCTCCTGCCTAGCTATAGCCTCATTTAATTGACTTCTTCGACCTGTAATGGAAGCGATAACCTTTAGAGTAGGATTAATTGTTGGAAATGGTATTTTATGAATAGGCATAACAGTTGTTGCTGGGCTAACACCAGTACCAATTAATACGGTTGGTTCGCCTTGCGTTACTTGTCCACCATGCGCTGTTAAGCTACCTACGGTTGCTGCTGGTTTTCCGCCTATTAAAACGGTACCTTCCCCCATAACTATAGTGTCAGGTGGTCCAATACAGGTACATAAGTCACCCATTACTGCTGCAGGTTTACCTCCAATTAGTACGGTTGGTACACCTGGTCCAACTACTGGACCTCCAACATGAGGTGGAGGCGGAGTTCCCGGGTTTAACATTGGGCATACATGCATACTTCCTAGTGTTGCTGCTGGTCCTGGCATAATTTTTAGGTTTTAATTTATTTTTACAATTGCTCCAGATACTTCAGTCATAGCGCTACCTGATACTTTTGTTTGTGCACTATTTACTTCTACAGACGCTTGTCCTTCAATAATCGTGTTTGTACTAGTTATTGTAGCATCACTTGAGGCTTCAATTGCTATGGAAGCATCACTAATAACGGTGGTGTCGGAAGTGGATTGTAATGCTAAGGCGCTTTCTGATATAATGTTTGTATCCCCTTCTGAAGAGGTGTTAATATCGCCTTGCGCTTGCAGTTCTATAGTTTCTTCAGCAATCATTTTAATGTTTTTTGCTTGAATTTCTATATTTTCAGCAGCTGTTATAAATAATGATTTTGCTTGCGTATCAAAAGTTATGATACTGCCTTCATTGTCATAAATTTTTATTTTTTCTTCACCATCGGTATCATTTAACTCTATAGTGTGTCCGCTTCTGGTACGTATTGCTTTGACATCATTGGCACTGCTTTCAAACGCGTTAGCTTTACCAGTTCCGTTATACAAACTACCGAGCATATAGGGGTGTTCTGCATTACCACCTTCAAAACCTATTAAGACTTCTTCTCCTGTTTCTGGAATAAAGTGGAAGCCTTTATCGCCACCAGCATGTGGTGTGACAATACGGATCCAAGGGGTCATCTCTCTAGTTATTTGTTGCCAAGGAAATTGTACCCTGATACGTCCTAAGCCTTCTGGGTCTGTGTTTTCCATAACAATAGCTGTTTGGGTTTCACTTCTAGGAAAGGCTTGTATATTGGTATTTGGATAAGCGTCAAATTCGGCAGTGATAGCTTCAAAAAAGTTTAAATAATCACCGTTTTCTTTATTGGTATGGGTAATACTAGTCACTCGGTAAGTGGCGCCTTCTATTTTTACAATATTCCCTAATTTAACACCAGGGTTGTCACTAACACCGTTAAGCTTGACTTGTTTGATTTCAATCGCCTTTTTTTGTAACTCTATACTAGTGTCTAAACGTTGTTTGGCTTGTGGGTCATTATATAGGTTGTGCCATACATTGGTCTGTTTGCTATAAATGGTGTTGGCTTTACTAGACACAAAACCACTATAACCATTAGCACCCGCACTTACTTCGGTGGCATCTTTTTCGTGGACTTCGTTTAAAAGATAGTCGTTTGCGTAGTATTTGTAGTTATGGGATTGTGGTAATAGGTTTAAGTTGTATTCTTTTAAATCAAACCCATAGGTTAGTTCTAGCTCTTCTGTTTCGGGTTGCCCAAAAATAAGTTGCATCCCGTTGTAATAAAACCATTGCCCATATTGTGCGGCTAATCGGCTAGCGTAGCCAAAGGCCGATTCGTTATGTTGTACGGAGTAGTGCAGGGCAGCCGTGTTAGTAGGGGTAACCACTAGTTCTAATTTCGATTGGTCGTAGTCGTTAAACGTTGTTTCTATTATATCTGCTAAAGTTAAATCGTTATAAGAGGCGTAGTGTGGTCCGTCGTCAGAAATATAAGTAGGACTTTGTGCTATAATAACCACTGTATCGCCGGTGCTAGCTTCATGACCTTTTATAGTTTTTACTTGTGTGACAATACCTTTAAACGTCAGGGATTGATAACCAGTACTTGGAGCTAAAGCGCTTGTCTCTAGTGTTATGGTTTCGCCTAGGAAGTTTTTACTAGATTCTCCTAATGGTTGTGATAAATCTTCTAAAACATCCATTCTGCATACTAATTCTAGCATGTGGTGCGCGTCGATTTGTTGGTTTAACATGACGCTTTTAAAAGCGGTAATTTCATTACCGTTTATAAAGATGTTGGTTGTGCTTTGTAGAGCCATAGTTTTATTAAGGTATTTTGCAGTATTCTATACTAACTAATAGTATTAATAAAACACCAGCTTTTTTTTAAAAAATTAATCTGTTATAGCAGAATGTAGTATCTAAACATCACACAACAGGTGCTTAAAATTACTTTTTAAAAGTAAAATAACATAATAAATTTAATTAAATTTTAACAAAAAATAATAAAACACGTGGATTGTCTAGTGATTACGGTAGGTTATAACCGAATCATTTTCAATCGTTTTTATAGAAAATTGTTCGCCTTTAAGTTTTGGAGCGGCTATTCCGTCGTGAAAACGGACTTGACCTTTAAAAACTCTAGCTTCATCCCAAAGGTTGGCATCAATAAATAATTGTAGCGTTTTAGAACCGCCTTCAATAATTATAGAGTTTATGTTTTCTTTATAAAGGTGATCGCAAATGGCTTTAGCTGAGTGGTCTTTAAACGTAATAGTTTCGGCGTCAGTATTAAATATCGCATATTGGTTAGATAATAACCCATTGCGATCTAAAACGATACGTGTAGGATTTTGTCCGGTCCAATCTCTAACATTTAAGGTAGGATTATCTTTAATAACGGTAGTGGTGCCGACTAAAATGGCTTGTTCTTCAGCGCGCCATTTATGGACTAGTTGTCTAGAGTAGCTATTAGTAATCCAAACGGGTTTTTGCTCGTCTTTAGTTTTTGGAGCAATAAAACCGTCAATAGATTCTGCCCATTTGAGAATAATATACGGTCGTTTTTTGTTATGAAATGTAAAAAAGCGCTTGTGATGTGCTTTGCATTCGGTTTCCAAGACACCAACTCTAACATTACGTCCCGCTTCCATCAGTCTTTTAATACCTTTACCAGCAACCTCAGGATTATCATCCACACAACCTATAACTATATTGGGGATTTGATGGTGGATTATTAAGTCGCTACAAGGTGGTGTTTTTCCGTAATGACTGCAAGGTTCTAAAGTAACATAAATGGTCGCTTTTTTTAAAAGGGATTGATCGGCAACACTATTTATAGCATTTACTTCGGCATGATTCCCGCCATATTGGCTAGTAAAACCTTCGCCAATAATAGTATTATCAACAACAATTACACTACCAACCATAGGATTTGGTCGTGTGTAACCTAAACCGCTTTTTGCAATTTGTAAGGCGCGTTGTATGTAAAATTGATCAGTCAAATTATAATTTGATTTTAACGTCTTCGGTACGGTCTACTTGATACGTGTGAGAAAATCCTAAAACCTTATACTTGATTTCGCCAAGATATTGGACAGTCATCTTTTTGCTTAAAAAACTGCCTAATAAACTACTTAAATTTTTATTACTTAATAAACTATCCGTCGGTATTTTAGCCTGTAATGGAATGCTAAATTCTTTTCTAGCCGGAACTTTAAAACTTTCGCTTGTTACGGCTGCTAATTCGTTATTATTAACAATCACTTTAATCCCATCTGTTTTTAATTGCCCACCAATACTATTAGGGTTTAAAAAAAAAGCATCTGCTGTAACTGTAATAAATCTAGAGGTAGATTCTAATACTTTAATATTTTCGACTTTAATAAACTGTGGTTTTTCTGTGACCTTACAGTTAAAAAAGCAAGTTAATATTGTTAATAAGATTAGTGTTTTCTTCATGTGTCTTTTTTTAGATTTAATGTATCTTCATCCTCTAAAATAAGACACAAAAATACTATTTAAAAGTGAGTAATACTACGATTGAAATAAGAGAAATCCAACCAGAAGATAATCCACAAATAGAAGCTGTTATTCGTGAGGTTTTTATAGAATACGGTTTACCTTTAGTAGGTACGGCGTATGCCGATCAAGAAACACCACAAATGTTTGAATCTTATATAGGGCAAAAGGAAGTGTATTACGTTGTAGTCATGGATGGCATCGTTGAAGGTGGTGGAGGATTAAAACCATTACATGGCATGGAAGACGAGGTTTTTGAGATACAGAAAATGTATTTTTCTAATCGCTTACGCGGAAAAGGCTTTGGAAAGCAACTATTTGAAACGTGTTTAGCAAAAGGGAAGTCACTAGGTTTTAGCCGGGCTTATTTAGAAACTATTCCAGTATTAAAAGAAGCGATTCATATTTACGAAAGTAATGGTTTTAAACATTTAAAGGGCCCTTTAGGTAGTACAGGTCATTTTAATTGTGGTATTTGGATGGAGAAAAAACTATAATAATTTTAGATGCTAGTAAAAGAATTAAAAGCAATATTCCATAAGGAATTGGATGGTATTTATGGTAAAGACGAAGTGTTTAGCTTCTTTTTTATGTTAACGGAAGCGTACTGTAATATTTCCCGACTGGATGTGGCACTTGATACAGCCTTAAGTATTACAAAAGAAGAACAAGGTCCTTTGTTTAAAGCATTAGAAGCTTTACAAAACAATACACCGATACAATATATTTTAGGCGAAACTGAATTTTACGGTTTGCCGTTTGCAGTCAATAAAAACACGTTAATACCGCGTCCAGAAACAGAAGAGTTGGTGCAATTAATTATTGATGCACATTCTAAACAGCGTGGCACTGATACCGTTTCAATATTAGATATTGGTACAGGAAGTGGTTGTATCGCTATTAGTTTGGCTAAAAATATAAAAGACAGTGCTGTATGCGCGCTTGATGTTTCCGCGAAAGCGATAGAAAAAGCGAAAGAAAATGCGGTGTTAAACGGAGTGAGTATTGACTTTATGCAAGTGGATATTTTAAACGAATCGACTTGGGACTTAGTAACTAGAGTTTCAAAATTTGATATTATCGTTTCTAATCCGCCTTATGTTCGTCATCTAGAAAAACAACAAATGCAAGCTAATGTATTGGAGAACGAACCACATGTTGCATTATTTGTTGAAGATAATGAGCCGCTTATATTTTATAACGCGATCACTAAGTTTGCGGTTGCAAATTTAAAGCCTAAAGGGGAATTGTATTTCGAAATTAATGAATACCTAGGGCAAGAGATGATTGCGCTTTTGGAGACTTACGGATTTAGTAATATCAAGTTGATACAGGATATGTTTGGTAAAGACCGAATGATAAGCGGGGTGAAAAATTAATGAAATACATAATTCACATAATATTGGTAGCGCTTTGCTTTGGTTGTAATCAATCAAAAAAAGAGGTGTTGATCCCGGAAATAGAAGTCACTTCTGAACATGGTGAGTTTATAGATCACTTTGAAAAAGAATTTTTAGCGAGTGTTAATTTTTTGGAACTAGACAAACCTTATTTAATTACCGCTAAGCTCTTTGATACATTTAATTTGTTATCCAAAGAAGAGAGTGAGGTGCTTGAAGTGCGTGATGTTTTTAAAGCTAATGACACTATTTCTAAATTTGGAATGGCCTTAAATTTAGGATTTAGTAAAGACTTTAGGTCATTTGTGTTGTACCAATTTGATGAAGACAAGTTGATGAATTATAAATTGGTAAATTATACTAATGACTACCAGTTTATTGATGCTATCGCTGTGTCTTATTATGATTTGACTTCACCTATTAATCAAACACAGACTTATGTGTATAATGACAAGTTATTTGTGCTTGATAAAAAAACAAACAAGACTAAAGCATATGTTTTAAAAGGAAATGGGGTTTTTGAAGCGCAACCTGTTCCAGTTAAGTTTAATTATTTACCATTAAAGCAATATCAATCTTTAATAGATTATACAGCATCGTTAGATCAGCGCGTGGTTAAAGCTAAAAAAGGAACAATAGTTAAGGATAGTATTGGTCGTAAAATCGGAATGTTTTCGTATTTGCAAACGGTATCAGTTCTAGATTATGCTGATAACAAAGCAAAAGTAATTGTCCATCCAGAAACGTTAAAAAAAGACGATAATTTTTATATAGATACGTCTAATATAGGTTATGTGCTAAAAAAGGATTTGTTTGATGTGTATCAAGACGAAGTCGTTATTTATAAATATGAAGGTTTAAAGGTTAATGGTAATACTATGCCTCTTATAGATTTGCGAGAGTTATTGCAGGTAAAGCAAATTAAATTAAATAAGTATTTGAATAGCGTTATTAAAAAACCGCATATTGTAAATGTCACGGATAGCTATAAAATGGGTAAGCGTGTGACTTTGATTGCAGAGAATGGTAAGCAAGTGACGTTTAAGGATAGTACATTTGCGACAGAGTATAATCCAACAAAAACGTATAGTGTTAGTGAGGATTCAAATTTTGATAATACCTTTGTGGTTCATTCTCAAATGATTTTTGACTACAAACGTTTAGTTTTTGTCAGCAAGATTAATGGAGAACAGCTAGATACGTATGCAGGAGGTTATCCGCACGTATCTCCAAATAAAAAATACGTGATATCTGTCGATTATGATGTGGAATGTCCAAGCCAACGGACTGTATTTATAGACAAGATCACGAATAATAAAATAATTAAAGGTGTCGAGATTTATTATAATCTAGAAGATAATAATGAGTATATCGATTTAGAGAAAACAACAGATACAAATGAAATCTATTGGTTAAGTAATACTGAATTTATAATTAAATTTTGGGGAGCAACAGAATGTTATTCGGATTCTGAAAACTACTTTTATTATAAGTATAAGATTAAACAACCATTATTAGATTTGTTAGAAGTTAAATAAGTATGAGCATAAAATTAGAGTTAAAGGCATTAAGAGAAGAGTTAAGAGGACATAATTATAATTATTATGTTTTAGATAATCCGACGATTAGCGATTACGATTTTGATATAAAATTAAAAGCATTACAGGTATTAGAAGCTGCGCATCCTGAGTTTTACGATGCTAACTCGCCAACATTACGTGTTGGAGGAGCGGTGACTAAAAATTTTAATACTGTTGTGCATAAGCATAGGATGTATAGCTTAGATAACTCTTACTCGCTGGAAGATTTAAAAGATTGGGAAACCAGAATAAGAAAAATGGTGGATGGTCATGTGGAGTATGTTTGCGAACTTAAATATGATGGTGCGTCTATAAATCTAACCTATCAAAACGGAAGTTTATTAAAAGCAGTGACGCGTGGTGACGGTACGCAAGGGGATGAGGTCACGCCTAATATTAAAACAATCAATTCTGTGCCTTTGCAGTTAAAAGGCGATTTTGCTGAAGACTTTGAGATTAGAGGTGAAATTATTTTACCATACGAAGGATTTATTAAGATGAATGAAGAGCGCATCGAAAATGGAGAGGAGCCTTATAAAAACCCGCGTAATACAGCTTCAGGAAGTTTAAAATTACAGGATAGTGCTGAGGTTGCAAAACGACCTTTAGATTGTTTGCTTTATGGTTTAGTTGGTGGCGATTTTGAATATAAGACACATTTTGAAAGCTTAGAAAAGGCACGTCAAATGGGTTTTAAAGTGCCGAAAGAAGCACAGTTGTGCCAAAGTATTGAGGAGGTTTTTGAGTTTATAAAGCAATGGGATCATGCCAGACATGATTTACCTTACGAGACGGATGGTGTAGTAGTAAAAGTTAATAATTTACACCAACAAGATGAGCTTGGTTTTACGTCCAAAGCACCACGTTGGGCTATGGCTTATAAGTTTAAAGCGGAGCAGGTTAGTACGGTTTTAAATAGTATTTCCTATCAAGTCGGGCGTACAGGGGCAATTACTCCAGTTGCTAATTTAGAACCTGTTGAGTTAGCGGGGACTATTGTAAAACGAGCCTCTTTACATAATGCAGATCAAATTGAAAAACTAGACATTAGAGTAGGAGATACGGTGTATGTGGAAAAGGGAGGTGAAATTATACCTAAAATTATCGCTGTAAATTTAGACGAACGTCCAGCAGATTCTCAACCAACACAATACATTACTAATTGTCCTGAATGTGGTACCGATTTACAACGAGAAGCAGGGGAAGCGAAACATTTTTGTTCAAATTATAATGGTTGTGATCCTCAGGTAATTGGTCGTATCCAACATTATATTTCGCGTAAAGCAATGGATATTGAAGGTTTAGGAGGAGAGACCGTAGCGCTTTTAGTAAAGGCAGGATTAATCCATAATTATGCAGATTTATACGCATTGACCAAAGATCAAGTTTTGCCGTTAGAGCGTATGGCAGAGAAAAGTGCTGATAATTTAATAGCAGGTGTTAAAGCTTCTAAGCAAATACCCTTTGAACGTGTCTTATTTGCTTTGGGGATTCGTTTTGTGGGAGAAACGGTTGCTAAAAAATTAGCTAAACATTTTAAGAGTATTGATGCTTTAGCATTTGCTTCTATTTTAGATTTAGAACAAGTTGACGAAATTGGTATTAGAATAGCAGAAAGCGTTGTTGACTTCTTTTCGGATAGTAAAAACCAGGACATTGTAAATCGATTAAAAGCTTACGGCTTGCAATTAGAGATTTCGGCAGAAAAATTAGCTGGTCAAACCGATAAGCTAAAAGGACAGAGTATTGTTGTTTCTGGGGTGTTTCATACGGTATCCAGAACTGAGCTTAAAAAACTGATAGAAGATAACGGCGGAAAAGTCAGTAGTTCTATCTCATCTAAAACGAGTTATATTGTTGCAGGAGATAATATGGGACCAAGCAAAAAAGATAAGGCTGATTTGTTGAAAATAAAACTCATTACAGAAGAAGATTTCCTACAAAGTCTCAAGTAAATCATGTATTTAATCGATAAAAAGCATTTATACACGTTAAATTACGTTTTTTTTATATCTTTGTAGCCGCAAATCAATTATAATGCAATTTACAAAGTTTAATATAGTCTCACTTATTTTGGTGGTTCTTGTAGTATTAATAATGGCTGGGAGAATTTTTAATTTTCTAGAAATCGCTAATTATGCATGGATAGTTGTATTTCCATTACTAACATATTTATACTTTTGTCATGCTAAAGGAAGGAATATTTTCTTTGGTTTTTTCCTTATTGCATTTTCAATTGTGGAAATTCTAAAAATTATTTTTGACACAAGTAATGCATTGGCTTATTATACAGCAAATTGCCTAAATATAGTTGCTTATGCTTCTTTAGTTATCTTTTTAGTGCAGGATATTAAAACGGAACGCTTGTTTAAAGAGTTTAAACTACACCTTTTTATTTTATTTGTTTTTAATGCATACATTATATATGTATTAAATCAAATGATAATGCAGGATGAAGATTTAGTAGTAAACTCAATAGATTTTGTGATAGAAGTGACTTACAATGTGTTAATTCTTTTGGTTTTATCCCTGTCTTTAATTCATTATCTATATCACGATTCTAAACAGGGATTATTGTTGTTTTTGGCTAGTGTATGTATCGTGTTTTCAGAGATGGTGCAAGTGGCTTACTTGTTTATCTCTTCAGCACAATTATTACACATTTCCTATTCTGTCTTAATGGGGCTTGGTTTTTATTTTCTTTACATTTATATTAAAATTAAACATACAGAAGATAAAGAAATGCCAACACCAATGAGGAAATCATCTAAACTATAATTGATATTCCTTCTGCTTTTTTAGTGCTATCTGGTTCAAAGTAAAAATCGATTTTACCTAGATTAATACCATAGCAACCAACTTGGTTAACTAGCACATTTTTACCTTCTAAATTTTGTGCAACTGTTGGTTTAGGTAAAAAAGTATGCGTGTGTCCTCCAATAATTAAATCTATGTCTTTAGTCGCTTTAGCTAAACTTAAATCACTTATTTTCTTTGGGTTTTTCTTGTAATTATAACCTAAATGAGAAAGGCAAATAATTAAGTCGCATTTTTCGTCTGTTTTCAAAATACGGGTCATTTCTTGTGCGGCTTCAATCGGATCTAAGTACTTAGTCTCTTTAGACATTGTTTTATCTACCAAACCATCTAATTCTATTCCTAATCCAAAGACACCTATTTTAATCCCTTCTTTTTTAAAGACTTGATAAGGTTTAACATGTGTGTCCATTACGGTATTTGAAAAATCATAGTTGGCGGATACAAATCCAAAACTGGCGTGTGGTAATTGCGCATATAAGCCATCAATCCCGTTATCAAAATCATGATTTCCAATGGTTGCTAAGTCATATTTAAGCCTACTCATAAGCTTGAATTCTAACTCGCCACCATAATAATTAAAGTAGGGTGTACCCTGAAAAATATCTCCCGCATCTAATAATAAGGTATTTGGGTTTTCTGTTCTAATATTTTCAATTAAAGTGGCACGTCTTGCAACACCACCTTGATTAGCATTTCGACCATCTTCAGGACCAAAAGCATCGATATGGCTATGTACATCATTAGTATGTAAAATGGTTATTTTTTTTGTTTTAGCAGTAGTCGCAAAAGATTGTAATCCATAACCACCAACTGTAATTAATGCTGTAGCAGCTGTTGCTTGTTGTATAAAGTGTCTACGTTTCATGTTTGGCTTATTTAGTTTGGATAAATCTATTGTCAATTACTGGTTTTATAGTGTCTACCTTTTTAAAGTAGTCTAACATGGCATTTCTAATTTTATAATCTAAGACATATAAACTGTCATTAGTTTGAAAAAAGCGCATACCATCACCACCATTATATAGGTAATCGTTGGTCGCTACGTAATAAGTCTTGTCTTTTTCAATAGGTTTGTTGTTGACTAAGGCTTCTGTAATGCTGTACTCCTTATCTAAAGTTAATTGTATTCCACTAACAGGGTGTGGACGTTTTGCTTTACTTAAGTAAGTTACTAAGCTATCTATTTGTTGACTTTTTAGTGCAACAACAACAATACTGTTTTCAAAAGGCATAATTTCAAAACCAGTTCTTGTAGTAATATTACCTTTTGATATGATAGATCGGATACCGCCATGGTTTAAAAGGACCATATCAATGTTTTTTCCAGTTCTTTTATTAAAAATAGGATCACTTTCTTGTAAAACCGCGTCAGCCATTAAATTACCAATAGCTGTATTTAAATCACCATCATTTTTACTATACGTTTCAGGAGCATAAGATAATACGGTATTCATGTCCTTATTAAGGCTTTCGCGGAATGGTTTTATGTAAGCATCAATATCGGGATCAATAGCTAATGTATCCGTTATGGTTATTTTTTTTCCTTCGATTTTACTTAAGGAGTAAGTATCTTGTTTGCATGACGACAACAAAACAATCGAAAGCAAGATAAAGAGGTGTTTGTAATTCATATTTAAAGTTGAATAATTTAAAGCCAATATATAGTTACAATTACTACATTTGTAATAAAGGAATAAAGATAAATGATTTTAAAAGGATTTAAAGAAAAATCTAATAAAAAGTATATTAATAAATGTACGAAAAGCAGAGTGCTAGTATCAAATAACGCGGTTATTAAAACTATTGGCGTATTGGTAGATAGTCAACAATTTTCTGATTTAGAATGGATTAACCAGTTAGCAAAAAGCTTAAAAGTTAATGCTAATAACCTTAAAATTTTATCTCTTTTTAATAACAAAAAAGAAGGGATAGCACTTTTTGGTAATACTTTTTCTGAAAAAGATCTAGGGTGGAAAGGTCATTTAAAATCTCAGACAGCAAAAGACTTCATTGCCATCAACTTTGATTTGTTAATAAATTTATACGAAACAGACGCTCTGGCCTTACAATTAGTGACCGCTGCAACCAATGCACAATTTAAAGTCGGCATTTATAATGCACGACAGGACATAAACGATTTAATTATTGAAACTAAATTAGTCGATAAGTCCATCTTTAAGACCGAGTTAATTAAATATCTAAACATTTTAAATAAAATAAGTAATGAATAACCCTTTTTTAGGCACAGGAATAGCAATTGTAACTCCGTTTAATGACGATTTAACAGTGGATTATAATGCTTTAGAAAAAATTGTAGAATTTAACATTACCAATGGGACTGATTATATAGTAGTAAGTGGGACCACAGGAGAAAGTGTAACTGTAACCAAACAAGAAAAAAAAGATATATGCGCAGCTATAATAAAGTATAATAAGGGACGCTTACCCTTAGTTTTAGGTATTGGAGGTAATAATACATTAGCAGTTGTTGAAGAAATTAAAACTACTGATTTATCTGCTTTTGCCGGCATTTTATCGGTGACACCGTATTATAGTAAGCCGACTCAAGAAGGAATGTATCAACATTTTAAAGCTATAGCTGAAGTTTGTCCTGTAGATATTATTTTATATAACGTGCCAGGAAGGACAGCTAAAAATATGACACCAGAAACGACACTACGTTTAGCTAAAGATTTTAAGAATGTAGTGGCGGTAAAAGAAGCTGGGAATAATATGGCACAATATTTAGAATTAATTAGAGATAAGCCAGAACATTTTTCTGTGATTTCTGGAGATGACGATTTAGCTTTAGGTGTTGTTTTAGCAGGAGGAGCAGGAGTGATCTCAGTGATTGGTCAAGCGTTGCCTAAAGCCTTTTCTGCAATGATAACGTTAGGGTTGGAAGGTAAAGCTAAAGAGGGCTATGCTCTCCATTTTAAAATGATGAAGATAATTGATTTAATTTTTTCTGAAAATAATCCAGCAGGTATTAAAGCGGTATTAAATAATTTAAATCTTTGTAATAAAACAGTAAGATTACCGTTAGTGGAAGCGACGGAAGAGCTTCAGAATAGTATTGCTGATTTTATGAGTAGTTTTAATAAAAGTTAAATTATACTTAAACGGACGTTAAACTTGATTTCTTCAATTAATTTAGCAATCAAATTATATTTTTAAAATCCATTTAAATAGCGTATTTTTGCGCTTCGTAAAAAATTATATGAAGAATTTATTTTACATCCTAATCACATTTTTATTTTTCACTTCTTGTAGTGAATATCAAAAGGCGCTAAAGTCTGAAGATATTGCTGTAAAATTTACTATGGGTGAACAACTGTATAAAGAGGGTAAGTTTAATAAGGCTAGTCGCTTGTTTACACAGATCGTGCCCGCTTACAGAGGGAAGCCTCAAGCAGAAAAATTAATGTTTTTAGATGCGGATTGTTATTATCAAACACAACAGCATTATTTATCAGGTTTTAGATTTGAAAGTTTTGCAAAATCATATCCTAAAAGTGAAAAAGTTGAAGAAGCTTATTATAAAAGTGCTTTAAGTTATGCAGAGTTGTCTCCTGTTTATTCTAAAGACCAACACGATACAGATCACGCATTAGAGAAATTACAATTGTTTGCTAATTTATACCCTGAGTCAGAGTTTATGCCTAAAATTAATCAATTGGCTAAGGATTTACAGTATAAATTAGAGTTAAAGGCATACAGTATTGGTAAACAATATAATCACATTGCAGACTTTAAGGCGTCTATAAGTACTTTTGATAATTTTATCGCAGATTTTCCAGGAACATCATTACGTGGTAAAGCACAGTTTTATAGATTTGATTCCGCTTATCATTTAGCGATGAAGAGTGTAGAATCAAAAAAAGAAGAAAGATTAAATACTGCTATTTCATATTATAACAGCTTTAAGAAAACAGATTCTGAATTAGAACTTGTTGGAGATGCTGATAAGATGATAGAAGATTTAAAAGAACAATTAGAAAAATACAGTACCAAAAGCTAATATATATTATGGATTTAAAAAAAATCGAAGCGCCGTTATCTACAACTACGTATAACAGAAATATTATAGATGCACCAACAGGTAACATTTATGAGGCTATTTCAGTTATTGCTAGAAGATCTGAGCAAATTAACTCTGAAATTAAAAAAGAGTTAATTGAAAAGCTTGAAGAATTTGCTACATATAATGATAGCTTAGAAGAAATTTTTGAAAACAAAGAACAAATCGAAGTGTCTAAGTTTTACGAAAAATTGCCTAAACCTCATGCATTAGCAGTTCAAGAGTGGTTAGATGATAAAATCTACCATAGAAATACAGAATTAGACAACCAAGACTAAATTTATGTCAATATTAAGTGGCAAAAACATACTATTGGGCATCAGTGGTGGTATTGCTGCTTACAAGACGGCTACATTAGTCAGATCATTTATAAAAGCAGGTGCAAACGTACAAGTCGTTATGACACCTGCTTCTAAGGATTTTGTAACACCACTTACATTATCTACACTTTCCAAAAATCCAGTACACTCAACATTTACAAACGATCAAGACGATAATGCTATGTGGAATAACCATGTAGAATTAGGACTCTGGGCAGATTATTTAGTGGTTGCACCTGCAACAGCTAATACATTGTCAAAAATGGCGAATGGTACTTGCGATAATCTTTTATTAGCGACTTATCTATCAGCAAAATGTAAAGTCTATTTTGCACCAGCAATGGATTTGGATATGTATATTCATCCCTCTTCAGTGCATTCTTTTGAAACATTAAAGAGTTATGGTAACGTTATGATACCAGCTACTTCAGGAGAATTAGCAAGTGGGTTAATTGGGCAAGGTCGTATGGCAGAACCTGATGATATTGTTTCTTTTATTGAAAAAGATATTATTAACGGGTTACCATTAAAAAATAAAAAAGTTTTAATCACTGCAGGGCCAACTCATGAGGCTATAGATCCTGTACGATTTATAGGGAATCATTCCTCTGGTAAAATGGGTTTTGAAATTGCAAAAGAAGCGGCTAATCTTGGCGCGGAAGTAATTTTAATTTCAGGGCCAACGCACCAAAAAGTGGCACACGATTTAATTACAGTCATACCTGTAATAAGTGCTCAGGATATGTACGACGCAGCTCATCTATATTTTAATAATTCTGATATAGCCATTTTATCTGCTGCAGTAGCAGACTATAAACCAAAAAATGTGGCCTCTCAGAAAATAAAAAAGAAGTCGTCTACGTTAACTTTAGACTTGGAGAAGACTAAAGATATTTTGGCTTCCCTAGGGGCTATAAAAACAAAACAGTTTCTTGTAGGATTTGCTTTGGAAACCAACAACGAATTGGAGCATGCAAAATTGAAGCTTAAAAAGAAGAATTTAGATTTAATTGTTTTAAATTCGTTAAACGACAAAGGGGCAGGTTTCAAGTCTGACACCAATAAAGTAACGTTGATTAATAAGGACGAAGTCGCAAAGGTTTACGAGTTAAAATCTAAAACGGAAGTCGCTAAAGACCTTTTTAATACCATAATAAATACAATACATGCGTAACCTTTTATTTCTATTTATATTTTGTTTTAGTGTGTCAATAACTGCACAGGAGTTAAACGCTACTGTAGTTGTAAATGCACAACAAACAGGAAACGAAAACTTACAGCAATTTAAAACATTAGAAAAACAATTAAAAGAATTTATATCTAGTACCAAATGGTCAGATAGATCGGTGACTGCGCAAGAGCGTATAAATTGTAATTTTGTTATTAATATTAGTGAATATTCCGGGAATAATTACAAAGCAACATTGCAAGTGCAGTCTTCTAGACCTGTGTTTGGATCAAGTTATACAACGCCCGCTTATAATATAAATGATAAGGATTTTACTTTTGAATATATAGAGTTTCAAAGTCTGATTTATAATCCAACGCAATATGCTTCTAATTTAATATCGGTATTGGCTTTTCATATACACATGGTTTTAGGTATGGATGCCGATTCTTTTAAACCGGAAGGTGGAGACGCCTATTTTAAGCAAGCACAAAATATCGTAAATTTTTCTCAACAAGAAAATTATGCTGGTTGGAAATTAGCGGATGGCTTACAGAGCCGATTTGCTTTAATAGATAACTTATTATCACCAACTTTTAAAGCCTTTAGAACGGTAATGTATGATTATCATAGACTTGGTTTGGATACAATGGGTGATAATCAAAAGGATGCTAAAAATCAGATTGCTAAAGCTTTGGTTTTATTTAATGATATGAATAGAAGACGTCCAAACTCCTATTTATTACGCGTTTTTTTTGATGCGAAAGCAGAAGAGATAGAGCAAATCTTTTCTGATGGACCAAGTGTAGATATAGCCAATTTGATAGATACCCTTAACAAGGTGGCACCAATACATTCTTCTAAATGGAGAAACATAAAAATTTAGATAGATTTATTTTCATTCTTAAAAAGCGAAAAACCAAAACTTTTCTCTTTTTAACATTCAACTTTTCACTTTAAGAATGCTTACAGGATTAACCATAAAAAATTACGCATTAATAGATCAACTTCAAGTTAGCTTTAACGATGGTTTTACCATAATTACAGGAGAAACTGGGGCAGGGAAGTCTATATTATTAGGCGGTTTATCTTTGATTTTAGGTAAACGCGCGGACTTATCTAGTTTACGTAATCCAGAAAAAAAATGTATAATTGAAGCCTCTTTTGATATTTCTAAATACAAACTCAAGACGTTATTTAAAGATCAAGATTTAGATTACGATACACAAACTATTATTAGACGAGAGATATTACCGTCAGGCAAATCGAGAGCATTTGTTAACGATTCTCCTGTAAATTTATCTACGCTACAATCTTTAGGAGAGCAATTAATAGACATACATTCGCAACACGAAACCATGCAATTGGTGGATGATGCTTTTCAGTTTTTAGTAATTGATGCATTGGCAAAAACAGAAGGCAATATTGATACTTATAGGACTTATTTAAAAGATCATAGAAAGCTACAAAAACAATTAGAACAACTTCAAAAATTTCAAGCAGAAGCTGTTAAAGAGCATGATTATAATGCGTTTTTGTTAAATGAATTAATTACAGCTAATCTTAAAGAGGGAGCTCTTGAAAATCTAGAGGAGGAGTTTGAATTGTTAAATAACGTCGAGGTTATTCAATTAAAATTAGAAGAAGCTAATGCTTTATTAAATGAAGAACAAGGTGGTGTTTTAACGTCACTTAGGGAGGTTAAATTAGCTTTGCAAAAATTAGCGACAATCTCTACCACATATCAAGATTTATTAGAAAGGGTTACGAGTAGTTTGATAGATTTGGATGATGTTTTAGTAGATATAGAACGTTTTGAAGGAAATCTAGATGCTGATCCAAATAGATTAGAAGTTGTGAATGCACAACTGGCTACTATCAATAATTTAATGCAAAAGCATTTAGTTAAAACAGTAGAAGAGTTGATTGTGATTAGAGAAGAATTAGCACAAAAAGTCGAGGCAACAGAAAATGCAGATCAAGATATTATAGATAAAGAAGAAGAAATTAAGGCTATAGAAAAATTACTTAATGTCGAAGCCAAACAGATTACGGATAAGCGTAATAAAGCAATACCAGATTTAAAAAAGCAATTAGAAGCTATATTAGGGCAGTTAGGTATGCCTAATGCTCAGTTTAATATTAGTTTAGAACCTACTAAATCATTTCTATATAATGGAAAAGATAATTTAAGTTTCTTGTTTTCTGCTAATAAAGGTGGACAATTTAATGTACTTAAAAAAGCCGCTTCTGGTGGAGAATTGTCTAGGATAATGTTGGCAATCAAATCTATATTATCAAAATATGTAAAGTTACCTACTATTATGTTTGACGAGATTGACACTGGAGTTTCTGGAGAGATTTCTAATAAAATGGCGGATATTATGGCATTAATGAGTGCTAAAATGCAAGTGTTTAGTATTACGCATTTACCTCAAATTGCAGCTAAAGGAAATACGCATTATAAAGTATATAAAGAGGATGTAAACGAGGTCACGACTACTAATTTGGTTAAGCTTAACTATGATGAGCGGGTTGTAGAGCTAGCGCAAATGCTAGGAGGTACGCAATTATCCGATTCTGCAATAGCACATGCAAAGCAACTGTTAAATTAGTGGCTTAATTTCCGCGAAAGGGAAATAAAAAAATTTAAATACTATCTTTGAAAGATATAAAAATAAACAAAACTAACAAGTCAACTGTTAAACTATAAGTTATGTCATACAATTTATTAAAAGGAAAAAGAGGAATTATATTTGGAGCATTAGATGAAAATTCTATTGCTTGGAAAACAGCAGAACGTGTACACGAAGAAGGTGGTACGTTTGTCTTAACTAATGCACCCGTTGCAATGCGTATGGGGCAAATTGATAAATTAGCAGAAAAAACAGGATCTCAAATTATACCAGCAGATGCTACTAGTGAAGAAGATTTATTAAACCTTGTCAATAAATCTATGGAGATTTTAGGAGGTAAAATTGACTTTGTATTACATTCTATAGGGATGTCAATTAATGTAAGAAAAGGAAAGCATTATACGGATCAAAATTATGCTTGGACTCAAAAAGGTACGGATGTATCTGCTATGTCTTTTCATAAAACAATGCAGACGCTATATAAGCAAGATGCAATGAATGAGTGGGGAAGTATTGTTGCCTTAACATATATGGCTGCACAACGTGTTTTTCCTGATTATAATGATATGGCCGATAATAAAGCCTATTTAGAAAGTATTGCACGTAGTTTTGGTTACTTTTTTGGAAGAGATAAGAAGGTTAGAGTAAACACAATTTCTCAATCACCAACACCAACAACAGCAGGTAGTGGCGTTAAGGGTTTTGATGGTTTTATCGCTTACGCGGAAAAAATGTCACCGTTAGGTAATGCTACAGCATTAGATTGTGCTAATTATACAGTGTCATTGTTTAGTGATTTGACTAAACGAGTGACGTTGCAAAACTTGTATAATGATGGAGGATTTAGCAACATGGGAGTAAGTGATGCTGTAATGGAAGCTTTTGTAGAGAGCATGGATAAATAGATTTTAATCACATCATACATTTACATTAAAGCCTTACGTTTATCGTAGGGCTTTTTTTATGCCATCTATTTTTATTTTTATAATGTGATTTTTTGTTTATCATTCCCCTTATAATTGTATCATAACGTCTGGTCGAATTTAGAGTATTCTTCAAAAATTTAAAATAAAATTTATTTTGTAAACTGTGATTGTTTAAAATGCAAATTCTGTTTATTACAACTAAAGAAAATTAATCATAGACAGTAATTATAAACTTATTTCTATCTTAAACTACGTTAACTTACAGAGGAATTCTGTGAGTTTTTAAAGAACAAAACAAAATGAATTTAGTTTATTATTATAGAGAGTAATAGTTTATTACCAAGTAGTTGTTGAATTAAATGTTAATAAACGGCTAGTAAAACAACGTTTTATCTATAAATATTGCGTTTTAACGATTGTTTAGGGGGATTTCTTTGTTGTGACATTTATTTCGATATTTTTGATCACTTTTTATTTTTAATAATCATAAAACTATAAATAAATGAGAAAAATTACTTTATTATTTTCATTAATGGCCTTCGCTTTTAGTATTCAAGGATTTGCTCAATTTGGATGTGATTCCGGTGTTGTTATTACAGATGGCTTTACGGCTATGGGAATTACGACTCCAGGAGATGGAGGTGAAGAAGATTGGAATGATAACCCTACAGATAATCCTATTTGCGGAGCCATAAATACATCTTGGAAAGATGATGTTTATCTCTTTACATACACTGCAGGAACAACGGATGAAAAAATAACAATGACAACGTTTTCAAGGAGTCCTTGGTATGGATTAGGTATTTTTACGACCTGTACGGGTACTGCTTTAAATGATTGTTTAGATACCGTTTATTCAAGTAGTGTTGGGGCAATAAATACAGTGACAGCTAATATTTTAGCAGGACAAACCGTTTTTATAGCGTCAGGAACTAATGGTCCTCCAAATGGGTTGGATTTTGATGTTTCTGCTTTTTCAGCAGTACCTTTAGCAAGCCCTCCTGTTAATGACAACTGCGAAGATGCTGAAGTAATCACTCCATCAATTACGGGGTCAGAAGTTTGGTATACAGGAACGACTATTTCAAATACGCCTTCTGGTGAGGTTTTGGATGCAGATGTATCTTGCGGTAGCTTTGGTAGTGGAAGGGATGTTTGGTATACGGTGGAAGTTCCCGCTGCTGGCGATATCACTATTGTAACACAAGCTTCTTCAGGATCAGCATTGACGGATACGACTATGTCTGTGTTTTCTGGATCTTGTGGGGCTATGGCAGGTACAGAGATAGCTTGCGATGATAATAGTGGAGTTGGTAATTTTTCTGAAATAGTACTAACAGGTCAAGTACCAGGTGCTATACTTTTTGTAAGAGTGCAAGAACATGATAGTGCAGTATCAAACAGTGCTAATGATGGGGCATTTGAAGTATCTGCTCATGCTGTAGAGTCTACGTTATCTAATGTGAGTTTTGAAACTAATTCTTTATTTACATATTATCCTAATCCGGTAAATGATAACATAATATTAAATGCTCAAAAAGAGATTTCTAATGTGTCTGTTTATAATATGATTGGACAAGAGGTTTATAAAAACACACCTAACAGTGTTAATAACGCTGTAGATATGTCAAATTTAGAATCAGGAGCTTACTTTATTAAAGTAACTATTGATAATGTAACAGAAACTGTAAAAGTGATTAAGAATTAAGTTTACACTTTAATAGAATTAAAAGCCACCTTTTTAGGTGGCTTTTTTTATGTGATTAACTTACATTTGTTAAATGGAATTACGTTTTTCTTTTATTATCCCTGTTTATAATCGTCCCGTAGAGATTGAAGAGCTTTTAGAGAGTTTTTCAAAATTGAATGGCAACTTTACCTATGAAATTGTTATTGTAGAAGATGGGTCTTCTATTATATCAGAAGCCATTATAGATAAGTACAAGCAGCAGCTGGATATTGCTTATTATTTTAAACCAAATTCAGGACCAGGAGATTCTAGAAATTTTGGGATGCGTAAAGCAAAAGGTAATTATTTTATAATCTTAGATAGTGATTGCTTATTACCTAGTAATTATTTATTAGAAGTTAGTCAGCATTTGCAACACAACTATGTCGATTGTTTTGGTGGTCCAGATAAAGCACATCAATCTTTTACTAATCTGCAAAAAGCAATAGACTTTAGTATGACTTCTGTTATAACTACAGGAGGAATTAGGGGTAATAAAATAAGTTTAGATAAGTTTGAACCTAGAAGTTTTAATATGGGGCTATCAAAAAAGGCATTTGAAGCAACAAAAGGTTTTGGAAATATTCATCCTGGAGAAGATCCAGATTTGTCAATTCGGTTATGGGATTTAGGATTTAAAACAACACTTATCCCTGAAGCTTATGTATATCATAAGCGTCGTATTTCATGGTCTAAATTTTATAAACAAGTAAATAAATTTGGTTCAGTTAGACCTATTTTAAACACATGGCATCCACAAACTAAAAAAGTGACGTATTGGTTTCCTTCCTTATTTAGTCTTGGCGTTATTATTGCTTTGCTATTAGCCGCTTTTAAAATCTATTTACCTATATATCTGGTCTTGTTTTATTACAGTTTAGTTTTTATCTCTGCAGTACTTAAAACCAAAAATTTAGTTATTGCTTTTCAAACGTTGTTAGCTGTTTCTATTCAGTTTTTTGGATATGGCTATGGGTTCTTGAAATCTACACTATTATTAAGTGCAAAAAAGGATTCTCCAGAAAATATCTTTCCACATTTATTTTTTAAGACTAAATGATGCAAAATTTTAAATTAAAAATAATCGGTTTATTTAAAAGTAAAAAAATCAATGTTTTTTTATTGTTTTTTATACTGGCCTTTTCAATTTTGGTATTGACCAAATTATCAAAAGTGTATACTGCTACGCTGCCATTTGGTATTAATCCTATTAATGTAGATGATACTTATGTTATATTAAATAAGGATGATGCAAAGCTCAATATTACTATAGAAACTTATGGTTTTAACTGGCTTAGATATGCTATAAAACGACCTAAATTAGATATCGATTTTAATACAGATGTTGTAAAATTAGACTCGTTATTTATTTGGAGTATGTCAAGAGGTTATCCTAATATAAACAAACAATTTAGTAAACAAAAAAAAATAATTAGTATTAACCCGGATACGTTAGTATTTAAATACGATACTAACAATATTAAATATGTACCCATAGTATTGCATGCTAACATTCAATATGCTCAAGGTTTTAATACCTTGGATAATGTTAAAACAATACCGGATAGCATAAAATTAATAGGTCCAAGTTCTATTTTAAAAAACATTAAAAATGTAACTACGCAACAGTTAGATTTAGATCATGTAAAAACCAATGTCAATACTGTTTTGGAATTGGAATTGGACAGTTTAAGCAATAAGGTTAAGACCAATTTAAAACAAGTTAATTTATCGGTTAAGGTATCTAAATTTTCGGAAGGTGTGGTTAACCTTCCTATTGAAATTATAAATAGTCCGAAAGGAAAACTGATTAATTATTTTCCTAAACAGATTGCTATAAGTTATTCAACGAGTTTAGATAATTTTAATGCTATTTCCGCTAACGACTTCAAAGTAGTTTGTAATTATAAAGATGCTATTGATAATTCGTTTTTAACACCAGAGATCGTAAAACAACCTGATAATGTTAAAAATGTCAGAGTATTACAGCAAAAAATAGAGTTTATTATAAAAGAATGACACCAAAAATTATAGGATTAACCGGAGGTATAGGAAGTGGAAAGACAACAGTCGCTAATTTTTTTAAAGATTTAGGCGTACCTATATACATTGCAGATACAGAGGCTAAAGCTTTAATGAATCGCTCAAAAGTGATAAAACGAAAATTGTTAAAACTTTTTGGAGAACAAGCCTATGTTGATAATAAACTTAATAAACCATTTATAGCCAGTCAAATATTTAGTAATAAAGCATTGCTAAAACAGATGAATGCTATTGTGCATCCTAAAGTCGCTAAGCATTTTTCTAACTGGGTGGAGAAGCAAAAAGCAGCATATGTCATTAGTGAAGCCGCAATTATTTTTGAGAATGGAAGCTATAAAAAATACGATAATATCATTACAGTGGTGGCACCAGAGGAAATTAGACTTAATCGAGTTTTAAAACGGGATGAGTCATCCAAAGAGAAAGTCAAAGCTATCATGAAAAATCAGTGGACGGATAAACAAAAAACAGAGCTTTCTGATTTTGTGATTACAAATACAGACTTAGAAGATACAAAGCACCAAGTAGGAAAAATCCATAAACAACTCTTAAAAATAGCGGCAAATCATTAAAATTTAACGTTTTTGTTAATGTAAGGTTAAATGGGAGGAATGCTAAATGTTAAAATATTAATTTTGACCGGTGAATAAGAGAATTTTCCTAGTCTTAGTAGTTTTAATGAGTTGTTCCTTAATAGGAATAATCTTAGTACAGGCGTATTATATTAATAACTCACTTGAGAATGCTGAAAAGCAATTTAACTTTAATGTTAAAAAAGCACTGAGTTATGTGTCTAAAACTATTGAAAATGAAGAACGCTCAGATCATTATTACAAAATTTCAAAATTAATTAAGGAAGGTGAGACAAAGCCGGACTCCAACGCTATTTTAAATTTTTATATTAAACAAGATAATCCTAATAGTAATCAATCTATAATTTATAGAAATGGGATACTTGAAGAAAATTTTAAAGTATCATCATCGCTCTTTGACATAGGTTTAGATAGCTTGAATGTCAAACGTATTTTAAGCGAACGCGAAACAAAAATCATTGAGAATAGCACATTAGATGGGACACAAAATCTAACATCTATGTTGTCAGAGATTGGTGTAACAAGTGTTAACGAGTTTTTTCTAGAAACGTCCTATTTAGATTATGCGTTTAGAAAACCAATACATAAAAGAGTAGATGTCAATCAAATTGAACGACTGTTAGACTTAAAGTTAATAGAAGACGATATTACTATTGATTATGAGTTTGGGATTTATAGTAATGGTTTAGCCACAAAGGTTAAAACTGAGAGCTTTCAATTAGCACATAATGAGTCGTCAACCTTTAGTGTGCCTTTTTTTTACAACGAAAATGATACTAGTAATTATAGGTTATTAGTTAATTTTCCAGAACGCCAAAAATTTATTTTATCATCGGTTTTAACAATGCTTATTTTGTCTATTGTTTTTACATTAATTATAATCATTGCCTATTCTAGTGCATTGTATCAATTAATAAGACAGAGGCAGATTTCTGAAATAAAAACAGATTTTATTAATAATATGACACACGAATTTAAAACGCCAATTGCAACAATTAATTTGGCTTTAGATTCCATAAGAAACCCCAAGGTAATTGACGACAAAGAGAAAGTGTTGCGTTACTTGGGAATGATAAAAGAAGAAAATAAAAGGATGCATGCTCAGGTAGAGAATGTGTTAAGAATATCTAAACTTGAAAAAAATGAACTAAATATTAGTAAGGAACCACTAGAGTTAAACGACTTAGTAGAAGACGCTATAACACATGTGGAATTAATTGTAGAAGATAGAGGCGGTAGTATTGAAACACACCTTAATGCAGAACAGTCTTCTGTCCTTGTCAACGATACACATTTTACTAATGTTTTAGTCAATATTTTGGATAATGCTATTAAGTATTCTCCAGAAGCGCCAAAAATTATTGTTACTACAGAGTTAGCAGGTAATAATATATTGGTACATATCAAAGACCACGGAAGTGGAATGAGTAAAGTGGCTCAAAAGCGTGTGTTTGAAAAGTTTTATAGAGAACATACAGGAAATATACATAACGTTAAAGGTCATGGTTTAGGCTTGGCTTACGTTAAAAGAATAGTAGAGGATCATCATGGTCATATCTCAGTAGAAAGTGAAAAAGAAAAAGGAAGTACTTTTACAGTAAGGCTTCCGTTAATCTCGTAATATTATGGAAGAACAATTAAAAAGAATATTATTAGTCGAGGACGATCCAAATTTTGGAACCGTTTTAAAAGATTATTTAGCAATGAACGATTACGAAGTAACACACGCCAAAAACGGTATGGAAGGCTTCGAAAAGTTTAAACGTGGTGATTTTGACCTATGTATTTTAGATGTCATGATGCCGTATAAAGATGGTTTTACTCTAGCTAAAGAAATTAGAGAAAAAAATACAGACGTGCCAATTGTTTTTTTAACTGCAAAAGCCATGAAAGAGGATGTGCTTAAAGGTTATAAAGTTGGGGCTGACGATTATCTTAATAAACCCTTCGATAGCGAAGTCTTATTAATGAAGATTAAAGCAATCATGCAGCGTAAAGCGAATGATACTGTTGCTGATAGTAAACAATTTGAATTTAAAATTGGAGGTTTTGATTTAAACTCTAAACTTAGATTTTTAACTTATAATGGAGGGGATCAAGTTAAATTGTCTCCAAAAGAAAATGAATTGCTACGTATGTTAGCTTTACATGAAAACGATTTAATGCCTCGTGAATTAGCGTTGACAAAAATATGGAGAGATGATAATTATTTCACCTCAAGAAGTATGGATGTTTACATTGCTAAACTTAGAAAGTATTTAAAATTAGACCCAACAGTTGAAATTTTAAATATTCATGGAGAAGGCTTTAGATTAGTCGTTAATCAGAACTCGTAACAAAGTTTTTCTATAAAAAAAAATCCAGCGCTAAGCTGGATTTTTTTTGTTTAATATAGTTTCAATTTTAGAAGTAATAGTTTCAATGGGTGAGAGGTAATCAAACCAAATGGTACTAGGATCTCTTCTAAACCAGGTTAATTGTCGTTTTGCAAATCGTCTAGAATTTTTTTGTATTTCAGAAATCGCAAAATCTAAGGTCCAAGTATTATCTAGGTAATTAAAAATCTCTTTATAGCCAACGGTATTCAAACTATTTAAATGTTTAAAAGGGACCAAGGCTTTAACTTCATTAATTAAACCATTATCAACCATAATTTCCACCCGTTTATTAATTCTGTCGTAAATAATGGCACGATCGGCCTCTAAGCCTATTGTTATCGTTTTAAAAGGGCGTTTGTTTTTGTCTTTGTTTAAAAATGAAGCGTAAGGTTGACCACTACCAATACAAATTTCCAATGCACGAATCACACGTTGTGGGTTATCAATCTTTATCGTATTGTAGGACACTTCATCAAGTAATTTCAGCTTAAGCTGAAGCGCCTCCAGGCCCTCCGTTTCTAATTGCGAATTTAGTTGTGCTCTTATTGATTTATCTACTTCAGGAAAATAATCTAATCCTTTGGTTACAGCATCTACGTATAGTCCAGAGCCACCAACCATAATAACAACGTCCTTAGTTTTATGAAGTTCTTGAAGGCAGCTAATAGCTTCCTTTTCAAAAGTGCCGACATTATAAGCCTCTGTAATGGATCTGTTATGTATAAAGTGATGTTTTGCGGCAGCTAGTTCTTCTGTTGTTGGAGCAGCTGTACCAATGGTCATTTCTTTAAAAAACTGTCTAGAATCGGCAGATATGATTTCTGTGTTGAAGTAATTAGCAAGCTTAATACTAAGTGCCGTTTTTCCAATAGCAGTTGGTCCAATAATGGATATGAGATACTTATTAGTGTCTTTCACTTTAATTAGTATTTAAATATAAAATTAATGTAGTGTATGTCCGCAAGCTTTGCAAAAACGTGCATCATCGTCATGATATTCTTCATGGCAATTAGAACAACGTTGTGTATTTAAATTCAGCTTTTTCTGTGGGGCATTATTTTTTTCGTCATCAGACTTTTTCATACTTCTAGAATATTCAGCAGAGACAATACCTGTTGGAACAGCTATAATACCATATCCTAAAATCATGATTATTGTAGTGATAAACTGGCCTAAGGCTGTTTGTGGTGCAATGTCACCAAAGCCGACAGTAGTTAAGGTTACGATACACCAATAAACACTTTTAGGGATGTTTGTAAAGCCATTATCTTCACCTTCTACAAGGTACATGATGGTTCCAAAAATGACGGATGATATTAATACGGCAAATAAAAACACAAATATTTTGACACGACTAGCTATAATCGAATCTTTTAATTGATTAGATGCACCTAAGTATCTTGCTAATTTTAAAATCCTAAAAACTCTTAATAATCGTAAAGCTCTTAATGTTACTAATGCGTGAGACCCTGCAAAAACAAAAGAGATGTACATGGGTAAGGTTGATAGTAAATCTAAGATACCGTAGAAACTAAAGATATATTTGAAGGGTTTATTAACTGTAATGATGCGTAGGATGTATTCGATACTGAAAAATATAGTAATAATCCATTCACCAACGTACAAGGCTTCGTGGTATTTAGCGTCAATATGATTGACACTTTCTAGCATGACTAATAAGATACTGGCTAAAATTAAAATAAGTAAAACAACATCAAATAATTTACCAGCAGGTGTATCTGCTTCATAAATAATTTCATGAAGTTTATCTTTCCAACTTAAAGTTTCTTTTGTTGTACTCATGTGGTAAAAATACTAAATAAAGATTAGTTATTTTTTTCTAAAACAATTACAATGTTATTTTGTATTTTAACAAGTTCATTATAAAAAGATTTTAGTTCAGAATAATAATTTGCCGAGTATATTGTATTATAAAAATGTACTCTAAATGATAACTCTATAATATTATCAAGATGTGCATGTTTAAAAACGAGTAAACCAGAATTATCAGATAATTTAAATGATTTTTCTTCTGGTGTTTCTATGATTTTATAATTGTCGCTAGTTTCAATTTTAATATTGTAAACAAAATTATTTTTATAACCAAAGTCAATAGGGTAAGTCCTTTTGTTTAGTTTTAATGGGTTTTCTGTGAAAATTTTAAAAATAAAAGGATCTAAGTAAACCTTGTTGCCTATTGTTGTTAATGGTCCAGAGATAGACAAAGTTTCAGTAAATACTGATTTACTATTTTTATTTATTTCGACTTCAATATCTTCAAAAGTATAATCAGGATATTTTGAGTTATATTGTTTTAAATTATCTTGATTATTTCTGGTGTAAGTCTGCCTAGCTTTTAAGGCATTATATCCTGTTTTACTAGTTGTTAAGGTTCCTGTAAAGGTGCCGTCATCATTAATTTTTACAATAACCTTTTGTTGTATTGAAGAGTTTGTTTTTGGATTTATATTAACCCATCGACTACCGTTTTTAAAATCAATTTCTCTTCCATATTGATTTAAACATCTAAACGGTATCTCTCCAAATATAAGTGAAGGGTCTGTTGCGTCCAAAAAATAGGATTCTCCATTAATTTCTGCTCTTAAAATTATGTAGTTAAATTCTGAAATAACAGGATAAAGTTTAGTGATAAATCCATTGTCTCTGGTTGACAATAGTACAGGATAAATCTGGATACCATGTTTTTTTAATAGGTTATAAAGAAGTAGATTAATCTCTGCGACATTACCTGATTTTTCTTCAATGACCTCTTTAATAGATACATCTTTAAATATACGGTAATAATTATTCCAATTGTAATTGCTTTTAACAAAATCAAAAATGTAATTCGCTTTTTCTAATTCGCTTTTTTGATTTAGTAATTCAGGATCAATTAGTTTTTTTATAAGACTTTCCTTTTTTAACTGTTTCCCAAAATTGGAATCTGTCCTTAATTCTTTATCTGTAGTCTCCCAATTTTTAGTAATGTTATTTACAGTACCATCAAATCCTTTGACAACTTTTAATTCATATTCAATTCTTGATAAATAATTTTTAGCAGAAGTCATATAATCCTCCTCAATAAAAGCAGGAATATCTTTCATGGTATATTTACCAACTGTACAGTCCGCACGAGCCCCGTTGTTCCTTTCTATACAGGATTTTTTTATAGTACTTTCGTTTGCATCTAATTTCAGTTCTCCAACAAGTTTAATGTTATAGTCATAATTACCTGGGATGCTTGTGTTGTATTCGCTATAAAGTTTTGGAATCTCTTCTTGAAAGCGCCACGTGTTAAATTTATATATAAACGGACTTTCAAAAGTGTAACTATAAGTTATAACGGAACCTTCTTTTATATTTGGAAGTATAAATTTGAATATTGTGTGATTCTCGTCCGCTTTTTCTTCAAATATTTGAGAAGCATCAAGATTTATTCTATTGACCTTACCATCCTCTATATTTGTCGTGGTAGCTATTAAATTTGTTATTTTTTCTTTATTACCTCCTGAATTATATAAATAAATTTTAACGTCAGCTTGATCAAAGCCATTTCGGTTTAAAATTTTAATTTTTTTCTTGTAGTTTAATACTAAATTGAAGCTTTTTTCGTCAATTTTGGCATTGCCATATTCATATAAAACAAGAGCATTGGCAGTTGTGTCTTGCTTAAATTTATTTAATTCTAGGTCTGTTCTAGTAGTCGTTAAATCCTTAGTATTAAACTGGTTTTGTGAGACTAAAAAATTGGTAAATAAGAGGGCGATTACGACTAGTATTCTCATTCTAAATTAAGTGTTTTTATACGTTTATTTTTACGTAAATAGCTTTGTATAATATGTTGTTGGTCTCTATTGTTTTCCATAGGAGTAATAATAGATTCCAAAATCTCAAGATTATTGATTTGATAATTTAGATTGTAAAACCCTAGTCCTTTAAACACTCCGTTTTGTATTAAAATAGCGCTACGCTCATCAATCTCACGTCCTTTATCTACAATAACCATGTTTTTGTTTTTGTAGTTGTACTTATCTAGTAGTTGTTGGACACGTGCATTATAGCTTTCTGGAGTTTCCTTTTGGATACAAGCGCCTTCGCATTTTTTTACTTCGTATTGGAAACAACTTGTTTTAGTTTTATATAGCCCACATAGTTTTTGACACAATTCAAATTGGTCTACCATTTTCTCTAAAAAATGTTTACCACTTTGTCTAGTGCTAAAAGTCGTGATATGTGGTTTTCGGCCATCCGCTTTATCGATTGTTAGGTTTATGTAACCATTGTTATCTTTAAAACTGTATAAAGCATGTGTAAAAATACTGCGTCGTAATGCTCTATTCAGTATCGGTTTATTGCGTTTAATTTCTTCACTTTCTTTTAATAACGCCACTAACTCACTTCCTGTAGCTTCATAAGTAACGGTAAGCACTTGCGTTTGTATTTTTTTGGATTTAGTGGTTGTGCCCGTAAAATGTTGGTTAACTCTATTTTTTATGTTTTTACTTTTACCAATATATATAATTTCTCCATCTGCTTTGTGCATATAATACACTCCTGTTTTAGACGGTAAATTTTCTATTATATCGATTAATCGCGGTTCCATTTGGAATTTTGGTTCTTTCCTAATAGATTCTTTAATAATAGTTTTATTGGTGTCTTTACTTAATAATAATTTGAATAGTTTTACAGTAGCTAAAGCATCTCCAGACGCACGATGTCTGTCTGTAACAGGTATACCAAGCGATCTAACTAGCTTTCCTAAACTATAACTTGGTAAATCTGGAATTAAATCTTTTGATAACTCTACAGTGCATAACGTCTCACGCTCAAACGGAAACCCAAGGCGTTTAAATTCTGTTTTTAAAATGCGGTAATCAAACTTGGCATTATGAGCCACCAAAATAGTGCCTTCTGTAATTTCTACAATACGCTTAGCTACCTCATAAAATTTAGGAGCATTACGTAACATTTTGCTATTTATTCCAGTAAGATTAACTACAAAGGGTTGAATCTCACGTTCTGGATTGACTAAGCTAATAAATTGGTCTACAACTTCATGGCCATCATATTTGTATATAGCTATTTCAGTTATTCCTTCTTCGTTAAACTTACCACCAGTGGTTTCTATGTCGACTATTGTGTACAATACAGTTAAAAGTGAAAAATTAAAAATTAATAGTTGGTTGATTTTGATTTCATAGTATTTATTGTAGCTACTAACATTTTAATTAATTCCTTATTTTGAGAAGTTAAACTCAAAAATAAGTCGCGGTTTAAGTATAAGGAATCATGAAGTAAAGCAATCCAATATTCTGTTTCATTGGCTTCTTTAAGAGCAATGCTCATTTTACTAATAAAATCTTTATTAGATTGAGCAAACTCGGCTTCTCTTATATTGGCACCAACAGAAGTTCCACTTCTTAGAAGTTGTCTAGATAGTGTATATTCCTTATCATTTTTCACAATCAATTGGTAAGACTTAATAATTTGCAGGGCAAAATTGTAACTTTTAGTCTTTAAAATTGATTCTTTCATTATTTAATTAAAACTTTTAGTTATTACTTTTTAACTATTAGTTACGTTTTCCAAAGATACTACTTCCAACCCGAACCATTGTGCTACCGCAGTCAATTGCTAATTGGTAATCACCACTCATACCCATTGATATGGTTTCTAAATCTAAATGTACAGTTTTAAGTGAATCAAATGTTGTTTTTAACACACCAAATTCCTGTTTAATTTGGTCTTGGTTTTCTGTAAAAGTGGCCATTCCCATGACACCAATGACTTTAATGTTTTTTAATGTTGAAAAGTCTTCAGACTGAAGTAATGTTGAAGCATCTTCCGGTGACATTCCAAATTTAGAATCTTCCGAAGCTATTTTAATTTGAAGTAAACAATCGATAATTCTATCGTGCTTTTTGGCTTGTTTATTAATTTCTTTTAACAATTTGAAACTTTCGACACCATGTATTAAATCGACAAACTCAGCCATATATTTGACTTTGTTGGTTTGTACGTGGCCAATCATGTGCCATTTAATATCTTTTGGCATCTCTTGGTGTTTGTCTGCCATTTCTTGGATTTTATTTTCTCCAAAAATGCGTTGACCAGTCTCATAAGCTTCCATTAAGTCACTAACTGGTTTTGTTTTAGAAACAGCAACAAGTGTGACGTGATCAGGAAGGGATTGTTTTATTGTATTAAGGTTTTGTTTGATTGACATGTGCTTTTTTATTTTCTATTCTTATATGAATTATACAATATTGCTTTTAAATTGTAGATTCTTCGCTTTGCTCTCAATAACAAACCAAAATACAACATAGTATGTAAATTAGCGCTTATCTTTAATGCCTTTTTACTTCTGCTTTATTTTAAAACTCATAAATAGTAACGCCACTTCTAATTTTAGGTTCTATGTATGTGCTTTTTGGAGGCATTGTTAATCCGTCGTCAGCAATTTGTTTCATTTGATTAATGGTCGCAGGAACCATGCCAAAACCAACCGTAAATTCTTGACTATCTACTTTGCTTTTAAGGGTTACAATGTCCTTTTTTCCACTAATGTAATGTATGCGGGTATCGTTGCGTAAGTCGGTGATTCCTAAAATAGGTTCTAGAATTGTTTTAAAAAGAACTTGCGCATCTAATTCGTCTAAAGACGTATCAAATGTATATTCTGTTTTTCTAAGGTATAACGAGTAAAATTCGCCATCCAAATACATACTAAAATGATGTGATTTTGAGGGTTGATATGGTATTAATCCTCTGTTTTCAATACGATAGACAGTATCTAATTGTATTAAAAATTCTTCTTTAGTTAATCCGTTTAAATCTTGTACTAATCGGTTAAATTCGTGAATGCGTAATTCCGATTCGGCAATCAAATAACTCATAAAAAAGTTATACGTTTCTTTTCCCGTATGTTTTTTATTTTCATTTTTTAAATCCTCACAAAGTAATTGAGAAGAAGCCGAGCGGTGGTGTCCATCTGCGATATACAGCGTTGGCATATTACTAAATGTAGCTGTAATTGTATCTATGTCTGATTGGTCTTCAATTAACCATAAATAATGCGTGTCTCTATACGTCGTTGTAAACTCAAACTCAGCGCGTTCTTTTTGTTTTTTTTCTATAATTTTAGAAATAGCATCGTTGTCTGGATAAGTTAAAAGTACTGGTTCTGCATTAAAACCTACTGTTTTTAGGTAGTCTTTAAATACGGTTTCGCGAGAAGCGATAGTATCTTCATGTTTTTTTATAATGTTGTTGGTGTAGTCGTCTACGCTTGCTGCTGCAACAATACCATTAAATACCTGATTATCTCTATCTACGATTTTGTAGATGTAAAAACAAGGCTTTTGGTCTTGCATAAAAACACTGTCTTCCTTAAACTCGGAATACCGGTTTCTAACTAGTTTATAACGCGCTTCTCCAGAGATTTCTTTAGCATATTTGTAACCAGGATTTACAATATGTAAAAACGAAAAAGGATTATGATCTAAACGCGCTTCTCTTTCTGCTTGCGTGTAACTTTGATAAGACCGTGACGCCACTAAGCTAACTTTGTCTCTAGTTGGTCTTACAGCTTTAAAGGGGAGTATTTGAGTCATTTTTTTGGGTAATGAGAAGTCTTTTTTAGGCAAAAGGCAAAAGAGGAAAATAGTAAATAAAAAAAGGTATAAGTTTTTAGCGTTATTAACACTACTAACGTATACCTTTTTACTTTAAATTATATAAATTGCTTAGACACTTTTTCTGCCTTTCTACTTTCTGAATAATCGTAAAAACCTTCTCCAGATTTAACACCAAGTTTACCAGCATTTACCATATTAACTAATAATGGGCAAGGGGCATATTTCGGGTTTTTAAATCCGTCGTACATCACGTTTAAAATAGATAAACAAACGTCTAATCCAATAAAATCGGCTAGTTGTAATGGTCCCATTGGATGTGCCATACCAAGTTTCATTACGGTATCAATTTCTTCAACACCTGCAACACCGTTGTATAATGTTTCAATAGACTCGTTAAGCATTGGCATTAATATACGGTTGGCAACAAAACCAGGGTAATCGTTAACCTCCGTAGGTGTTTTACCTAATTGCTTCGATAAATCCATGATGGTTTTAGTCACGTCGTCATTGGTGCTATATCCACGAATAATCTCTACCAATTTCATGATTGGCACAGGATTCATAAAATGCATTCCAATAACCTTTTCAGGTCTTGAAGTAACAGCACCAATTTGTGTAATAGAAATAGAAGAGGTGTTTGTTGCAAGGATAGTATCTTCGCCACAAGCCTCATCTAATTGTTTGAAAATCTTTAATTTTAAATCTAAATTTTCTGTTGCAGCTTCTACTACTAAACCAGCGTATTCCACACCAGCTTCAATATTAGTGTAGGTTGTTATATTACTTAAAGTTTCCGCTTTGTCAGCTTCTGTAATTTTTTCTTTAGCTACCATACGGTCTAAATTTTTGGTAATGGTATCCATTCCTTTTTTTAGAGATGCTTCGCTAATATCTATTAATTGTACTTTAAATCCTGATTGTGCAAAAGTATGAGCAATACCATTACCCATTGTTCCTGCACCTATAACTGCGATGTTTTTCATTTGTATGTTATTCTAAAATTGATCAATTATCATTGTGGCAACACGTAACGCTTCTGTACCATCATGTAGTGTTACAATAGGCGTTGTGTTATTATTTATGGCATCTGCAAAAGATTCTAACTCGTCTAAAATAGCATTGTTAGCAGAGATTTCAGGGTTATCAAAATAGATCTGCTTTTTAACACCTTCTGCATTTTGTAAAACCATATCAAAATCTCCAGGGGTTTCTGGTGCATCTTTCATTTTTACAACCTCACATTTTTTCTCTAAAAAGTCAACAGAGATATAAGCATCACGTTGGAAAAAGCGAGTTTTACGCATGTTTTTTAACGAAATTCTACTGGCTGTTAAATTAGCCACACAACCGTTAACAAACTCGATACGCGCATTGGCAATATCGGGTGTATCACTTATAACAGAAACTCCGCTGGCAGATACGTTTTTAACTTTAGACTTTACAACGCTTAAAATAACGTCAATATCGTGTATCATTAAATCTAAAACGACTGGTACATCTGTCCCACGTGGATTAAACTCGGCTAAACGATGTGCTTCAATAAACATCGGACTATCTAATTGTTCTTTTACTGCGATAAAAGCAGGATTAAAACGCTCTACATGTCCAACCTGTCCTTTAACACCATATTCTGCAACCAAAGCACGTAAACCTTCTGCTTCTTGAACGGTATTAGTAATCGGTTTTTCGACAAATATATGTTTCCCTTTAGATATGGCTTGTCTAGCACAATCAAAATGCGATAGGGTAGGTGTGACAATATCAACAACATCTACAGCTTCAATTAGGCCTTCAATAGTTTTAAAATATTTGTAACCAAATTCGGCTTCAACCTTTTTACCGTTGTCCGCATCCGCATCATAAAATCCAACTAATTCGAATTTTTCTGATTGATTTAATAGTCTAAGATGAATTTTTCCAAGGTGACCAGCACCTAATACACCAGCTTTTAGCATAGTTTGTTCTGTTTTCAACAAAAATAAGTTTTTTTGCACAGTATTTAATATCAATTTGATAATTATATAAGTGATTTAAGACAAAATTATAAATTGATAGAAAATCCTTTTCAGGGTTATATTTTTGAAGTAATTTTATGCTCTAAACTAACGACTACCATTGAAAGATACTTTTAAACATAAAGGCTTACGTCAGCAGCTTGTTGCTGTTTTAAAGAAAAAAGGAATAACTAACGACGCCGTTTTGGGAGCTATTGGCAAGATACCGAGACATTTATTTATGGATTCTAGCTTTTTAGACCATGCTTACCAAGATAAAGCCTTTCCGATTGCAGCGGATCAAACCATTTCTCAACCGTATACTGTGGCGTTTCAAACTGAATTGATGCAGGTTAAAAGGGGCGATAAAGTTTTGGAAATTGGTACAGGTAGTGGCTATCAAACAGCCGTTTTGTGCGAGATTGGTGCTAAAGTATATAGTATTGAAAGACAACAAGAGTTGTTTAAGATTACGAGTCGCTTTTTGCCGAAACTAGGCTACAGAGCTAAAAGTTTAATTTTTGGTGATGGTTATAAAGGGATGAAGGAAGAAGCACCTTTTAACAGTATTATTGTAACAGCGGGTGCACCTTTTGTTCCAAATCCATTGTTAGCACAATTGGCAATTGGAGGACGTTTGGTAATTCCGGTTGGAGAAAATGTGCAAATCATGACGCTTTTTGTGAGAAAAGGACAGAAAGATTTTGAAAAAACAGAATTTGGTGAATTTAGATTTGTGCCGCTTTTAGAGGATAAGAATTGATGTTTGGTTGATTTTGGTTGGGGATAGTCTCGGAATTAGTCTCTAGTAAGAATAAACCAAATGTTAGGGGGATTCGGAGAATTTGTCTGTTCAATTAATTATATGCCGTGCTGTTATCGGTTATTTTATCAAACTTTTGGATCGTTCAAATTCTAAAACGCATTCTTTTAAATTGTTAAAATCCATATCATAACAATAATGCGTATTATTTAATTTGAAATATCGGACGAATTTATACCGATCATCTTCGAAATACAAATATCCGGAATCGTCATGTTCAATTAATTTATAAGTCCAACTTGGTTTATAAATATTAGAGTCAATAAATTTATCAATAATTTCTTCAATAGTACAACTTATGTTTTTATGTTCTAAAACATTTAATACGCCATTAGCTTTATCATTTTCTTCATCAAATTCAACATATAATGTATCTTTTATTTGATATTGAATAAGGTTTTCATCATAAATATCAAAACTAAGAGTATTACACAATGATATGCTGTAATAATCACTAAGTTTTTTATTTATAACTTGGTATTGAGCAGGGAGATTTATGCTAATATTACTGCTAAGATTTAAGGCAGTAACATTATTTTTATTATTTGTAGATCTTATTTCTTTTAGTATAGGTAAAAACTCTTCATTATATGCAATTTCTTTTTTTGAATCTATTTCCTGTAGCACAAATTCGTTTAAGGTTCCATTTAAAGACTTTAATTGCTTTAAGCACTCCTGAAGGTCTCTAATTTCTGTATCATATTGAGATACAACTTTATCTGGGTAAACATAATTAGTTCCATTTGCTAATTCTATTCTGCTAGGCGTTATTTTTACACGTAAATCAAAATCATTTAAATTATATATTGGAGATTCCGCTTGTTCTATTTGTTTTACAAAGCGCTTACTTTTTCTAGTTAATAACGTTAAAGTTCTTGATAATGTAGTGAAATAGTCATCAATTCCTTTAGATATTCCAGCAAGATTAGAATATCCAAGACCAATAGATTCAATGATTCTATCTTGAGATATCGAATATATTTCAATGTCAAACATAAAGGAAGTTATACCTCCTAGGTTACCCTTATTTACAATTTTAACTATAAGCGAAGGGGCATCTAATTTATATTTCTTTATATAAATTTTATTAGGTTTAAAATCATTGAGTATGGTAATTATTGAATCCGCGTTTTTCCTATTTAATTGTAATTCTAAAATTGTATTCTCAATTTTAAGTATTGCTTCTTCATTCTCTTTTTTGATAAAATCTTCGGCAAATTTTATAAGTTTGTCGTAAGTTTTATTGTCAAGAGTATTAAGTTTTATTTTATTTGTTGATGTATCCCAATAAGTACCATAATGATCATTTTTCTCCTGTATGGAATACTTAGTAAGCACACGCAGTGCAATCTCTAAATTTTCTTGCTTATCAATTGATAACTCCTTTAATATTTCGATTTTAGATGTTTGAAATTGTTCTTCAGAGCCACCAACAAATTTAGTTTTGCAACTAATAAGACTCATTGTTGTAAGACAAAATAAGTAAATTTTAAGATTCATTTTTTAAATTGATTACAACGTTTAAAGAATATAATTCCCTTTTAATGAATGACATTCAGAGTTAAACGAAGTTAGTCAAAAAAAACAACAAAGTGAAGGGGTGTCTTTGTACAGAAATAGAATTCCATTCAAATTGTATAAGGGCGACAATGCTTACTGTTGTTGTAAAAAGTTGTTTTTCCTTTTGAACTATTTGAGTAATCAATTCTTTTTTTTTTTTAGGTCATGCTTAGTAGACAAAAGGTAACGATTGTATAGCGGTTTCTTGGTAAGATATAAAAAAGTAAACCAGTTATAATTAATAAAATTACAATTGGTTTTATTCTTTTCTGAAAGTTAATTAAACCTATTAAAAATCTGTTTTTAATAGGTGTGTTCTACACGCATAATCTTAAAGTCTTTTGATAATTTTAAAGGTTTAAAGGCCTCTTTGTTTTGCAACTCTTGCAGTACTGCGTCCATTGCAACAGCATAAGTACTATCCTTTTGTTTATTGGAAGATAGATTGTAATGCGCGTCATAATAATGCTTAATAAACCCTTTGTTAAAAGACGAAAAACCTTGATATTTAAAGTCTCCAGTATTAAATTTTAAATTAATAAGACGTTCTTCGGACGGTATATTTTCATATTCTTTAAGCGTGTTTTTAAGTGCTTTTTCTGAATTTAAGCATAATAATGCACCATCAATAGCAAAGACATAAAAGACGTCGTCTTGATGCGTTTTAGCAAACTCTGCTATGGCTTTAATTGCGTGGTTGACTAGTATTGTTATATCGAATTTTTCAGCTTCGTCAGAAGCTATTAAATGATTTAGTTTGTTTAAATCAATATGTTTTTCGCGATAAAGTCTACAAAACAAGTCGTCGTACTCTTTCGATTTATCATAAGGGGCACCCTTTTTTATAAGAAGGGCGGCAATAGATTCATTATTGGAATAGTACAAAGCAGGTTTGCCATTGTTATCCAGAATATTGAAATCTATACCGCTATGTTCCAATATTTTTTGCAAAGGCGTTAGACTATCATTTTGAACAGCACAATGAAGTGCTGTTTGGCCTTGATTGTTTTGTATATTAATGTTAGAGACAGCTTTTATTAGTTGGGAGGTTAACGTGTTTTGTTTTATGGCAATATGCAACGCTAAATTATCATTAGCATCTTTAATATCTGGTTTTGCTCCATTTTTTATAAGAAATGCGACTAAGTTTTCAGAATAGTCATAACCTCCATCAATAGCAAAATGAAGCGAGGTGATACCTTGCTGGTAACGAGAGTTATATTGATTATTGATATCTGCTCCATTTTTTATAAGGATTTCGGCGCATTCAATGCTATTATTATAAATAGCTTCGTTAAAAGGTGTTTCATTTTCTTCATTTTTTTTATCGATTATAGCGCCGTGTTCTATTAGGTGTTTTACGATTAAAAGCGCACCTTTTCTTGCTGCAATATGAAGGGCTGTCTTTCCGTATGTATCCCCTTTATTTATATCTATTCCGTTTTCTACAAGCAGTTGGACTAGGTTAAGGTGGTTAAAGTTTGCTGCATAGTGAAGCATTGATTGATTAGCATCGTTATCTCTTGTTATATTAATATCGGTACCGTTAGCAAGTGCTAGTTTTATTTTGCTAACATTTCCATTTTGTGCCGCTTGGAATATATCATTATAATTTTCTGCCATATTTTTTTATATTATGTTCTTTTTTTAGGGTTTTATCGGTTAACCTAAGTGATTATTGAAGTCTTATTTTTTAATTGCTTATTTGTAGAGTTCAGCAGAAATAATTCCGTGATAATAAATTGTGTTTACAGTTAAACGAAGTTATAAAAAAATAAGTACAGCTTTTTATAGATCTAAAAACTTATGGGTAGCTATGTGTTAATTAATTTTACACCAATTTAAAAAATCGATAAATACTTGATCCCATTTGTTAATATATTCTTGGTTTTCCGATTGTGGTACTATAGAAAACGAATGGTCTAATTTAGGATAGACCTTAAAAGTCAAATTACTTTTTTTATTCCTAATAAATTCAATAGGAATTAAATAGGCAGACTCTATCGGAACGGCTTTGTCTTTTGCTCCGTGGGCAACATATACTGGGATATCAATTTTTAATAAGTTATCTATTGAGGGTTCTACGGATGAACTCCATTTTTTATAAGAATGGCCTAACCATTGTTTTGTTAAGCTATTAGGATGCTGGTATATGTCTTTTACTTCCTTAAAAATCTTTTCGGTTTCTATAATAGATTCCTCTTCAGTCATTTCTCCGCTTTGGACTAGTTTTCTGACATCTAGTATGAAATCGTAATATTGAGCATTGCCACCGCCTGAAAAATAACCAATGTTAGAAATTTTATTGTTGATTGTTCCTAGTTTAGCAACCACCTCGGTACCTTCTGAATGGCCAAGCACAATAACTTTATGTTGTGCAATGGGATCACTGTTTGTAAGATAATTTATGACTTCATTTGCTTGCCATACTCTATAATTTAGATTGTCATTATCGTAAAATGATTGGGGAGTTTCAAAGTCATTTCCAAATATTTCAAAAGGAATATTCTTTTTAGAAATAGCAACTAACAAGTAGTTGTTTGGAAAGTCTGTTAAATTAAAAGGTAAAGTTTTAATGACTTCGAGATACTTTTTTATTGTTTGATCTTCAGTTTTGGACGTTTTAATTGTATCACTATGCTTAATTAACTTGTAAAAGGGAGCACTTCCAGAGCCTTGAATGTATAAGAGAATATCTTTTTTTAAAGTCTTATCACCATTAGAATAAGTGTGAAAGTTTATTGTATCGTTATTTTTTATAATTGTATGATGGTCAAACTTATGTTCAAAGTATTTTTTTTGAGCAAAACTGTGATTAAACGATAACAACGTAATTACTACTGAAAGAATTAATTTCATAAATGTATTATTTTCTATAGAGACTGAATTAATTTTTAAGTGTTACATTAATTGTTTGCAGTATAGTGGTTTGACTTAGGATTAAGCAATATATTCTAATTTTATTTTGTCCAACGTGTTTTGTGTTTTTCTACTTTAACTAGTTTTCCGTCTATATTGTAAAACTTCCAGTTTCCAGATTTAAAATCTTCTTCCCATTCAGGATTGTTGTAGAATTCCAAAAAAGTTAAATCGTCATAACCACTTTGGTAATGCTTTTCAGCTTTAATGCTTCCATTTTTAAAATACTCTATTAATTTTATATTTACTATTGTTGCATGGCAGCCATCATTTACGTCCTTTAACCAATTATCGTAAGTGAGTGTTCTTAATAAAATGCCTTTAGAATCATAATATTCAAAATCTCCTTGATTCATCCAACATCCAAATTGTGATGCTGATTGCCCTTTAGCTTTTATGTTTCCATTTGAAAAATATTCGATCCATTTTCCTCCTAAGGCTCCTGGACTTTCGTATTCATATTTTGTGGTGACATTAGTGGTAGTATCCAATATAGACTGGTTGTCTAACACGTATTGGTTTTTCTCAATAATTATAGTGTCCTTTTTTATGACAAGTGTTACTCTATTACCGTCTAAGGTATATACAGAATCCATTTTATGTTCCGGTTTTGTTATAATAGTAATCTTATTATTTGCTGTATTAGAGCAATTGTAAAAGGAAAATAAAATAGATATAATTAGTAGTTTTCTCATTTATATTGGGTTGAAACTTTAGCGATGGTTTGTAAAAAAATGTAGAATCATAAGACGTTTTAGGGGAAACAATTTGATTAGTGTTAATTATCGGTTTTATTATCAAATTTTTTGATCCACATCATATATTCATAGTCAACCTCTTTAAGTTCAAAGCTCCCTTTAAGTTCTGTTAAATCACTTTCTATATACATTTTGTTGCCATTACTAATCCATTTTCCATGTGTTTGAATGGTGTCATTTGCTTCAGAAATACTTCTAGTTCCATCTTTATGTCCAAATTGAGTCACTTTGTTTAATTTGATAATTTCGTTGTTATTAAAACTGACGGTTATTAGTCGTCGTATTATACCTTCTGGTAGGTTGTTTTTTCCTGAGGATTTTAAATAGTTGTCAGAATATTGGTCGTACATATAATAAAAGTCATGACATTTTTTAGTTTTACAGAGGTCGTTAAAAGTCGATTTTATAAAACAAATGGTATCCATGGTCTTATTGGTGCTAAAATTCCATTTTGTATTATTTAGTTTTATTTGTTTTTGACGGTCTTCTTTTAAACGGATGGTGTCTAAATTCCATTTTAAACCTTTTCTGCCACTACCTCCAAAAGAGCTAAAAGAATATATGTTTTTATCTTCATAACCTTTTTTATGTATTATTTCAGAAACCATTAAAGGAGGTGCTTCTAGGTGGAAGATAAATTCGGAATAACGTTTTTCCGAAAGTGTAAACATTCCGTTTTGGTCAGTTACGACTTCTCCCACATGACATTGGTTAATAGGGTGTCCATTAAAGTCTGTTATAACACCGGATATTAATGGTCTACTTAGTCTGGAAACGCAAGAGGTTAGGAGTAGGCCAATTGCAATTAAGGTTATATTTTGAAGTTTCATTTTGATTATTGCTGATGTACTATAAATGTGGTTCTATATTAAATACTTTTCAGTATTGTTTAATGATTTCTGTAAGAAGGGTAGAGTAGGTGCTAAGCTTAGTCGTTTGGACTTATTGGATAGCTATTTTTTTTTTTTGCTATAAATGTCAATTTTAGATTGGCTCAAACGCCCGATGTTTTCCATATGTGGTTATCTATTACTTTGTTTAATCATAATATTCAATCCCTTTTCTATTTACCCATCCTTTTTTACCATCGGGGTATTCAAAGCGGGCGAAGTATTCTGTATAATCACTTAAATATTTATATTTCGGAATTAAACCAATATTAGGATAATAGGTGACTAAATTGTTTTTTTCTAACAGTAAGTACGTTCCTTTTTTTGGTTCAATAGTATTATAATCAAAGGGTATTATGGTTTTTTCTTCTTTTAAATCCCAAACACCAAACTTATTTGCTTTTTTTGCGATGATATAACTTGGTTCTAATGGTTTGTAGAAACCAATATAATACCAATAATCTTCAGCACTTATTTTTGAAGTACTATTATTAATAAATCTTACTTTTTTAAATCTTTTAGGTAAGGTTATAATGTCACTAGTACAATCGGATAATAAATAATAACTGATCTCTTGCAGATATTCTTTTTCTTTAAAAATTTTTTTCAAGAAAAATAATTCTTCAACGTGTTTTTTACGCACAATTTCTTCTAGCGCATCTGTAGTTACTCTTTTTTTATCCTCATCAAAGGATTTAGAATCTTCTTGTAGCAAAAACAGCATATAATTAAGACTACCATATTCATCTAGGTTTGTGGCCTCTTTATATCTGTTTAAACTATATGATTGATGTCTGTTTTTAAGAATTATATTCTTATAGGAATAGTAAGTTACGGTACTGTTTGGATCACTATCATTACCCCATCTACTTCTATATTTAACAGGTTTACTAGATTTGTGACCTAAAGTATCTATAAAAAATATGTTGTTTTCTGAGTCAATAACTTGATGGTAAATGGTGGAATAGGGATAGGAAGCTTTTAAGTTGTCTTCAAGTAATTTTCCGTTTAAATTATAGATTGAATTTCTTCCTGAATTAAAAACAGTAGCTATAGTTCCATCTATTTTCAGGGAATCACAAACATTATCAATAATTTTTTTTCCGTTTAGATTAATCCCTATTTTGGCATTTACTATATCAAAACTAATATCAGGATTATAAAAATTTAGCTCTTTGATTATTTGACCATCAATTACAATTTTTTCATCTGTTTTATCTTGTTTGAAAGCTTTGTAGGTATGATTAATATCATCATTCCAGTTAACGTTAAATTTCTGATTATTTTGTTTAAAAATTAAACCCTTGTAATTATCAGAATCAGCTCCGTAGCGGTCTAAAAGGACGATTAAAGGAATATTTTTAACTACTTTAAAGATGTAGGTGCCTAAGGTTTTTTTTCCAGAGTGATCAATTGCTAAATAGTATTTGTCATTTACAAAATAGACGTCGTCTTTAATGTCTCCTTTGTCATTTTCTTGTACAATTCTATGACCAATGAGGGTGTTAGAAATAAATTTAGTATCTATATTTTTAAAGATATCAGCTTCCTCAGAAATTAAGTCCTCGATCTTTTGATATACAGAGTTCTTATCTTGAGCAAGACTAGTGAAGTGAAGAAAAAATAAAAATAGTAAGAGTAACTTATTCATTTTTAACCTATTTTTTAATGATAGATAACGTATTGTGAGTCTAATTCCGTGGGAATACAATATATTAAAAGTGAAACGAAGTTAATTAAAATTACACGGTCAAGTGTCCAAAGTCCTATACTATTACGTTTTCTAAACTTAAATGAAAAAGGCTATAAACCGTTGTTCTATTATAATACTGTATGCAAATTTTATTTTGATGAATCGTCGTATATCTTCCTGAGTTTTGTTGCTAGTCACAATAGATATGAAAGGAGAAACGTAGTTGCGCACGTGCGCTGGTGTGAGTCTGACTACTTTAGTTGGAGCCGTCTATTTGATTAGCAGTTTTACTATTTCAAATCAACCCAATCACCAACACGATTTCTACCTCTGACAAAATCATTATAATCTTTATTAATTATATATAAACGAAAGTTATAATTAGTTTCACTAAAAGAATACTCATCAGTGTCTGATATCAAATTATATACTAGCAAATCAGATACCCATTCAAATGAGTATTTGTTACGACCTAGAGTTCTTATTTTCTTTTTATTTGGTTGTCCATATTTCATAGTTAATTGCCTGTACAATTTTTCAAGGTTCTTTGGCACAGGCTTATTATAATTAGTAAGTGCGCTTAATGCTATAAATTCTCCATTCAAATTCTCTAAAAAACTAACTTTTGGAAAGTATATATCTTTAAAATATGCTGTTGAATCCACACTAGAATATGACATCATATTATAACTAACAGCCCATTTTTTTTTGTTATCATCATTCCATACTTTTTCTTCATCAATTACATGGTAAAGTGAATCAATTTTGAATGTATTTATTTTAGATAATTCAAACTCTATTTTCTTATACTTCAAAGTGTCTTGTTTTGAAGCATTTTTTTTAGTAAAAATTTTATCAAACAATATATTTAATTCTTTATTTAAGATGTTTTTTTGGTCTTCCGAAGGCTTAATATAATCTTTAGGAACAAAGGCATTATTTATTTCTTCAAGATTTATACTGTTTTGAGCATTAGTTTGATAGCCTAAAGTTATTAATAATAATAGTAAAGTAAATGTTCTTTTCATTTGTTATAATTTTATGCGCATTAATCCAATTAAAATAATAGAAGGTAATAGAATGATTATAAAACTAAAAAAACTGAAAACCCACCAATGAATATCGAAACCGTGAGAATAAGCTGTTCCTTCAATTAACCCAGAAATTAAACCTATTAATATTGCTATAATTAATGTTGATTGAAAGTGTTTTTTTGTATGTTTTAGAGCCTTTTTTTTTCGTATACCTAAGATAATTGTAAAAATAGTTGTAAACAAGGTAAGCGTGAGAGATATCATTTTAAGTATTTAGGTTATAATCAGTAAATGTTTTTTAATTGCAGTTAGTCAAAGTCCTGTATAATATTTGTTCCGAACCATTGAAGCGGTGAGTAGTTGTCTTTTTCAAATTCTCTTTTTGTAAGGCAAATCAAATTTGAATTCAGAGCTAATTTTTACCTTCTTCAATCCAGTTGAATTTCGATATTTCTCCAAGTTCTATTTGTCTCATTCGATTTTGTCAGTTACAGGCAACTAGCTATATAATTACTTCTAACCCTGATATCCCATAAATATAACAGGATATAATTAATTTTAAGTACGCATATCCCATAAGGCTACGCCACACAAACCTACAACTAATCCTATACTTATCAAATACGTAGAACTACGTATCTTTATTAAACAGGAATGATTTAGAACTATAACAAAAGTATTATTTTTCGGTAAAGGGGATAAATCGTTGTTAGATTATAGTACTATACGCAAACTTCAATTTGGTGAACCGCCGTATACGTTCCTGAGTTGTATTGCTAGTAGCAATAGAGACGAAAGGACCAACGTAGTTATGTACGTACGGTGGTGTGAGGCGCACTCCGGCTATTTTAGTCTGAGCCGTCTACTCGATTGGCTACAGTTATTTTTCGTTAGTTTAAATTCGGTCAGCGAAATGTTCCGTAAATTTTTTTAATTCCGTTAGAGTAAGCAATTCCGAAACTTGATAAATTCCGAATTCAGATTGGTTTTTAATTCCGATTCCGTATCAATAATAAATTCAGATGATATTTAAAAAGTCAAAACATTTCCCCATTTTAATAGGTAAATAACACATACTGTAATTCCACCACTAATAAATAATGCTCCAGACCAATAAAAAGTTCTCGTTCCCCATTGTTTAAACATCTTTTTACCGTATTCCTTTTCAGCATAGCCATTCGTCAGTTTCCAATAAAGAAAAGTGATTATCAAAAAAAGCGATATTACTATTACTATTATCCCAATATTTTCCATTTTTTAATTTTGTTGCTCTTAATTGTTGCCAACTAGTTATATAATTGCTTCTAATCCTGATATCCCGTAAATATAACAGAATATAATTAATTCTAAGTGCGCATATCTGAGTTGTATTGCTAGTCGCAATAGATGCGAAAGGACCAACGTAGTTACTTGCGTACGGCGGTGTGAGAGGCGCACTCCGACTATTTTAGTTGGAGCTGTCTACTCGATTGGCTTTTAGTGCTTTTTCTCCGCTTATTTATTAGTTTCCTTTTTCGTCAATCCTTAATTCCGTTTTTCATTATAATTTCTCCGATTGTATTTTTAATTAAACTTTTTGTTACAGTAAAATAGATAATTGAAACTAATAAAAAACTCAAAATTTTATTAATTTCAAAAGCAATTTCAAAATTCTTTTCAATTGAAATTGCAACCTTAACATACATAATCCAAATTATAAATAAATCAAATATATAGCCAATGAAAAAGTATTTGTTTTTTTTTTCAAATTTGGATTGATTATTATCTGTTATGAATTTTAAAATTTTAAAAGAAATAACTATTAGAATTGCGTATTGCAAAAATGGTAAAACTCTCCTTTCTAAAGGGAATATTTCAAAATTATAATACCAAACGGAATAAATTAATTTAGAAATAAAACTCAAAATATTGTCAATAAACATTATTAAAAATGATATGAATAGAATATAGAATCTTTTCCATTTAGTTTTTATAGTAACCATTATTCCAGTTAATAAAAATAGATACAAAAATAAATTCACGTATAAGTTTATTCCTAAATTAGGTCTTTGTGTTCTGGGTAATAATGTTTTGTATGAACTGATTAAATTATTAATTAAATAATCTGTTTTATTTCCATTTGTAATTGGTTCGAGAAGTAAACTTAAAACACCTAAAATAAATAATAAAATTCCTATGTAGATTACATTTTTTTTATTCATACTCTTCAATAATAATTTATTTTTAGACCTCAATTTTCAGATTTTAAGACTTGTTTTTCGCATTAAAGCCAACTAGCCATATAATCACTTCTAACCCTGATATCCCGTAAATATAACAGGATATAATTACTTCTAAGTACGCATACTCCATAAGGCTACGCCACACAAACCTACAATTAATCCTATACTTATCAAATACGTAGAACTACGAATCTTTATTAGACAGGAACAATTTATAACAATAGCATAAATATTAGTTTTCAGTAAAAGCTATAAATCGTTGTTATATTATTGTGCTATACGCAAATTTCAATTTGGTGAACTGTCGTATACGTTCCTGAGTTCCATTATTAGTAGCAATAGAGACGAAAGGACTAACATAGTTGCGTAAGTCGGAGCTGTCAATGTGATTAGCAACTGTTTTTTATTTTCGATTCATAATTTTGAGGAATAAAAACATAATTTTCAGATTTTTCAATCATAATTTCAAGTAGTTTTTCAATATCTTCAACATTGTATTCTACTGTTTTTATTGTTACCGCTGATTTTGATTTGAAATTAAGCTCTAGGTTTTTACTAAATCGGTCAAATTGAATTTGAGTGAGTTCATTCAGATTTCTTTTTTGAGTCCAACGGTTGTTTAAAATTAGTTCATTATCTTTTATGAATAGAGTGTATGGTTTTTTGATTTTATAAACGAAATACATACTAAATTTAGTAATTGGATCAGACCATAAAATAAGAACTATAAAAATTAAGTTTTTATAATTCTCGTTCAGAAATATGAGTGTTGTCCAAAATGTTGCAATCACTAATAAAAATCCACCTATTTTCTTTCTTTGGCTTCTAATTCGAAAGTCTGATTCAAAGTTTTTGTTTGCAATAGAATATTCTTCTAAAAAAGATATTAAGAAAATCAAAACGATTAATGAGATATTGAGAAAAAGAGGAAAGTCGGTTTCCATTACTTGACCATAAGTCAAAATCGCAATTAATAATATATATGCTACAAAGTACTTCATTTGTTTTTTTTAGCTTACCTACAACTAGTTATATAATTACTTCTAACCCTGATATCCCGTAAATATAACAGGATATATTTACTTTTAAATACGCATATCCCATAAGGCTAAGCCACACAAACCTACAACTAATCCTATTCTTATCAAATACGTAATATTATGTGTCTTTATTAGACAGGAACAATTTATAACAATACCATAAATATTAGTTGTAGGTAAAGGCTATAAATCGTTGTTAGATTATAGTACTATACGTAAACTTCAATTTGGTGAACCGCCGTATACGTTACTGAGTTGTATTGCTAGTAGTAATGGAGACGAAAGGACCAACGTGGTTGCGTACGTGCGGTGGTTTGAGAGGTGCACTCCGGCTATTTTAGTCGGAGCCGTCTACTCGATTAGCAACTGGGCTTTCTATATGATATCAATAATTAATCTTTTTTAAGATTTTCTTTCTTTTGAGTAACATTTTGTAATTTATGTAGGTCAATAAACTTATTGTATTTATTATATGTAATAGTATCTTACAGAAGTAAGTTTTGATTTTAATGTTTCTGTTAATTGAATGGTGATTTTATTCTTATCCTGTAATTTGTCGTAATAGCAATTACCATATAACGTACCTTGTTTATCTGAATAAAAACCTTCAAGGCTAATAATCTGAGCATCTAGGCTTGAAGATAGGCTTTGACTATAAATTGATGTTAGTGTTGAAACAGAATAGGTGCTGGGATTATTCACAGATTTTTTTTTAAAGCTAAATATACTTATTTTTCTTACTACTAGAACATACCTTTTAATTCCATACAGCGCAATTTCTAGTAGAAGTATAATCCATATAGCTCAAGTTTTTCTTTTATTTAAAAAACTAATCAGACCTCGTTTTTTTAATTTTCATCTTATCTTCTTCAGAAAAAGACCTATAGTATTTTAGATGTTTTTCCTTTAATAATTCTAATTCATAATAGTCATTTTTTTGTAGTTCTGCATTGAATTTATTATTATTCCAAGGTGATAAAAAACGATATATAAATTCACTGTCGTAATGAGGGTCTTCTTTTGTAAATCTACTTTTACATTTATATAAAAATTCTATAACATAGGATAAAACAATAGTCCTCTCTGAGAAAGTAAGATTCTTTGCTGTTCGAACTTCTTTAGATGCTAATTGTGCTGAGTAATAATGTAATATACCGAAATAAAGACTCGAACTTGTTTTGCTTTTCCTGTAGATTTTTTGTAAATTTTTCTTGTGTATAACTAAGGTACTATCTTTGTTTTTTGACCAAATATATTTCCCAAAATTATACACATTATCTATATTATCAGCTTCTACAATTTCATCAGTTATTATCTTATATGAACTGCATGATGAAAAAGCCAATAAAACTATGCTAAGGAAAAAATATAACTTTAGTCTTTTTAATAAAACTCTTCTTACTTTTATTTTATTTGTAGAAAACATTTACTTCCTTTTTTAAGATTTCTGCTTGATATTTATGGGAATAAACCCTAGAAGAAGTGTAATCATCTATATAATTTTAGTTTCCCTTGTTGTGTGCTAATCAGATCTCATTTTTTTTAACCTAACTGTATCTAGTGGAGGAAGATGTGTATATTCTTCTAAATGATGTTTTTTTAAAAACTTTAACCCATAATAATCATGTTTTTTAAATTCTTCATTATATCTGTTTCTATAATTGTATTCAAAAGATAATAATCTGTTTATAATTTTTTTATCTTTATAAAAGTCGTTTTTTGATCTGTTGCGATATAGGAAATCTGTTAGATACCCTGCGATATAAGCTCTTTCAGTAAAAGTAAGTCCTTTATTGATTTTACTCTTTTCATATTTATATGCTATATAATATAGATATTTTTGTAGTGACGAAAAATAATTATTATTACCTTTCGAATACTTTTTTGATATAATTTTTAAGTTCTTTAAATGAAAATAAATTGTACTATCCTTTTTTCTTGACCAAATAAACTTGCCAAAATCGTGAAAACTCTCTAGCTCTATATCTTTTAATAAATCATCATCTGTAATAGTTTTTTCTAGGCTATTACAAGAAATTATTAATAATATTATTATCGTGAATAAGTTCTTTTTCAAGTAAGGTTTAGCTATAATATTTTTTAATTTCATCTTTTAATAATTCAGTCGGTTTCAGATTCAAATATTGTAATTCTTTCTTGCCAATTAAATCAATAATTTGGGTTGGTGTTATCTCTTCAAATTTTTTGTTTTTCATTTTTTATTTTGAATAGCGCACAACTAGTTATATAATTACTTCTAACCCTGATATCCCGTAAATATAACAGGATAGAATTACTTTTAAGTACGCATATCCCATAAGGCTACACCACACAAACCTACAACTAATCCTATACTTATCAAATACGTAGAACTACGTATCTTTATTAGACAAGAATGATTTATAACAATATCATAAATATTAATTTTCAGTAAAATCTATAAATCGTTGTTATATTATAGTACTATACGCAAACTTCAATTTGGTGAACCGCCGTATACGTTCCTGAGTTGTATTGCTAGTAGCAATAGAGACGAGAGGATCAACGTAGTTACGTACGTACGGTGGTGTGAGAGGCGCACTCTGGTTATTTTAGTCGGAGCCGTCTACTTGGTTAACAAATGTTTTTTAATTGCAGTTAGTCAAAGGATTTCCACAAAGCCATTTATTTTCAATCCAACCAACATATTTATTATACTGAATTTTTGTCCAATCTCCGCAAATATCTTTTAATCTAAGTTCAATAACTTCTTCTTTAATAATCGTAATAACTTTTCCATTATTAGGCGTTTCCAAAAGTTTTAAATGTTGATTTCCATAATTTCTTGTATCAACCGAAATTACAGAACCGTGAATCCAACCTTCACTATTAGGGATTTTAATATCGGTTTCCATTCCGTATATTGGACTTTTTATTTTAAACCATCCATCTTTTGACTCCGTTAAAGTTATAAAATAATCGTGATTTAATTCATCGACTATTAACTTTGTAATTATTTTACCTTTTGGAGTTTTACGAATATTAGTTCCCGATTTATCAGGATCATTTAGATATACTCTCAACACACTTGAAGAGCATTTATTCACAGATAAATGATTATTACTTTTTTTTACAATTTTGGTGTCTCCTTTTGATACTAATGAATTTAATTTGTTTTCATTATTTGTATCCTGTTTACAAGAGCTTAAAAGAAATATAAAAATACTACAGGTAATTATTTTTTTCATTTTTCAAAATTTGCTAATGCTTATGTATAAGATTAGTTGCGTGTTTTAAGTACTAAAGTTAGTAAATAATTACAGAATTGAAAGTCTATAAGTACTTTCGTAAGTAAACTAAAAGCTAACAATTAATTTTACACGGTGTGTGTGCTCAGCATGGGCCTCTTTCATTTACGAAAGGTAAATAATTAATCTAGAGGGTGCAAGTCCATTATGCGCAAGAGTAGCCCTTCGGCTACGTTCAGGACAGGCTTATTGAAGCATTAGTAAGTCGCAAGGGAGAAAAGCCCTTTGGTGTGATGATTTACGAACCGCCGTATACGTTACTGAGTTGTATTGCTAGTAGCAATAGAGACAAAAGGACCAACGTGGTTGCGTACGTGCGGTGGTTTGAGAGGTGCACTCCGGCTATTTTAGTCGGAGCCGTCTACTCGATTAGGTGCAGTTTTTTATTTTATTCAGTCCAATCCATTCGTGTTCGATATCTTTCATTAAAAGAGCATTATCAAATTTCACAGAACCTTTCGGGAAAATATTTTCATTCTCAAAAAAGCTTGATTTCACATCCTCAACATCTAAAAGTGATACTTTCCAATTATATGCTTTTAACTCAAGTCCATCGTAGTCATTTTTGTCAGGTGAATATCCAACAGAACCATTTTCAAAGAAATCAGAAACACATTGGAGGTTTTCAAATACACTTCCGCTATTCCAAGTTTCAGTTTCTTTTGCTTTAATTGATAAAGAAGTTTTGTCATCGCTTACAAATCCAACTTCATAATTACCATTATTCTCATTTACTGTAAAATTGGCTAAATGATGAATTCCAGGAAATATCGTTCCGCCAGCTAAAGAATTTAGTTTTGAAGAAGTATCTCTCCTTGGAATATAAACTCCTTCTTTTTGGATGCCATTTTCAGTCCATTCAACTGCAATTCTGTGTGCTCCATTTTCAGAGGAGATTCCAATTTGTTTTGGTAAACCTTTTGGTCTAATCTCTTTTAGTCTGATTAAACAAATGCCTGCAATTCCTTTTCCGTTTACCAATTTAGGTTTAAAAGGTTTCGGTAAAAATTTTTCCAGAACCTCTTTGTCAACTTGATAGTTGATTAAAATCCTTCTGTCTATTATTCCTTTTATTTTCGGTATTTTCATTGATTTTTTTTGCAATTGCACCTAACTAGTCATATAATCACTTCTAACCCTGATATCCCATAAATATAACGGAATATAATTAATTATAAGTACGCATATCCCATAAGGCTACTCCACACAAACCTACAACTAAACCTATACTTATCAAACACGTAATACTACGTGTCTTTATTAAACAGGAATGATTTATAACAATAGCATAAATATTACTTTTCAGTAAAGGCTATAAACGTTTGTTAGATTATAGTACTATACGCAAATTTCAATTTGGTGAACCGCCGTATACGTTCCTGAGTTGTATTGCTAGTAGCAATAGAGACGAAAGGATCAACGTAGTTACGTACGTACGGTGGTGTGAGAGGCGCACTCCGGCTATTTTAGTCGGAGCCGTCTACTCGATTACCACACGTTTTTATTCGTACAGTTTATAATTTTTAGTCCAGTAGTTTTTTATAAAATCCCACTTGTCTGCATAATATTCAGGTTCTCTTTTTACTTTCTTCACTAATTCTTTATTGTCTCCAATCACTTTTGAAATGAATATTCCTGTTTCGTATTCGCCTTCACATCCTATTCCCGAAATATTTCCAATTCTCACAGCTTTTGTTGATTCTAAAAAATATAAGTCACTATCCCAATTTGAGTCAGCACATCCACTTCTATGATAAGAGTAGTAGTAATTCGTATTCTTAATTTTCACAGAAGATGGAAAATTCGAAAAATTCTCTATTTCAAGAAAAGTATTTGATTCAGAGTTGAATATAAGAATTTCGTTTACATCAGGAACGTTTGTTATAAAATGCAATTCAATATCTAAAAAACCATCTTCGTTAAAGTCGGTAAAAACAAATTCGTAGGGATTATTATCATTCCGATAGAGTTCTTTTCCATCCAAAGATTTTAGTTGGAAAAAATCATATTCCTTTAAGCAAGTTTTAAACTCAATTCCGTTTTGAGATTGCTCTTTACAAACAATTATATTCTCTTCTGAAACAATTTCTTTTGGCTCGTTTGTTTTCAATTCCGATTCACTTGTTTTTTGCTTACAAGACAAAATCAAGAGGAAGATTGTTAATATGCAGATTGTTTTTCTCAAATGTGTGGTAACTAGTTATATAATCACTTCTAACCCTGATATCCCGTAAATATAACAGGATATAATTAATTTTAAGTACGCATATCCCATAAGGCTAAGCCACACAAACCTACAACTAATCCTATTCTTATCAAATACGTAATATTATGTGTCTTTATTAGACAGGAACAATTTATAACACTACCATAACTATTAGTTTGCAGTAAAGGCTATAAACGTTTGTTAGATTATAGTACTATACGCAAATTTCAATTTGGTGAACCGCCGTATACGTTCCTGAGTTGTATTGCTAGTAGCGATAGAGACGAAAGGACCAACGTAGTTATTTACGTGCGGTGGTGTGAGAGGCGCACTCCGGCTATTTTAGTCGGAGCCGTCTACTCGATTGTGGGCAGTTATTCCGCCATCTTTAATATTAATTCGTATGGAATAATTCCAGCAATTTCCGATTCCGAAAACCAATGAATTTCATCCCCAAACATATAATTCATTACAATTGTAACCTTTTCTTTTTTAGTTGCTCTCATATTCCATCTCAAACCCCAAAAATAAAGTTCAACATCTACATCTGCATCTGTTGTTGGATGTTCAAATTCTCCTTGTAAACATAAATTTCCACGATTCAAGTATTCGATATTAAACCAACCTTTTGTAATTCCATCTTCTTCTCTTAGACTTACATCGATTGAATAATTGAGTGTGAATTTTTCATTAGAATTAGAAAATTCAGCTTCCCAGAATTCGTGAAGTGGTTCTGTTCGATAGTCAAGTCTATCAACCTTACATTTCGCTTCCCAAGTTCTTTTCGATTCTAATATTTGTTCTTTATTAATTGATAATGTCAAAGAACGTTTTCCATGTGCTAAATCGTGGCATACAGGACAAAGAACAGCTAAATTCTCATATGAATTGTCTTGGGTGTTTTCGTATTCGGTTATGTGATGAATAATAAATGTCTTGCCTTTTTGACCAAGACAACAGCAACAAGTATAATTATTGTTGAGTAATAAACTATTAGCAATTTCTTTTTCAATTGGTTTTCTTGAAATTGCGGACTTTATATTCTTTGCTTCAATCTTTGTGATAGAATACTTTTCGATAAGGTTTTTCTGTGATGTATTTTTTACTGTAGTAATGGTCAGATTATTTTTAAAAAGCTTTTCCGCCAAATTTTGACTTATTCCATACTTCATAAAGTTTGATACAATTCTCTCCATTAATTATCGTGCTGTTTTTAATCCTGTCCAACTCTGAATCTTAGCATTCTTTAAATTTATTTCAAAAACAAATGGATTGTCCACTGTCATTTTATAAAATTATGATGTGTAATCTTCTCTTTTGTCGTAAGAATTCCAATCAAATTCATAATTCCATTCAGAATTTTCAAAGTAATCTTGGAAACGTATTTCGCCATTTGATTTAATGCAGAATACAAAATTCTCAATTCCGTTAACCTTGAAGGTCAAAATATAATAGTCCAATGGTGTAAAATTCAATTTGAAGCCTTTGGTGTTAGTTTCCTTCCCGATAATCGCTTGAGAGTTTATAAGCTCAATTTCATTTACTTTTGTCTTTTGACATATTCTCGAAATAGCAAGAGCGATTGATGCTTCTTTGTCAATAAATCTAGGTTTATTTTTTTTCGAAAAAAGAGATATGATTTTATTGCCAATTTCTTTCCAAGCCTCTAGGTTTTCATTAATATTTTTACCTTGAGAGAATATAGTTCCCGCAATCACAATAATTGTTACCCATAAATCTGCTCCACCACCAATATCCGCATCAGTGTATTCAGTCTTATAATCAATGAATTTTTCCGTTAGTTCTTTTTTGAGTTGGTTGTCATCTTGTGATATAGCAATTCTCATATTTAATTGTATTGAAGGTGTTTTTTTTATGCAATGTAACGTGATTGTGTATGATTTAAGCACTAAAGTTAACAAATAAATGACAGATAAAATATTCCATAGAAATGTTCGTAAGTAGGTTTAAAACAATCAAATAATTATACAATATATTTTAGCCAGTTTATTTTTTATACATCACAAAGTCAAGCCCAGTATCTAGTCGTTTAAAATACTGCCTTACTAGCAATTATTAAAAACTAAATCCAAACATAAACGTATCGTTTACCAAACCGCTACCTTGGTAAGCACGGACATAATCGACACGTAAAAAACGCATTTTACCCCAACCTAGATTGCTCAATCCAAGTGAATATTCGGTGTATGGTTTGTTTTCTTTTGTGGCTGCTGCATTAAATCCTGCAACGAGGTTAAAGTTAAGCTTATTTAATAACGGAATTTTGTTTAAAATGTACCCTTTAAAGTTGTGTTCGGCATGGATTTCGGCGTAAGCCTTATTAGTACTTAAAGCATAATAGGGTAAGATTTTAAAGGCATTAATATAATTACCATCTATAACCAAATTGGTTTGATTACCGCTAAAATGGTGGTAGTCTATAAAGGCTATATTATCGGCATTGCTAAAAATACCTCCTTTGGCCAAATAGGTCAAATCCCCTTTGTTACCAAGATTTAAACTTTGATGAATTAAGCCTTTGAATTGATCAAAATTATAGTTGGAGTTATTGCTTCCAAAGCCTTTTTCGTAACCTAAATAAAGTGTTGGAATTTTACTATTTGGAAGGTTGTATTTTCCAAAAGGATAACTCATATAATTCTGACCAAAGTTAATACGCGTGTTAACATTAAGTTTCATGATGTTGTGTGCATCAAAAGACGCTACGCCATTAGCTGTTGGATCTATGGGATTATTACTAGTGTAGTCTCTGTTATCTTGTGGATACCAAGCTTGGTCTGTGGTGTTAAATAACGGTTTTCTGTCATTATAACTTAAATTAGAATACAGATGTAATCCATTTAGTAGCTCTTGGCTGTAGTTTAACTGGGCAAAATTACGATCGTAAATTTTTAAATAATTTTTTTCTGCGGTAAGCGAGTAGAATGTGTTTAGGAATGGTAAACTAGATAGATCAGGATTAAACTGTTCCACCTTACTACCTCCAGACAAGGATAGGTTTGCTCTGTTTTTTTTGTCAAAATGATAACTGATAGTTCCTGTCGCTCTTAAGCGGTCATCGGACGCGCCATAATTTATACTGGACGACAGTTTAAAAGACTCGGGGCTATCGTCTTCAAAGTACTTTCTGTAATCAGCAGTTAAAGTACCGTTCCAACCTTGAACCGTATTATAGGCTAATTTGCTGATAGGAGAGGAGATGCTGAAATAGGTTTTTTTATATGAGTTGTTATAACTGTAACCGCTTAAAATATCACCAATTTTAAATCTATTATTGACACCGTCAATAGAATCTAAATACGGTTTAGACTCTCTGATTAGTTGTATGCTGTCCCGTCTAACATAATCGTTAGCTTCTAAATTGGTTAATGGGACGGGTCTTTTGGTCTCCCAGTAAATGGAGTCTTTTTTGTTGGCGTTATCTTCAAATGATAAGACTTCTCGGGTAAAATTCTTTTTATCAAAATTTGGGTTAAACTGATAATCGCTATAAGCAGCGGTAAAACGCCCATCGCCATTAAATCCGAAAATACCGAATTTAAAATCGAATAGTTGTGTTGTTTTAACCCATAATTGATCATCTTTATAATAGGTAAATGTCTGTTTGATATTAAATAAATCGACCGCTGGTATTTGGGCTTGTTGTCCTGTTAATGTAACATCTGTACCAAATAGACTCCATTGGTCTTCTACAATATAAATAAAACCTCCAAAGGCTTTGTCGTTTTTACGTTTTGGTAGTAATTGAATTTTATTAATAAGGTTTCCTAAGTCATCATAAAAGGTACCGACTAGCTTATATCTATAATAATTGAATGCAAAATCAGAAATTGGAGAGACAATCTCGCTCCCTAATTCAAACGTATTTTGGTAAAAGTTAAATTCGACATCAGTCGCATTATTAAAACTAAAGCCATTACTGTCGCCACTAACTTTAGACGCTATAATGGTTTCTTTTATTGGTTTTGGAGATTGGTATTCTAATTTAGATATGGTTTCTGATAAGTACACAATACCTGTTCTGGTACTGTCTAATGCACCGTCTAAATCGCCAACTTCTTGGCCCATAACTTTTTCTGGGACATCCACCATTTTTAATAAACCTCTAGAGTAAAAGTCGGCTTTAAAAGACTTGAGCTTATTAAGGTTGTCTTTACGCTTGGCAATAGTTTGTCTGATTATGATATTGGCTGGATTTTCATCCGAATTGATAACGACCTCATCTAAATTAATATCTTCTTCTGAAAGCACAGCGTCTAATACAAATGGTAATTTGTTGATAGTAACTGTCTTTTTTAACGTTTTATAACCTAAATATTGAAACGTAATCGTGTAGTCTCCTGTTTTAGAAATGTCTAATAAATAATTACCATCATTATTTGTTGTGGTCCCAGTATAGGTGTGTTCAATAAAAATATTGACTACAGGAAGTGGTTCGTTTTGGTTGGAGGTTACAGTACCTGTTATTTGAGCGAATGTAAAGGTGCTTACTAAAGTAAATAGTGCCAGTAAAGAATATTTCATTAAAGTTGGTTGTTTATTAGTATAGACGCAATTTTTTACAAAAGGGTTGCCTAGACTTCAAACATATAACTTATTGAAATTGAATATTGTTATAGAAATTATAAATTTTGGATTTCAACTTAAAAAAAGAACACCACAAATACGGTTTTTAATAAATTGAAAATCAGTAAATAAGCGGTCATTTAATTGAAAGATTTTTTAATACGATCTAAATCACGCTTGTTATCTCTGTCCTTCATGGTTTCGCGCTTATCGTAAAGTTTTTTACCTTTTGCTAAGGCAACATCTAACTTTGCTAATCCTTTTTCGTTTAAAAATAAACGTAATGGAATAATGGTTAAACCAGAGGTGTTGACCTCTTTTAATAGCTTTTTAAGCTCTCTTTTGTTTAATAATAACTTACGTTCTGCTTTTGGCCTGTGGTTATAGTAATTACCATAAGCATACTCTTGTATGTTCATGTTAATGACAAATAACTCGCCTTTGTCATTAAACTCACAAAAGGATTCTGCAATAGAAGCTTGACTATTTCTAATAGATTTAATCTCTGTTCCGGATAAAACGATTCCAGCAGTGTATTTATCTAAAATTTCGTATTGAAATTTAGCCTTCTTATTAAGTATGTTTATCTTTTTTTGCATTAGTGCAAAGCTAATAAAATAGAAGTTAAAGTAATTATAATTGTTTAGTCATTTTGTGCATACCCTTAAATTGCTCCCTAATTAATTCAAAATGTAAGGGGTAGGAGTCTATAATTTTAAAACCTGCTTTTTTGTAAAAATGTAAAGCTTGTACCTGTGTGTCCATAGCTTCCAACCAAATAACAGTCGATTGTTGTGCTTTTGCATGGTTTTCTGATACTTGCATTAATTGCTTACCTAAGCCTAGTCCTTGATACTCTTGATCTAAATATAAACGGTGAAGTTTTGTGGACGCCTCTGCTTTATCATGCACTAATCTTAAAATACCGATGGTTTTATTGTCGTATTTAATAAAATAATAAGCGGCAGTTTTAACGTTTAATTCCTGAGTTAAGTTATTTAAACTGTACTGAGAATGTATATACCAATTGCAATCCTTATTTTTCCAAAGCTGTTGGTACGCTGGCGGATAAATACGTTGCATTAGTTGTAATAATACCTCATGATCAGCTAAGGTAATAGGGGTTACGTTTAGCATTATTTTAGGTCTATAACTTGATCTGTAATTTGTCCATTGGTAATGGTTACAATAAACAGTTTGCTATTGATGGTTTCGTCAATATCCTTGTATTTCTCTTGATTTATTATCGCATTTACAAAACGAGGTGTGGTATTGCTGTGTCCAACAATTAACACTGATTGGCCTTTAGTTTCTTTTTTAAAGGCTTCATAATCTGGATCTCTAGGCGAGTATAAAATAACAGGTAATCTTTTATTAGTAGCTGTTGGAAAGGCGGTGCTAAAGGTGCGTTTGTAATTAGTGGTGTAAATAGCATCTATTGGTTTGTGTTTAAAATAACGCTTCCATTGTCTCGCACGACGTTTGCCTTTTCTGATTAATTCTGGATTATGGTTAGTGGCATCGCTTTTATCTTTTTCGGCATGTCTAATAAAATAATACGTTGTCGTTGCTGTTTTTGTATCGTCTTGTGCTTTTACCGAAAAAGTAAACAGCAGGACTAAAATAAGGAGTACTAGTTTTTTCATGAGTCAATATTAAGCTAATTCTAAAGCAATGTCGATCATTTCTTTAAAAGTGGTCTCTCGTTCTTTACTAGTCGTTTTTTCTCCAGTAACTAACGAGTCAGAAATAGTGCATATCGTTAAGGCGTTAACATTATGCTTTGCAGCAACCGTGTATAAGCCTGCGGTTTCCATTTCTACACAAAGGACACCAAATTTACTCCATTTTTTATAGGATTCGAAATCATCAGTATAAAACTCGTCAGACGTAAATACATTTCCGGCTTTTATTGGAATATTTTTGGTTTTTGCTGTTTCTACTGCTTTTTGAAATAAGTCAAAACTTGCAGTCGGGGCATAATCTGAACCTCCAAATTTAAGTTTGTTAACACCAGAATTGGAAGACGCCGCCATCGCTAAAACCACGTCTCTAATTTTAATATGTTCTTGATATGAGCCTGCGCTGCCCACACGTATCAAGTTTTTAACACCAAATTGTGTGATTAATTCATGGGCATAAATTGAAATACTAGGCACGCCCATTCCTGTGCCCATTACAGAGACACGTTTACCATGATAGGTGCCTGTGTAACCAAGCATACCTCTAATCTCGTTAAAACAAACAGGGTTTTCAAAAAAAGTTTCGGCAATCCATTTAGCTCGCAAAGGATCTCCTGGTAATAATATAGTCTCTGCAACATCGCCTTTTTGGGCGCCAATATGTATGCTCATTTTGTGGTGTTTTTAAGTTGAATTTTTTAAGCTTGGAATTAGTATTTGTTTTCTGCGGAAGCATTGCCAGTAACGATTGCAATTCCGTTAGAAGTTCCAATACGTTCTACACCCAAAGCAATGTATTGCATTGCTGTAGTTGTGTCTCTAATACCGCCTGACGCTTTTATTTTGGTGTTGCCATTACCAATAGCATTTTTCATTAAGGTTACTGCATGTACGGTTGCACCTCCTGTACCAAATCCTGTAGATGTTTTAATAAAGTCAGCACCAGCTTTAATGGCAAGTTCACTGGCTTTAGTAATTTCGTGGTCTTCTAAATAACAGGTTTCTAAAATTACTTTTAAGATGTTGTTAGGCATGATTTGTTTTACCGCCTTTATGTCTTGATAAACGGCGTCAAAATCACCACTTTTAAGAAAGCCTATATTTAGGACCATATCAACCTCATCAGCGCCCTCTTTTAAAGCTTGTTTTGTTTCTTCAACTTTGGCCATAGTACTCATGGCTCCTAAAGGAAAACCAATAACACTGCACACGTTAACCTTGCTATTTTTTAATTCGGCTTTAGCCAAACTAACATGACAACTATTTACACAAACGGAAAAGAAGGTATTATCCATCGCTTCTTTACAAAGGGTAATAATAGCTGCTTTGGTGGCTGTTGCTTTTAATAGGGTGTGATCAATATATTTATTTAAATTCATAATCAAATTTACACTTTTTGAAAAAGAGTTTTCATGATTATAGTCATAAAATAAAAATGTTATTAACTTTAGACTTTACAAATAATGTACTATGAATATTGAAAAAGAATACGATTTAATTTGTGTTGGCGGTGGAATAATGAGTGCAACATTAGCACTAATCTCTAAGATATTAAAACCCGATTTAAAAGTTTTAATTGTCGAACGTTTAGATGCTGTCGCTCAAGAGAGTTCTGCTGCTTGGAATAATGCAGGTACAGGCCATTCTGCTTTGTGTGAACTAAATTATTGTCCTGAAGAAGAAGGGCAGGTTGTAATAAAGAAAGCAATAAAAATTTGCCAACAGTTTGAAGAGTCTAAGCAGTTTTGGAGCTATTTAGTGGAAGAAGGTTTGTTGGAAGATCCAGATGGTTTTATTGCTGCTGTACCACACCATAGTTGGGTGTTGGGGCAAGAGAATTCTGATTATTTAGAACAACGCTTTGAGACCATGAAAAAACATTTCATGTTTGATACCATTCAGTTTACAAAAGATAAAAGTAAAATGAAAGAGTGGTTTCCTTTAATAATGCATGATAGGGAAGACAATGAGGTTATGGCGGCTTCTAGAATTGATAGAGGGACAGAGGTTAATTACGGGGCGTTGACTAAGGCTTTATTTAATATTTTAGAAACTAAATTTGACACACCTGTTTATTGTAATATGGAGGTTAAGGATATTGATCCTAGTCCAGATATTGATTGGACTGTAGCGGTTAAAAACTTGAAAACTAAAGCCGAATTTAATTTAGAGTCTAAACACGTTTTTATTGGAGCCGGTGGCGGAAGCTTATTATTACTTCAAAAAGTAGAAATTGAAGAAAAAGAAGGCTACGGTGGTTTTCCGATAAGCGGAGAGTGGTTAGTTTGTAAAAATGAAGATCTTATAAAGCAACACAATGCTAAAGTATACAGTAAGGCCGGGTTGGGAGATCCACCAATGTCTACGCCGCATTTAGACACACGCTTTATTAATGGTAAACGCGAATTATTATTTGGTCCTTTTGCAGGTTTTAGTCCTAAGTTTTTAAAAGAGGGTTCTAATTTTGATTTGTTTAAGTCTGTTAAATTTGATAATATTTCGCCTTTATTAGGTGCTTTTTGGCATAATCTACCTTTAACTAGATATTTGATCGAGCAAGTGACCTCATCTCATGAAGATCGTATGACGGAGTTACGGAAGTTTGTAAAAGATGCAAATAGTGACGATTGGGAAATTTTAGTAGCAGGGCAACGTGTTCAAATTATTAAAAAAGACGAGTTTGAAGGTGGCGTTTTACAATTTGGGACAGAAGTAGTCAGTAGTAAAAATGGAAGTGTTACTTGTTTGTTAGGTGCTTCTCCTGGAGCTTCTACAGCAACATCTGTTATGTTAGAAGTATTAGAGAAAGCATTTCCTGAGGTATTACATTCTGAAGAAGGGAAAAAAATAATGCATAAAATGATTCCTTTTTTTAATGCTGAGGTTACTGAAGACTTGTTTAAAGCACAATTAGAAAAAAGCAAGAAGGCTTTAAAATTATAATAATAAAAACATATTGAATACATTACAAAATTATACAACAGACAAGATTTTTACTAGGCTTTTGACAAATAAATCTAATAAAAATTATTGGAGTTATGTTAGTGAATTGAGGAAGCGCAAAACGGAAGCTGTTTTTAAGAAGTGTGTAGCGCTAACACATTCTATTAGTTTAAAAGACCGAATTTTAGGTGTAGACATTTTGTCTCAATTTGGTTACCCAAGATTACATAAAAAAGAAATTATCAATATTCTTTTTAAACTTTTGGAAACGGAGGTTGATAGAAAAATGGTGTCATCAATTTTTTATGGGATTAGTCATAACAATGAGAAATTGACTAAAAAACAAATACATTTAATTTGTAAATTTAAGAATCATAAAAGTGTGTATGTTAGACATGCTTTAGTTGCTGCGTTAAGCACTGTAGAGGATGAAAAAGCATATGATGTTCTGATAATGTTGTCAACTGATAAGGACTCTAATATTAGGGATTGGGCTACTTTTGGGTTAGGTAGTCAAAATGATACTGATACAGAAAAAATTAGAGCAGCATTGTGGAAAAGAATTTCTGATAAAGATGACGACACTAGATTTGAAGCTATTTCTGGTTTAGCCCAAAGGAAGGATAAACGCATTAAAAATATATTACTAAAAGAACTTGAAAATATTGACGCACATGTTTCGTTAGTATTAGAATCAATTGAAGCCTTAGAGGATCAAAGTTTTATTCCAATTTTAGAACAAAAAATAAAAGAGAATCGAACATTAAAGGAGGTAAATGAAGATGAGCTTCTTGCCGCTTTGAATGCGTTAAAAGTGGCTAATTAAACGAAATCATAGTGTTTTTAATCAATTTGCATATAACTAAAATTTAGATATGCTCTAATCCACTAAAAAATCACTGGATTTTGTTTTATTTTTATCTTTAATAATTTCACTTACCCAATAGATAGCATCACTTAGATTGTCAAAAGTATTAAAAGGTCTATTGTGAAATTTATTTTCAAATATAGATATTTCCCTCATTTTTTCATCAACAGTGATTACTGCAAAAGCGACTAAATTTGGTAGTTTTTCAGCTGCAGTATAGACTAATGGGTTGACAGAATAAGAGTTGATTCTATTGGATATAAAAGCGAAATTTTTATTATCAAAATGCTTTTTAATGATTTCGACAAATAGCTCTGTTTCTTCATCATTTATAAAAGCACCTTCTTTGACTTGTTTGATAAGAAAGTCGTCAAAAACGTAAACATCAGTATTACCTATATCGTAAAAATGGAACAGTCCCATGTAGTATTTTGGTTTTGGTTAGTCGTTTAATTTATTGAAGATACCATTAAATATGGAATAAGTAAAATCTAAAATTAGATTTTACAACTACAGTAACACTATTTAATCGTTAAAATAGCGTACTTGTTTGATATACAAATCTCTGTCATCACTGTCTAATTTAAACTCGATATCTAAACCAAATGCTAGGTATTTCTGCTTAGATTTATAAACGTTATAGTAGTAATGTTTCTTTATTTTTTCCAACTGTTCAGACAGGTTAATAAGTTCTGCTTCTGTCATTACTAAGTCACCATTATTAAGGTTAGAATGAGAAATGATCTCTACAATACGCTTATCGTTATATAATTTGGAAGACGATCCGGAGTAACAAATAACCTGATCGCAAGTCACACCGTCTTCAGGTTGGACGACGCTGGCTTCACCAAGTTGTACGTTTATTACGTTTCCTAAATAGTTTTTTCGATATAAGTTTTTAGTAATGGCTACACCATTAGCTTTTTCGTTAGGGAAGGAGCGATGGACTAAAATCCCCATGGCAATACTATTTTGGTCAATATTAAAGTAATCACGTTCCAAAAAAGCACGTTCGTACCATAAGCTTGACCATACTTTTTTGATCGCTTTTTCAATAGATTTTTTTTCGCTTCCTACAATTCCTGTTTTAGAGTCGTATAAACCGGCACCAGAAAACCCAACAATATCTTCAGCATTAGTCGAACTTCTAAAACGCATACGTGTGTAGTCTCCTAAGCTTTTAATTTTTGCTTCTACTTTGGCTATTAAATCAGGGCTAAGAGGCGCTTTTTTTATTTTTTTCTGAATGGCTTTTAGTTGTTTGGTTAAGGCTTTGGTATCTTGATTGATTTTAAAATCGTAAATCATTTGTTTAATTAAAACATCAGCACCAGAAGCTTTGATATGTGTGTCGTAAAAATGAAAGGGAATAGCAAAGGCAGATTCCGGAATTTTAAATTGTTCTTTTTTAGCTAAATCATACAATACGCCAAAGTTGGCGGCTTTTCCACCAACAGTATTTATGGAATTTTGGTTTAAATCGTCGACATCAATTAAGTGTTTAACACTAATGTTTGTCTCTAAAAACAACGTTTCTTTTTTCTTCTTTTTTGTTTTTCTTTCAAACTGCTCTTTAGAGATTGGTTTGATATAAAAGGTGTCCAAAGTAACTTCAAAAGAGACATATTGATTGTCGAAACTTTTTAAAATATCAGATTGCATGGCTTTGGTATATGCTGCTATAGGAATTTGTCTGTTTTTTCCTAAAACTGAAATATGGCTTAAAGGGGTTTGCAGAATAGTAGTGATTACACCAGCGGTAATCGGTAATTCTAATATGGGTTGGTTGATCACTATAATATCATGCTTGGTAATGTTGTTTTGTTTTAAAGAATCAACATCAACAAATTTTAAGCAGCCATAGCTTTTTTGAGCACTAACTGCTTGATAGGTTTGGTCTCCATACAAATCTGAAGCCGATATTGCTGGAATACCTAAAACTGATCTTAATTTTTCTAATCTAGACGTGTTTAAAAAGAAATTAAAATTTTCGAAATATGTAGCTTCTTTAATAGCGTCGTAAAACGTTTTAATGTCTCCAATCAACATATCATCAATAGGCGAAAGCTCTAGGTTGTAAGTGTCATTGGCTAAATAATGGTTAATGTTTCCGAGTAAAAAACGCTTGTCTTTATGTTGTGCTTTATAATTAGAATTATTGAACTCTTTAAGGGTTTGTGGTATCTCTAAATAGCCTTTACAAAAACGGTAATGGTATTTGTAGGTTTTGCTATTAATAAAATATAGTTGTTTTTCTTCGATATCAAAAACCACTTTTAACGCATCAATGTTACCATATTTATTTGTGTTTGGTGTTGTTTTTAAAGCGTTGAAATCGGAAGCAGAGGTCAAAACACGTTTAAACTTTGTCTGAGATGTAACAAGTGTTGAGGTTACTATAAAAAGAACGACCAGATGTTTTTTAATATAAGATGTAATCAAGCTAAGGTTGGTTTTTGTTAAAGAATTACAATATAAAACAAAAAAAAAGCAACACGCCACTTTTGTAAAGTATTGTGTTGCTTTTCAACTAACCAACCATAATCAAAACGTACTGTTTTACCGTTTATTTTGTGTTAACAGAACTTTGTGATTATACTTCTTCTGTTACTAAGGCCTCTTGATTTCTAAAGACCAATTCGCCATCAAAAGCATCTAGTAAAATAATGCTATCTGTTGTGACCTTACCAGATAATATCTCGCGACTTAATTGATTTAAAACCTCTTTCTGAATCACGCGTTTTACAGGTCTAGCACCATATTCTGGATCATATCCTTTCTCTGCTAAATAAGTAATAGCTTCTGGCGTTGCGTCAAACGTAATACCTTGTTTGCCTATCATTTTAGATAGCCCTTTTAACTGTAATCCCACGATTTGCGTGATACTGTCTTTGGTTAATGGCGTAAACATGATAATATCATCAATACGATTTATAAACTCAGGTCTAACCGTTTGTTTTAGTAATGCTAAGACATCTACTTTTGCACCTTCCATAGCAGTATCTATATCTTTTACAGCATCAAAGCGTTCTTGTATTATTTGACTTCCCATATTGGACGTCATGATTATAATAGTGTTTTTGAAATCGGCAATACGACCTTTGTTATCTGTTAAATGCCCTTCGTCTAATACTTGTAATAAAATATTAAACGTATCTGGATGTGCTTTTTCAATTTCGTCTAAAAGCACTACAGAATAAGGTTTACGTCTAACGGCTTCGGTTAATTGTCCACCTTCGTCATAACCAACATATCCTGGAGGTGCACCAACTAGTCTGCTTACCGCATGACGCTCTTGGTACTCACTCATATCAATTCTAGTCATCGCGCTTTCGTCATCAAACAGATATTCTGCTAATGCTTTGGCTAATTCCGTTTTACCAACTCCAGTTGTTCCTAAAAACAGGAAGGTCCCGATTGGCTTTTCTGGATTCTGTAACCCTGCACGACTACGTCTTACAGCGTCACTCACCGCAACAATAGCTTCTTCTTGACCAACGACGCGTTTGTGTAGTTCGTTTTCTAAATTTAAAAGCTTTTCGCGATCCCCTTGTAACATTTTAGTTACTGGGATGCCTGTCCATTTAGCAACGACTTCTGCAATATCCTCATAGGTGACTTCTTCTTTGATTAAAGAATTCTCAGATTGGTTATCAGCTAAATCTTTCTGTAATTTCTCTAACTCTTCTTGAGCTTCTTTAATCTTACCGTAACGTAACTCGGCTACCTTACCGTAATCTCCATCGCGTTCTGCTTTTTCGGCTTCAAGCTTAAAGTTTTCGATATCTTGCTTTCTGTTTTGTATGTTGTCTACAACTTCTTTTTCGCTAATCCATTTAGCGTTGATTTCGTTACGTTCTTCTTTTAAGTTTGCTAAGTCTGATCGTAATGTTTTTAATTTACTTTCGTCTTTCTCTCGCTTAATGGCTTCGATTTCAATCTCTAATTGCATTACTTTTCTATCCAGAACATCTAATTCTTCTGGTTTAGAGTTGATTTCCATGCGCATTTTAGCAGCAGCTTCATCCATTAAGTCAATGGCTTTATCCGGAAGAAATCTGTTTGTAATGTAGCGTTGAGATAACTCTACAGCTCCAATAATAGCATCATCTTTTATACGTACTTTATGGTGTGCTTCGTATTTTTCTTTAATTCCTCTTAAAATAGAAATGGCGCTTTCAGTATCAGGCTCGTTAACCATTACTTTCTGGAAACGACGCTCTAAAGCTTTGTCTTTTTCAAAGTACTTTTGATATTCGTCTAAAGTGGTTGCTCCAATAGCGCGTAGTTCTCCACGAGCTAAAGCGGGTTTTAAAATATTTGCAGCATCCATTGCGCCTTGTCCGCCACCAGCACCAACTAATGTGTGAATTTCGTCAATAAATAGTACGATATCGCCATCACTTTCGGTTACTTCTTTAATAACCGCTTTTAGACGTTCTTCAAATTCTCCTTTAAATTTAGCACCTGCAATTAGTGCGCCCATGTCTAAGGCGAAAATTTGCTTATCGACTAAATTTTCAGGGACGTCACCATCTACGATTCTATGTGCTAAACCTTCTGCAATAGCCGTTTTACCAGTTCCTGGCTCACCAACTAAGATGGGGTTGTTTTTAGTACGACGAGATAATATTTGAAGGATTCTTCTAATTTCCTCATCACGACCAATAACCGGATCTAATTTTCCATCTCTTGCTAATTTGTTTAAATTTTTAGCGTATTTATTAAGGGAATTGTAGGTTTCCTCTTGACTTTGCGAGGTAACACGGTCTCCTTTTCTTAATTCGTCTATTGCTGCTTTTAAACCTTTTTCTGTTACACTTTGGTCTTTAAGCATTTGTGCTATTTTACTGTTTGATTTAAAAACAGCTAAAATAAAGTGTTCTATAGAGACGTAGTCATCATTCATTGCTTTTGCAATAATAGACGCTTCGTTTAGAGTTTTACTAGCTTCACGAGACAGCATTAAATCTGCTCCTGTAACTTTAGGAAAACTTTCTAATTGCTTATCTAATGCTAATTCTAAAACATTAAGATTGACATTCAATTTTTTTAAGATGAATGGTAATACATTTTCATCAACCTCAAAAATGGCTTTAAAAAAGTGTTCATTTTCAATTTGTTGATGACCATAACTTTGCGCAATCTGCTGAGCGCGTTGTATGGCTTCTTGCGATTTGATTGTATAATTATCTGGGTTCATATAGTGTGTTTATTTGTAGTTCCGCATAAGCGAAAACTTATGTTTATAATTGTTTTATGCTAGCTGTATTTCAATTATCTTACCAAATGTAATTGCAAGACAAAATGTCGCTAAAGTGTTGTTTTTAGCTGACTTTTAGTCAGTTTAGCTTTGTTTCTAATTTCTATGTAAGTTACTTAAAACGTTTCGACATATTCAATGATAAATATCATAAAAGTGATATTTTTGTTTAACTTATGGGCAATGAAAATTGCTAAAATAAAATGACTATGTTTGGAAAATTATTTGGTGGTTCTAAAGAGCCAAAAGAAAAGAAAATACTGCCTTGGAAAAATTTAACGACGGTTAGTCAGTTAGATGACATTGCTAAATTGTCTAAAGGGAAAACGCAAGTTATATTTAAACATTCTACAAGATGTGGTATTAGTAGTATGGTTATGAATCAATTTGTCGCTGCTTTTGATTTGGATATAAATTTAGATTTATACTATTTAGATTTATTAAATTACAGAGAGGTCTCTAATGAGGCTGGCTATAAATTTCAGGTGATGCACCAATCGCCGCAGTTGTTGGTGATTAAAAATGGAGTAGCGGTTGTGCATGCTAGTCATGGCGCTATAAATGAAATTGACTTATTTAAATTTGTTTAAATTATGAAATACGTAGTACTATTTATTATTGTTTTAACGTCTTTTAGTTGCGAAACTAAAGATGAAAACGCTTATGTACCCTCTAATAATTGGAAAGCGATGCAATGGAATAAACCATTAACGGACTCGTTATTAGTGTCGGGATCAAGTTATTTGTCTGTTTATTCTCAAATTTATAGTGTTACGGAACACAAAACACATAATTTAACAGCGACGGTAAGCTTAAGAAACATTAATAAAAAAGATACTATTTTTATAAAGGAAGCAGATTTTTATGATACTAATGGCGATCTAATTAAAGCTTATTTCACAGAGACAATCTATGTAAAGCCTATGCAGACTATAGAGATTGTCATAAATGAAAGAGATATTGAAGGCGGTACAGGTGCTAACTTTGTATTTGATTGGATTGCTTCTAAAGATGTTAAACCACCTTACTTTGAAGCTGTACAGATATCTACTTCTGGTCAACAGGGCTTATCTTTTACAACTACAGGTGTTGAAATAGAATAATGTTTATGAAAGAAATTTTAACCACCTTTTTATTTTTATTCGCAGTTATTGATCCCTTAGGTTCGATACCTGTGTATTTGGAAGCGACCAAAAATTTTGACAAAAAATATAAAAAACGTATTGCTATCAGAGCAAGTTTTGTAGCGTTTTTAGTGCTATTATTTTTTATAGTTATTGGTCAATTAATTTTAGAAGGAATGAATGTGACGCTAGATGCGTTTCAGATTTCTGGAGGAGTGATATTATTTTTGTTTGCATTAACCATGATTTTTGGAGAGGGTAAACCAGAAACAGAAAAACATGGTATTAAAGACTATAAACATGTGACCATTTTCCCGGTGGCTATTCCGTCTATAGCTTCGCCAGGAGCTATTATGGCAGTGGTCTTGCTTACTGATAATCATATTTATAACATTCAGCAGCAATTATTAACTACAGTTTTGGTACTTGTTGTTATTGGATTAACAAGTTTGTTATTATTAGCTGCTAATAAGGTACAGGAGCGCATTGGAGAATATGGTATTACCGTAATAAGTAAAATTATGGGGTTAATATTAGCGTCTTATGCTGTACAAAGCATCTTAAGTGGTTTGAAAGATTTTTTTGCATAGTCTAAAACAATAATTAAAATAGATAACACTATGAAGTTTATGCTTGGATGTTTTATTTATTTTATGGTGTTTGTGAGTTATGGGCAAACCAAGCATGAGAAAATAGTTGATATCATTAAAAAGTTAAAGCTTGTTGACACTCAAAAAGCTGATTTTGAATCTAAGTTTGAAGTTTTAAAACGTATGGCTTCAGATGATGATACTATTAGAATTGCACAATTAGAAGCTAAAATATCTGAAGACGTTATTACTGAAAAATTAATAGTTTCCCTTGCTTATTTTTTAGAGGACGATAGTATCGATGTTTTATACCGATGTAATCATTCTGAAGACTGTGATAAGGATATTGATTTGGAGGGCTTGCAAGAGGCAATTATAGTCGAGTTTACTACTATTAATGCAGCAATTGAAAAAATAACAAATAGTTTTAAGCCTTACTCAGGGAGTTATGGGGCATCAGATGCATTTGCTGCTGTTCCGGTGGATAGGGAAGATGGCTTTTATGCAATACTTGATTATGTTGATAATGCGAGAGATGAAGATGTTGCATTGGAAGCAGTACCAGCAATTGTGTCAGCAGATATTTTAAAAGTGGAGAAGATTTATAGTAATTATGGCAATAACAAGCCAGAAATTGTTATTGCATTTACTAAAGAAGGGACTCACAAATTTGCGCTGTTAACAGCAAATAATATAGGTAAACCTATTGCTATTGTCATTGATAAACAAATAATATCCTTGCCTTATGTTAATAGTAAGATTACAGGTGGCTATGTAAATATAAGTAATGGTTTTTCTGAAAAAGAGATTAATGAAATGATTAGAAAATTAAGAGGAGATAAAAAATAGGATCAAATTTATTTATAATACAAAAAACTCCCAAATCAATTTGGGAGTTTTTTTGGTGTTATAAAACTAGCGTTTAATTTCTAAAACGATACCTAGTTATGATATCTTTTAGTTTGTATTTTAAATCTTCACCGGTATCATAAACCATTTGCTCATTACTAGGGAAGGGGATTTGTCTGTTTCTTAGTAATTGTAAATCCTCATCTAGTAAAGCTCTTTGATCGCCTTTTGCAGTTCCAAAAATGTTTTCAAAGATAAACTCACTGTCTATTGGAAAATTATCTAAAGTTTGGTTCTGTTTTAAATCAGTGTAAACGACTCTAGCCACAACTTGTGTTGATTTTATTTGACTTACTTCTAAAAATCTAGCTGTTATGTTTACAATTTTATCTTGCTTAATATCATTACCTAAACTGTCTTTTTTTACATTTCCATTAGAATCTAATACATATTCCCAGCCATCTACAATGTCTTTTTGACGTACTAGCTCTCTTTCAGTAATATGTTCTGGAGAGATGTTAATACGTTGTAGTTGTAATTTCATGGTGTAGTCGTAATCAATATTTGAGTCAGAACTTGCATGATAAGCTGTCCAAAATTGATCTAAACCATAGGTATCAAAATTCAATAAATCAGATTCTAAGCGGGCTGGTATAATTTGACGCGTTTGGTTTTCAATAGTTACCAATACAAAATCGGTTCCGTTAAAATGGGCATCATTCATTAATAACCTAATGTCTTTATAATTAGGATTAATACTTTCTATATCATTTAATAAAGCATAAGCCTCACGATTATAAAACTTATCATTAGTTTGAATTAATTGTAAAGCTTGCATGTATTTGTAGTCTGAAACTTTAGCTCTGTAATTTACAATCTGATCACTATAATCATTAAACTTAAGCTTTAAAGTCTTTTTTCCAATTTTTAAAGGCAATACAGGTTTAATAGCATTTTGTCTTTGCTCTAAATTAAGATAGGTGTTATAAATGGTTTCGAACGACTCAGGATTACCATCTTTGGTTAAGTGGTTTATAGTATTGTTATCGTTTTCTACAACTTTATAATAGGCTTCTTCAAGTAGTATAACATAGTCTTGTTTACGCTTTTTGTCCTTATTGCTCTCTAATTTTTTTAAAGCATTGGTAATTGCTAAATCGTAATTACCGGTATTTAATTGTTTTTCGATTTGTTTTCTTCCAACACAAGATGTTAATACTAGAAGGAGTACTGTAATAAGTGTAAAGTTTCTCATGTTTTTGGGATTTATTTGGTTTTTGTTATAAAGAAAGCCAATTAGCGTGCCAAACCAAAAAAGAAAACCCTTAAATTTTTAAATTTAAGGGTTAACTATCTGGAATACTATGTGTTGTTATTTTATTTTTTTTGGTTGAAATATTGGTAAAAGCTTCGTTTTAACTTCTCCAAACCCAATTCTAGTCCCTTCTTTTTCGCAATAGCCTCTCATGATAACCGTATCGTTATCATTGATAAACTTACGTTCTGTACCATCTTTCATTTTAACAGGTTTTTCACCTCTCCAAGATAATTCTAACATAGAGCCGTAACTATCAGGTGTTGGACCAGAGATAGTACCACTACCCATCATGTCTCCACTATTAATTGGACAACCGTTTACGGTATGATGCGCCAATTGCTGTGACATGCTCCAATACATGTTTTTAAAATTAGATTTAGTAACGACCGTTTCTTTAGCCTTTTCTGGTTGTATAGCAACTTCTAAGTTAATATCGTAACTCTTTTTACCAGACTGTTGTAGATAGGGTAATTGCTTTTTTAATGGTTTAGGGCTATCTGTTTTAAATGGTTGTAAAGCATCTAAAGTTACAATCCAAGGCGAAATTGAGGATGCAAAGTTTTTAGCTAAAAACGGTCCTAATGGAACATATTCCCATTTTTGGATATCACGAGCAGACCAATCGTTAAATAATACTAATCCAAAGATGTATTCTTCAGCTTCGTTAACAGGTATTGGTTCTCCTAAATCGTTAGCATCTGTAGTTATAAATGCCATTTCTAATTCAAAATCCACTAATTTACTCGGGCCAAAAACAGGCTCTGTAGCTCCAGCAGGTAGCGTTTGACCTTGTGGTCTATGTACAGGGATTCCAGAAGGAATGATAGAACTACTTCTACCATGGTAACCTACAGGAATATGTAGCCAATTTGGTAATAATGCGTTGTCTGGATCTCTAAACATGGTTCCCACATTAGTGGCATGTTCTATGCTTGAGTAAAAATCTGTATAATCTCCAATTTGAACTGGTAATTGCATTTCTATTTCGTCCAAACGGAATAAAACAATTTCTTTATGTTTTAAGTTATTGGTCAATGCGTCATTTTCTACATCAAAAATTTCGGCAATTCTGTTTCTAACCAAACGCCACGTTTTACGTCCATCTGCGATAAAATCGTTTAGTGTGTCTTGAAGAAAAATATCTTCAGTTAATGGGATACCTTCAAAATAACCTAATTGGTGTAAAGCACCTAAGTCAATTGCTGTATCTCCAATACGTGTTCCAATGGTAATTATGTCATCTCTAGTTAAGAAAACACCAAAAGGAATATTTTGGATAGGGAAGTCCGAATTTTTATCGACGTGCAACCATGATTTTCTGTCTGGATTATTAGCTGATAATGGCATATGTATGATTGTTGATTTGTTGTTTATAAATTCTAAGTAAATATATGTTTTTTCAATTATTTACAAAGGTTATTTGTTATTTTTGATAAATATTTAACGATAAAACATTTTTCGCTTAAGCGGAAATAACAAAAACACATAACTATGCTACGTGACGAACAGATTTTTGAATTGATTCAAGCCGAAAAAGAACGCCAACTAAATGGTATAGAACTAATTGCCTCAGAAAACTTTGTCAGTGACCAAGTTATGGAAGCAGCAGGATCTGTACTGACCAATAAATATGCAGAAGGGTATCCTGGTAAGCGTTATTATGGTGGTTGTGAAGTAGTTGATGAGGTAGAACAGATAGCTATTGATCGTGCCAAAACATTATTTGGTGCTGCGTATGCTAATGTACAACCGCACTCTGGAAGTCAGGCAAATACAGCCGTTTATCATGCTGTTTTACAACCAGGAGATAAGATTTTAGGATTCGATTTGTCTCATGGTGGACATTTAACGCACGGTTCTCCAGTTAACTTTTCAGGTAAATTATATAATCCTGTATTTTACGGGGTAGAGCAGGAAACAGGTGTTTTGAATTATGATAAAATTCAAGAAATAGCAACTAAAGAACAGCCAAAATTAATTATTGCTGGAGCGTCTGCATATTCTAGAGATATAGATTTTAAACGTTTTAGAGCAATAGCAGATAGTGTTGGTGCTTTATTACTTGCAGATATTTCTCATCCTGCAGGATTAATTGCAAAAGGAATTTTAAACGATCCAATACCACATTGCCATATTGTAACCACGACAACACACAAAACGTTACGTGGGCCAAGAGGGGGAATGATATTAATGGGTAAAGATTTTGATAACCCATTTGGTATTAAACTTAAAAACGGAAATTTACGAAAAATGTCTTCACTTTTAGATTCTGGCGTATTCCCAGGAAATCAGGGTGGACCTTTAGAGCATATTATTGCAGCGAAAGCGATTGCTTTTGGCGAAGCATTGACAGACGAGTTTCTTACCTATATGTTACAAGTAAAGAAAAATGCATCAGCAATGGCAGACGCGTTTGTAAAACGTGGTTACAAAATTATTTCTGGAGGTACAGATAACCACATGATGTTAATTGATTTACGTAATAAAAATATTACGGGTAAGGATGCAGAAAAAGCTTTAGTAAAAGCAGATATTACAGTAAACAAAAACATGGTGCCGTTTGATGATAAATCACCATTTGTAACGTCAGGAATTAGAATAGGTACAGCTGCGATTACAACAAGAGGTTTAAAAGAAAACGAAATGGAAGCTATTGTCGAGTTAATCGATCAAGTACTAATGAATCATGAAAACGAAGATTTATTAGAAGAAATAGCAATAAAAGTTAATGCAATGATGAGTGAGTTACCATTGTTTGTAGCTTAGTCTATTATAAAATAATTTTTCGCTTTCGCGGAATAAAAGCCTGCTATATTTTAGCAGGCTTTTTTGTTTTGTAGTTTTTACTTTTATGGAGTGATACAAAAAAAAGTTCTCGATACACGTCTCCTTCGTCGCCGCACTCGAACTGACGTGGTGTGCTCACTCAAAACAAAAAATAGAGATGAGTTAAATCAATACTTCAAAGATAACTAGCAAACCAAACAAATCATCATGTAATGCTCTCCTCTTTAATTTCAAAGAGGAGAATGAATTTTGATTTCAATAAAAGGAAATCAAAAGAAAGAGGAGTTCTATTATGCTATATCCGCATCCAATCCTGTAGTTTAAGAAGCAGTTAAAAATTGTATGAAGATGAAAAAAAGTTCTCGATACACGCCTCCTTCGTCGCCGCACTCGAACTGACGTGGTGTGCTCGCTCAATAGAAAAGTTAAAGATCATTTAGATCAATACATCAAAGATAACTAGCAAACCAAACAAATCATTATGTAAAGCTCTCCTCTTTAATTTGAAAGAGGAGAATGAATTTTGATTTCAATAAAAAGAAATCAAAAGAAAGAGGAGTTCTATTATCCTATTATCCGCATCAAATTCTGTAGTTTAAGAAGCAAATAAAAATTGGATGAAGATGAAAAAAAGTTCTCGATACACGTCTCCTTCGTCGCCGCACTCGAACTGACGATATGTGCTCACTAGATATAATAAAACTAGGAATAGTTAAATCAATACTTCAAAGATAACTAGCAAACCAAACAAATCATTATGTAAAGCTCTCCTCTTTAATTTCAAAGAAGAGAATGAATTTTGATTTCAATAAAAGGAAATCAAAAGAAAGAGGAGTTCTATTATCCTATATCCGAATCAAATCCTGTAGTTTAAGAAGCAGTTAAAAATTGTATGAAGATGAAAAAAAGTTCTCGATACACGTCTCCTTCGTCGACGCACTCGAACTGACGTGGTGTGTTCACTCAATACAAAAATGTAAGAATTATTTAGATCAATACTTCAAAGATAACTAGCAAACAAAACAAATCATCATGTAATGCTCTCCTCTTTAATTTGAAAGAGGAGAATGAATTTTGATTTCAATAAAAAGAAATCAAAAGAAAGAGGAGTTCTATTATCCTATATCTGAATCAAATCCTGAAGTTTTAAGAGCAGCTTAAAATGGCAAGAAGATGAAAAAAAGTTCTCGATACACGCCTCCCTCGTCGTCGCACTCGAACTGACGTGGTGTGCTCACTTAATACAAAAATGTAAGGATTATTTAGATCAAGACTTCAAAGATAACTAGCAAACAAAACAAATCATCATGTAATGCTCTCCTCTTTAATTTGAAAGAGGAGAATGAATTTTGATTTCAATAAAAAGAAATCAAAAGAAAGAGGAGTTCTATTATCCTATATCCGAATCAAATCCTGAAGTTTTAAGAGCAGCTTAAAATGGCAAGAAGATGAAAAAAAGTTCTCGATACACGCCTCCTTCGTCGACGCACTCGAACTGACGTGGTGTGTTCACTCAATACAAAAATGTAAGAATTATTTAGATCAATACTTCAAAGATAACTAGCAAACCAAACGAATCATTATGTAAAGCTCTCCTCTTTAATTTCAAAGAGGAGAATGAATTTTGATTTCAATAAAAGGAAATCAAAAGAAAGAGGAGTTCTGTTATCCTATATCCGAATCAATTTCTGTAGTTTAAGAAGCAGTTAAAAATTGTATGAAGATGAAAAAAAGTTCTCGATACACGTCTCCTTCGTCGCCGCACTTGAACTGACGATATGTGTTCACTCATTATAAATAGTAGTGGAATAGTTGTATCAATACTTCAAAGGTAATTAACAAACCAAACAAATCATTATGTAAAGCTCTCCTCTTTAATTTGAAAGAGGAGAATGAATTTTGATTTCAATAGAAAGAAATCAAAAGAAAGAGGAGTTCTATTATTCTATATCCGCATCAAATTCTGTAGTTTAAGAAGCAGTTAAAAATTGTATGTAGATGAAAAAAAGTTCTCGATACACGTTTCTTTCGTCATCGCACTCGAACTGACGATATGTGCTCATTAGATATAATAAAACTCGGAATAGTTAAATCAATACTTCAAATATAACTAGCAAACCAAACAAATCATCATGTAATGCTCTCCTCTTTAATTTGAAAGAGGAGAATGAATTTTGATTTCAATAAAAGGAAATCAAAAGAAAGAGGAGTTTTTATATACTAAAAGGTAACATGCTGATAAGCCCCTAAGTCAGGACTAGCAGTTCTACTAACTCCTAAAATATCATTTGGAACTTGACTAGAAAAAGTAGCATTCCCTTGCCCATTAGCAGCTGAGTTATCACCAATAAGTAAATCATTTTCTGAGGCATCTCTAAAATCAGGATCTTCGTTAAAAATCATATTTTCATAATGCGTGGCATCATCAAAATCGTAATTAGAACTAGAAAAGAAGTTATTATTATCTTGAAAACGTAATAGACAATTAGTAAACTTAAAATTAAAGACAACAGATGTATCTTCAATTTCGTCAATTAAAAGCTCAGGATTATCATTACCATAAATAATACAGTTACTAAAATTAGCTTCGGTTAAATCCGAAACAAAAGCGGTATTTTCAGCATCGACAACAAAGTTATTAATTAATAACGCAGGGAATTGTCTAAAACTACTATTCCAGTAATTAGCTATCGTGGAGTGGGTGACATTGTATTTTCCACCAAGAGTTGCACCAAAACTAGCTTGTCCAGCATTATTTAAAACGATGTTTTCTGCTCTGATAGAAGTATTACGTCCTAAAATTCCGAAGGTACTAATATTGTAAATTTGAGAATTTGTAATGGTTAATTTATCTGTTACAGCATTGGCATCACCGTCAGATAACACACCAACTGTGGCGTTTTTTATGGTAGCATGATTAATAGTATTATTTTGGCTCCCTTCAAATAGCCAAATCGTTCCCCATTGTCCAGGGACATCACTATATAAAGGCTCTAAACGATCGCCTTCAAAAATCACTTCGTTTTCTAATAATTCTGGATCAGTACTTAACGCTCCATTGACATTTAACGTTGCGCCTTCAGAGACTAATAAACCTGAGTTAGCATGAAAATGGATGCGTGCGCCGGGATTTATTGTCAACGTTTCACCTGTTGGTACAGCTGCGTAGCCATAAACGACATACGGTTTTTCATTAGTAAAAGTTAACTCATCTGGCAGTAATTCGCGACCTAATATCTCACTTTCCGTAGGGACACCATCAATGGTTAAGGTTAGTGTTTCAATAATACCTGTAGTGTTATCTCTATTCGGGTAAATAAAATTAGCGTCCTTAACTAAAGTTACTAAATCGACCTCTTGAAGATTACCTCCAGAGTCAAACAAGATTTTGTCTGTGTATAAAAATTCTGTATCAGACAGCGGAGTCGTGTTAGTATTATAAGTGGTTTCTATAAAAATAAATAAACTGTCTTTTGCTAATAGTTGTACATCCGTAAAGCTTTTTCCGGCTTGACCGTCTACATTTAAACGGTAGCCTGAATTTTCTCCATTTTGTAGTTCCACATTAGGAATAGAAATATCTTCATTACTATTATTATACACTTTTAAATTATAAGTGCTTGATCCAATATTTGCAAAAATGGTATCTAAATAAACGGTGTCTTTAGAAAACCCTAAACTACCGGTGCTTGCTTCAAATTCGAAATCTTTACGACAAGATAATGATGATAAAATTAATCCAATACAGCAGATAAAATATAGCGTACGCTTCATAAATTGTAATTGTAACTTTGGTTGACTAAAATATAACTTTTTTAAAGGGTAATTAGTATGTGTCTTTAAAATTATTAGAACATGGCAATGATTTCTGGTGATATTCTAGACGGTCTTTTGGTATCTATATTCATAAAACACTATTTAGTTTCGGAATAAGCACACTGTTTGTTGTTAACTAACACTTCTACAACACGCAAGGATGTCACGCCTTCGCATAATTTGACGTAGGTTTTTAATGTAACTTTATCACCTAAAAATATTTGGCGTTTATAGTCTATTTTATGGGATATTAACACCCAAAAATACTGATCAAGCATCTCTTGTGTGGCATTATTAAACCAGTGTGCTTTAGCAATTTGGTTTACCCATTGGATATAACGCACATTATTAACATGATTTAGTTCATCTAAATCATCAAGAGTAACAATTAAATCTTCACTATATGTTTTCATGACTTAACAAAATTACTAAAATACCAGTTATTGTTTGTTTTTATAGTCAGCAATAATTTTATTAAATACCTTTCCTTTTTGGACAAAAAGCTCTAATAGCTCTACTTCTTTGTCTTTTTCTAAAAGCTGACTATCAAGTTCATTTTTTATTACAAACTCAAAAAACATAGGGATATATTCTTTTTCAATTTGTAAATCATGTATTATAAATCTTTCGTTAAATAAACTAGAGTTTTCAAAAAGTGATTCTAAATCGTCATAGGTCATTTCAATAAAAGGAGGCGCGACATATTTGTCTTTATTTTCAAAAAGTTTAGCAATCACACCAATAACCTGTATGATATCTATTCCGCCAGTGGTAGGTTGCTTAGAGTAGAGGTGAGGACTGGTTTTAGTATCTTCTGAAATTTGGTTTTTAAGGGTTGCTTCAACAGTTTTAACATCTGCTAAGGTTTCTTTATAAGGGGTGATTAGTTGGACTTCATCTAAATTATTAAAGATTTGTTTAAGCTCGATGACCACACTTTCGTGGAAATGATAGGCTTTTAAAACTAACTTTTGCTCATTGTAAAATAACGAACTAATTTGAATCGTATCTCCTGTTTTTCCTTCAATTTGAAATGTTCCGTTAGCATCAGTAACTGTTATTTGTTTAGATAATAAGTTTGTTATTTTAATGTTTTCTAAAGTAGAAATCGAGTCATACACTTTTCCTGTTACGGTTTGTGCATATAAGACGGATGTAGTCAAAAAGACTAGTAAGGTTGTAAAAGTTTTCAATAGTTGGTTGGTTGATTAGTCTCAAATTTAGATTTATCAAGACGATGATATATCTAAATTAAGAGACTTTAACAGCCGATTTATAATATTTTAACTTTTACAGTAGGAGGTTAGTTCTCTATAATTTTAACCTCAAATAATTTATCCCAACGCTTTCCAGTTAAGAAAAAAGTTTGTGTTTCTGGATTGTATGCAATACCATTTAAGCAGTTTTCATTAATCGAGAAATTAGAAATTTGTTTTGTTAATAGTGTACAGTCAATAACAGCCTCTACAGCACCATTTTTAGGATTGATTATGGCAATTCCGTTTTTCTCCCAAATATTAGCGTATAATTTGTCATTGGCAAATTCTATTTCATTTAATCTTCCGATTTTTCCTTTTGTAGTACAGACTTGTATGTGGTCTTCTTCAATTAATGTATCAGGATTTAAGGTCCAAATTAAACTGGTGCCATCACTTTTATATAGTTTAGAGCCATCGTTAGCAAATCCCCAACCTTCTTTACTTTGACCATAGTTAAAGCTACTTTTCTTTTCTAGGGTAGTGGCATCATAAGTAAACCCTTTTTTGCCTTGCCATGTTAAATGGTATACGGTATTGTTTAATACGGTAATACCTTCTCCGAAAAAAGCATCAGGAATGGTAGTTTCAGTAATGCTTTTTCCTGTTTTGTAATCTATTGTTCTGATTTTAGATTCGCCAAATTGTCCAGTACTTTCATATAAGACACCATTACTAAATTCTAACCCTTGTGTAAAAGAAGTCTTATCGTGCGGAAAGGTATTAATGACCTCCACCGTTAAAAATTTTGGAGCGACATGACTTAATAAAGCAATCGTTTGATTAACAATTGCAGTTTCTCCGTTAAAATTAATGGTCGCTTTTAAGGTATGTTCACCTAATTTAAAATCAGAAAGCACTTGTTTAGGCGTAATAGGTTTTCCGTTTAGCTCGTAATTGACAGATGTGATTTTGATGTTTTTAGGATTTTTTAGAGACAATTCTAGCGTTTTGTCAATGCTAATTGTACCATTTTGAGCGTTAGTAGAGACAGAAAAGCTCTTTTTTTGCAGTTCTACGTTGTCACCGCACGATAATAGTGCTGTTGCTAAAAATATGATTGTAAGGTATTTAAATGCTTTCATTTTGTAAACTTATTTGTTAGCAAGTTATTTATTAAAATTCATTATAAAAAATGATTGCGAGAAAATAAAATGTTTGTATCTTTGCACCTGGCAAGTCCTACACAACTAGCTCCTGTTGAATCCTCCAGGTCGGGAACGAAGCAAAGGTAAATGGTCGTAGCAGTGTGATGTAGGTAGCTTGCCTTTTTTTGATTACTCTAAATCCTTTTTTAAAAAGAGATTTAAAAACATAAAATAAAGATTTGCTAGTTAATTCTAGCAAATCTTTTTTGGTTACAGTCGTTTTGTACTTTCAACTTTTTTACTTTTAACTTTTAAAATTATTTACATGTCTAAAGTCGTATTAATTACAGGAGGGTCTTCTGGAATAGGAAAATCTATAGGTGAGTTTTTAACCGAAAAAGGGTGTATTGTTTATGGTACCAGTCGTAACCCATCTAATTATACCAACAGTAAATTTAAGCTTGTCGCTTTAGATGTTAATGATACGGTTACTATTGCAGCTGCAATAAAAACGGTGATTGCAGCAGAAGGGAAGTTGGATGTGTTAGTTAATAATGCTGGTGTTGGGATTAATGGGGCGATAGAAGAAATTCCGCAAGAACAAATCCAACATAATTTTAACACTAATTTTTTTGGGCCTATAAATGTTATCAAGGCAGTGTTACCTCAAATGCGAGTGCAACAATCTGGTTTGGTTATAAATATTACATCCATTGCTGGATATATGGGCTTACCATATCGTGGTATTTATAGTGCTAGTAAAGGCGCACTAGAGCTTGTAACGGAGGCGTTACGTATGGAAACTAAGGATTTTGGGGTTAAATTCACCAATATTGCACCAGGTGATTTTGCGACTAATATTGCTGCAGGACGTTATCATGCGCCTGTTTTAAAAAAATCTCCATACACTAAATACCCAAACGTACTTAAAGATATTGATGAGCATGTAGATAATAGCAGTTCTCCAATTGCTGTCGCTAAAAAAGTACATGAGGTTATAAATACCAAAAACCCAAGAATACATTATAAGGTTGGTGCACCGATGCAAAAATTTTCTATTGTTTTAAAGTTTTTATTACCTGATAAAATGTATGAGAAGCTGTTGTTGAATCATTATAAATTATAATCATGAAAAAAATCCTCGCGTCTTTGTGTATCGCTGTTGGATTTACATTGACTAATTGTGTTAGCTTTAAATATGTTTGTGAAACTGATGAGCGTTGGCCTATGTTTTATGGGTTTCCTTTTGTCCAAAGTACTGACAGTTGGGTATTTTCTATGTCTGGTGATTTATTTATTAAAGGTTTTATAGGAAATGTTGTGTTTTGGAGTCTACTTATTTTTGGTCTAATTAATCTTTTAGATACTGTAAGGCATAAGTTTTTTAAAGTCATTATTAAAGTTGTGATAGTTGTTTTATGTGTATTATCGGTAGTTCTAATTTATTTTGAAAGTACCATTTTTGATTGGAACATACACTGGGATCATGATAATTTTAAAATGAATTATTACCAACAAGACTTAGATTGCGAGAAAACCTTCAAGTTTTTTGACTAAAATGTTAATATCATTTGAAATCATTATTTTACTTGCGAAAGTTAAATTGTAACTTTGCATGGCGTTAAGGATGAAAGTGGCATCCTTTTTTTGCTGCCACAAATGGCAAAAAAAGATATAACGGACAGCCTGACCCTTGTGGTAACGCCCAAAATAGTAATATACACAACTTAAATATATTTTAGAATGAAATTTTTTATTGATACTGCCAATTTAGACCAAATTAGAGACGCTCAGGATATGGGTATTTTAGATGGTGTTACAACTAACCCGTCTTTAATGGCTAAGGAAGGAATTACTGGTCATGATAATATTATGAAACATTATGTTGCTATTTGTAACATTGTGGATGGTGATGTTAGTGCGGAAGTTATTGCTACTGATTATGAAGGTATGGTTAAAGAAGGTGAGGCTCTTGCTGATTTACATGACCAAATCGTGGTTAAATTACCAATGATTAAAGATGGTATTAAGGCTTGTAAATATTTTAGCGATAAAGGCATTAAAACTAATGTAACGTTAGTATTTTCTCCTGGTCAAGCATTATTAGCTGCTAAGGCTGGTGCAACTTACGTGTCTCCTTTTATTGGACGTTTGGATGATATCTCTACGGATGGTTTAAACTTGATTGCAGAGATTAGACATATCTATGATAACTATGCTTTTGAAACTGAAATTTTAGCTGCATCTGTACGTCACACAATGCACGTTATTGACTGTGCTAAATTAGGTGCTGATGTTATGACTGGTCCTTTAAGCTCTATTGAAGGGTTATTAAGACATCCTTTAACGGATAGTGGTTTAGCTAAGTTTTTAGAAGACTACAAAAAAGGAAACTAGTAATTAATTATCAGTGATTTGTTTTTAGTAGTCACTATTTGATTAATAAATATTATAAAAAAATCCCGAGCATTTGCTTGGGATTTTTTATGCTTTTTAGTGTACTAATGTTGCTAGGTTTATGATAAATAATAAGGTCCAAATTACTGTTCTAATCCAGTTTTTTGATACTAATTGACTGAGTGTTTTTTCTGTGTTTTTCCCGTTGTTAATGGTGTTGTGTAATGGAACAAATATGGCAAAAGTAGTTAGCCAGGCACTAATAGTTAAACCACTTCTAATATAAATAGAGACATCGGGTTGTGTAAATATTAGATATAAATATAGTATAAGCTGCCCAAACATTAAGGGGATGACTACACCCGCTATTCTTACCGTGTATTTGGCATGCCATTTTACTAGTGACTCTTGATTATGATATTTAAAACTTGGGTAAATAATAAGTTGCACTATCCAAATTAATACCACTAATCCAAAATCGAAAAGTAAACTTAAAACCTGAAGATTACTCATTATTAATTACATCCTGTCCCATGACTTCTTCGTCTATTCTTTTCCAAATGTGTTCAGAATTTAAGTAAAAACTGCCTATAAAGTCAAAATTGCATTGATCTGGCGCAATAATGGATAAAAAAGGTTGTCCTTTTTTATCTCTGTATAAATGATAAGTATCGCCAATTATGGGTTGAAAACTAAATTTGGCATTATAGACTAGGTTATTATATTCTAGTTCGGCCATCATTTTCTCATATTCGGCTTTTAACTCTAAATACTTGGCTTTAATTTGCTGATTGGCTTTGTGTACGTTTTTGTTTTTCCAAGTGACGTTTTCCGTTACTTTTATGGCTGGAGCACCAACATTTGTTGCATATGGTTTTAATGATGCATCGTATTTTTGTGTCTCTTGGTTAAAGACAATATTATCAGGTTTTTTAGTGTCTGACATCCTTTTTCTTTTTTAACAAAGATACTAAATAGCTGCTATTTAATAGATTTACGTTGTATGTTATCCGTTAAATGTTTGCTAAACTTTGTTTGTAATAGCTTTAGTTTTGGATTAATATAGGTTTGACAAAATGGTTTATTTGGATTGTTTTTATAGTAGTTTGTAAATTGAATTTCTGACGGTTTAAAGTCTTTAAAAGGAAGGTTTTTTGTGATTATAGGTGCTTCAAATTCTGATTGTAAATTAACTAGTAGTAAAGCAGAACCTTCTTTTTGTGCTTCTGAAAAATAATAGATAGCCGATCTGTATTTTGTCCGCATGGAATGGTTAGAGGTACTTTTATGCGTGTATAAATGTATTTGAATTAAGATATCAAGAGTAATTATTTCTGGATGGAAATGAACGATCACTGCTTCTGAGAAAGTTGTGTTACTTTCAGTGGAAGCTATAAAACCTTGTTCTACTTTATCTACACCTTTTAAGGCTTGAAATACCGCTTCTGTACACCAATGGCAACCACTTCCAAATGCTATTTTGTTTAGCTCTCCTCTTATTTTTAAGAGGAGAATGAAATTCTGCTTTGAAAAAAAAGCGGGAAGAAAGAGGAGTTAGATTGTTAGAATGTTATTCGGTTTTGTTTTTTCTGTCGTATTTAAAAAACTGCTGCGCGTTTTAGGTCAAACTCTCCGGTTTTTACTGAAGTAAAAGCCACCTCTCTTTAGCTAAAGAGAGGAGCTGTTTGCTATGGTGTTTTTTGTTATGGTTTTAGCTTTTGTTATTGTTATTGTTATTGTTATTGCTTTTGTGATGTCGTTACTCTATTCTTTTTAGCTATCCTCTTATTTTTAAGAGGAGAATGAATTTCTGCTTTGGAAAAAAAGCAGGAAGAAAGAGGAGTTATACATCATAAATGCTTCACAACTAAGAGCTACACGACAACATAGAACAGCCTACTTTGTGTCTTGCCCATTCTGGTCGTTTTGCAAACCATTTTTCGTGTTTTGGTTGTTCTGCGTAGGGGTTTTTTAGTAAGTTGAATAGGTCATCGATAAGTTTGTAGTCGCCTTTGTTAGCGTCATCTATTGCTAATTGCGCCATGTAATTACGTAATACGTATTTTGGGTTTACGCTGTTCATGTTTTCTTTTTTCGCTTTCGCTGAAATTGGGTCGCGTTCCAAACGGTCTGCATAACTATCAAACCATAAGTTCCATCTGTCTTTTACGGCTTCAGTTACTGATTTTATATCGTAAAACGATTCACGACTAATTTGTAATCCATTAGTAGGATTTGAACTATCAAAATCTGATAGGTTACGGAAAAAGATAGTCATATCTGTTTCTGTTAGTTGTAGACAGTCTTCTAATTCCTGAATAAGGTTGGCATCTAGTTGTTCTTCGGATGACAATCCAATTTTACTGCGCATCATTTGCAGGTATTTGATGTCTTTTTGTTCGGCATAATTAGCCAATACAGCTTCCAAACCTTCTGCTTCTTCAATTAATGGATATAAAGCGTTTGCTAATTGGTATAAATTCCAAAGGACAATATCCGGTTGTGAACCATATTGGTAGCGTTTGTTCTGATTGTCTGTCGTATTTGGTGTCCATCCAGGCTCATAACCTTCTAACCAGCCATAAGGCCCATAATCTATAGTTAAACCTAAGATTGATAAGTTATCGGTATTCATGACACCATGTACAAAACCAACACGTTGCCAATGGATAACCATGTCTAAACTGCGCATCGCTACCTCGTTAAAAAACTGAACGTAAGCTGGTTTGCTTGGTACGCCTAAATGCGTAAAATGCGTATTTATAGTATAGTCGACAAGGGTTTTTAAGGTTTCTGTATCCTGTCTTGATGCTAAAATCTCGAAACTTCCAAAACGTAAAAAACTTGGTGAAATTCGCGATACAATGGCACCTTTTTCGTAATCAGGGTTTCCGTTGTACATGACGTCGCGTAATACTTGGTCTCCAGATAATGCTAAGCTTAAAGCGCGTGTGGTTGGCACACCTAAATGGTACATGGCTTCGCTACACAAATACTCTCTAACCGAGCTTCGTAAAACTGCTAAGCCATCTGCTGTTCTAGAATAGGGGGTTTCTCCAGCGCCTTTTAATTGTAGTTTCCAATTTTTGTTATTGTGTTCGACTTCAAATAAATTAATAGCACGACCATCACCTAATTGTCCTGCCCAATGCCCGAATTGGTGTCCACCATAACACATCGCATATGGTGTTGTACCTTCTAATACAGTATTACCTGTAAATACGTTTAAAAACTGTTTGGTTTTAGCATCGGTTTCGGATAAACCTAGGGTGTCCAACATTTCTGGAGAGACATGGACTAATTCTGGTTTTGCAGTGTGTTTAGGAGTGACAAAACTATAACAGGCTTTAGTAACTTGACGTCTACTGTTGTCTGTCATTGGATCTGCTGGAAGTTGTGTGGTAAATGTATTTTTTATGTTCAGTTTCATGTAAAGCCTTTATATGACAAAGATACGGAATTGCTTGTCATAAAAAGAGTTGTACCTTTTACTGAATAATCAAAACAGGTTTGTTTGTTATATTGCTAAATACAAAAAAAACGGAAAGTAATATGCTTTCCGTTTTTAACGTATTTACTTGTAGTAAATATATATTTAAATTTGATTAATAGCCAATTTTGAAAAATAAACAGGAAGTATAGACTTCCTGTTTATCTTTTGTGTTTAAAAGTACTGTTTGACAGAAAAGATAATTACTTAGACCTATAATTAAACTGTGTTTTAAAATAGCTGCCTTACTGTAAATTTAAGTCACTTTTATCTACAGAATTTTAAATTTTGTAGATGAGCTTTATTTTAACTAATTAAATAAGAGCTTTTAATATAAATCTAAATTAAATATTATTATCGGTTAATAATATGATAAATATCAGTTAATCAATTTTTGTTACTCATGTAATACCAAAAACGGAACTTCTGTTTGATAGCTTATTTCTTCTACTTTATTGTGAAATAATATTTGCTGAAAGTAATTTAAATTTTTAGCAATCATAACTATCATATCTATATTTTTAGAGGCGACAAAGTCTTCTATTCCTGCTTCTATCTTAGTGTTAGTTAGAAAACTAAAACTATGACTGTAATTGCTGAAGTAGTCTTCTAGAAAGTCTTTGTTTTTCTCTTGGTCTTTATTAAGTTTGACCTCCTTTTTATTGATGTGTACAATTTTTAAGGATGCCTTAAATTGTTCTAGATTGTCTAGAATAGGCTCTAGAGTAGTGACACCGTAAAATTGTAATAAGTCTGTCGGAAAAGCAATCTGTTTAAGTGTTTTAAATTTTGCGTTTTCAGGTATAACCAAAGTATTACATTTTACTTTTGTTATAATATCTGCGGTATTACTACCTATAATCAGTTTTTTTAAACCAGAAGCACCTTTAGTACCCATGACAATAAGGTCTATCTTTTTTTCTATGACTTGGTTTCTTACAGCGTCTATAAAAAAATCGGTGTCGTTTATAGTGTAAAAAGCATGCTTGGCATTATTCGAAAAATGTGTGGCTATTTTTTTTAGTAACTCATTTAATTTCTTTTTAGCGGGTTTTGTATAAAGATCCTCTGCTAGTATTGGCGCAGTGCTGTAATTATAATCTATTTCGCTAATTGTTACTTGTGTTAATGGGTTAACATGAAGTATATAGAAAGTACACGCTGTATTTGAAAAATAATTGAGCGCGTACTCAATAGCATTCCAAGAGTTTTCAGAAAAATCTGTAGGTAGTAGGATAGATTTCATTTAAAATTTGTCTTATTAAAACAAATCTATACTTAAGCGATAGTTTAAAAAATGATAAAAATCATATTAGCTTTATTTTAAGTTGCTTTTAGCAGACATCTTTAAGTCCTTCAATATCAATTATTTTAATATTTCGGCCTTCTATAACGATCAAACCTTGCTTTTTAAAACTAGAAATAGTCCTAATTAAAGTTTCGGTAGCAATACCGGCAACACTTGCTAAGTCGCTTCTAGATATTTTTATAGCCTCGTTAGGTTGACAATTTAATTTCTCAGCAAATTTTAAAATGGTAGTTGCTGTTTTTTTATAAACCGAGCTATATGCCATTTCTAATAGTTGGTTTTTTACTCCAGAAATATCGTCTGTAAGTAATTGTATTAGTTCTAACGTTAATTTATGGTTGGTGTTTAAAATAGTAGTTAATTCATTTTTGGATAAGCCCACTAACGACGCCTCACTTATAGTCGTTGCTGTTTCTTGGTAGGGGATATTTTGGGTAAAAGACGTGTAGCCAAACAAATCATCTTCTTTGTAAAGTGCTGTGGTTAGCTCTTTTCCTTTTTCGTCTAATTTATGGCATTTTACAATTCCTTTTGTTACTAAATAGATGTAGTTCGAGTTTTTCCCTTCAGTATACACCGTTTCATCTTTACCAAAATGGAAGACCTCTCCATTATCATCAAAAAAGTTTTTCAAATCATTTAAACTTCTTAGTTCATCAGTCGTATTCTCTTCTTTGTTTGGTGTATTACGTCTGTCTTTTAAAATAGCAGCTTTAGCTAATCGACTTTCTATAGCACTAATTATTTCGTCCTCACTAAAGGGTTTTGTAATATAATCGTCTGCGCCTAAATCCATTCCTTTTCTAACATCTTGTCGTTCTGTTTTTGCAGATAGAAAGATAAAAGGGATGTGCATGGTGTGTTCTTGCTTTGTCAAACCTTCCAATACGCCATAGCCATCTAATTCGGGCATCATTATGTCGCAAACAATTATATCCGGACGTGTTGCTATGGCTGTTTGTAACCCTAGCTTTCCGTTAGATGCGGTTGTTACGGTATAGTCGGATAACTCTAAAAGTTCTTTAGTGTTTTCTCTTAAAACAACGTCGTCTTCAATTAAAAGTATGGTTTTCATTAGTTTGGTGTATTTGGTATAGTAATGGTAAAAGTAGATCCTATATTTTCTTTGCTTTCAAATTGTATTGCGCCTCCTAGATTTTCTAAATGTGTTTTTACAATATTTAAACCAATACCAGTACCTTGATTTAGTAAAGCATTTTCGGCTCTAAAATAACGATTAAATATATTTTTTTGGTCATTTTCTGGTATACCAATTCCGTTATCAATAATCTTAAAAATTGTATTGTTTTGGTTCTGATTAACTTGTAGTTCGATCGTGGTGTTTTCTGGCGAATATTTTATAGCATTATGTACGAGGTTAGACAAGGCTAATTCTATAGTTTTTTCATCTTGAGTTAATGATATATCATCAATATTTTCAGGATATTTTATTTTCTGACCTTCTTTTAAAAGCATATTAGCATTGTAAACGACTTCGTTAACCACTTTACTTAATCTAAACTCGGTAAACTTGTAATTAACCTTTCCAGATTCTAATTTTTCCACAGATAGAAAGTCATTTAAAATATTATTTAAGTATTGTACTTTACTATTAATGGTGTTTATATGCTTGTCTCTTTTGTCTTGTTGCTCAGCTAATTGGTACTTGCTTAGTAGCATGGACGAGGTTAAAATTCCTGTTAAAGGCGTTTTAAATTCGTGAGACACTAGAGATAAAAACTTAGTTTTTAAATCGTTTAATTCTTTTTCAGTTTCTAAAGCTTCTCTAAGTTGTTTGGTACGCTCCTCAACTGTTTTTTCTAATTTATCAGTATAGTTTTTACGCTCGGTAATATCAATAACCAAAGCCATAACGTATTTTTTATCAGCGACGTTAAAAGGATTTAAACCAACTTCTACAGGAAAGGTGTTACCATCTTTTTTAACAGCAAAAAGAGCACGTCCTTTACCCATAGTTCGTTTTTCACTGTTTTTGTAATACGAATTAAACTGTTTACCGTGTCCTTTATGATAATTAGAAGGGATAAGGGTTTCTAATGGTTTGTTATTTAGTTCATCTTTATTATAACCAAACATCTCTTCTGTAGAGGCGTTTACTGCGATAATGGTTTGGTTTTCATCGACTATAAGAATACCTTCTGATATGGCTTCAGATAAAATTTCAAAAATCTCTTGGTTGTTATTAAACATAAAGGGAGTGTGTAGTATAAAATAAAGTTTCAAAATACGAAAAAAAAGACATTATTGCTGTGTTTACTGATTAATATCATGTGTTAAGTCTTGAAATCCGATTACTTTGGATATTAAATTAAAGGGATGAAAAATAATATGAATAGTACTGGGGTGTTCTATCAAAACCTTGGTAAATTGTTTTACGCAGTTGCTGCTATTGATGGTACTGTAGAACACATAGAAATTGAAACGTTAAAACAAATAGTAACAGTAGAGTGGCGTACTGAGAAAGAAGCTTTAGTGATTATGGATATGTTCGATTGGTTGCATAAAGATCAAGAATACGATGCCAATACCTGTTTTAAGAGTTTTTTGAATTATATGGCATCTCATAAAGCGCTTTTCACAGCTTCACGAAAAGCATTAATTCTTAAAACGGCTAGGACGATAGCGCACAGTTTTTCTAAACATAACAAGTCAGAGCTCATACTACTAGCACAATTAAATTTGGCACTAAAATAAGCGCTTGGAAGTCTTAGGAATCTTAGAATTATTCCATCCTATAATAAAGAATAATTACTGCCGTAACTGATTAATATCATTTTGTAAGAACTGAAATCAATATACTTTTATATACATAAATTATAAATTAGTTTTATTATGAAAAAAGCAGCCATTTTACTTATCGCCATCGTTTTATTTCCAATTATAGGTCATTCTCAAAATAGTGAAGGTTTAGAGTTTATATCACCTTTTCATGACGGGGTTGCCGCTGTCAAGAAAGGAAAGCAATGGGCGTTTATAAATGCAGACGGTACTATTGTTGTCGATTTTAGAGCTGATTTAGTACCAACGACATCGGGAGATAGTGCTTACCCTATTTTTAATAGTGATAGATGTTTAATTAAGCAGGTCATTGATGGCATTCCATATTATGGCTATATTGATAAAACAGGTGTAGTTAGTGTCAAGCCTCAGTTTTTAAATGCTACTAATTTTAATACTAATTCGGCTATAGCCTTAAAATTAATTAAAGTCGATTTGGGAGAAAATGGATTGGTTGGCAAGGAAATGTATCTTTATAAATATTTTGAAACGACCATAGATGTTTCAGGCGAAATTAAAACGGTCTTAACGGAAGAAGAAACAATCGGTCTAATACCTAAAAACTTTAGAACCCCATTAGCGATTACTTCTAAATTTATTTCAGAGCATTTAATAGCCACTAAGTCTAAAGATACTAACCTTTGGTATTTAAAAAAAATAGACTAATGCGTATGAAATATTTGATAGGCCTTAGTTGTTTTGTACTTTTTTACTCATGTTCCAATACGCAAGAAAAAATTAGACCTACAATACAAGATTTAACCCAGTCTGTATATACTTCTGTGACCATACAGCCGGATAGTTTATATCAAGCGTATGCTATTGTTGCTGGGATTTTAGATCAAAATTTAATAGAAGAAGGTGATTTGGTTACAAAAGGGCAAGCGATTTCTCAAATTATAAATAATACGCCTGTTTTAAATGCACAAAATGCAAAGTTGTCTTTGGATTTAGCGAAAAATAATTATAACGGAAGTGCAGCAATTTTATCAGGAATTGCAGATGAAATTGAAGCAGCTAATTTGAAGTATAAAAATGATTCGATTAATTTTTATAGACAGCATAACTTATGGGAACAAAACATTGGTTCTAAAGCCGATTTTGATAACAAACAACTAAATTATCAGTTAGCTAAAAATAATTTGACGTTACTTAAAAATAAGTATGACCAAACTAAAAATCAGTTAAATACCAATGTTAAGCAAGCACAAAACACCTATCAAACGTCTTTAATTAGTACTAAGGATTTTACAGTAAAAAGTGCTGTAAATGGGAAAGTCTATGCGCTTTACAAAGCTTCTGGCGAATTAGTAAATACTATGGATCCTGTCGCTTCTATCGGTAGTGCCTCTACTTTTATTATTGAAATGTTAGTGGATGAGGTGGATATTGTCAAAATTGTAAAAAAGCAACAGGTTTTAATTACTTTGGATGCGTATAGCGGTAAAGTACTAGAAGGGAAAGTCTCTAAAATTTATCCGAAGAAAGATGAGCGGAATCAAACGTTTAAAGTCGAAGCTGTTTTTGTAAATCCCCCAGACATATTATACCCCGGATTGTCGGGCGAAGCAAATATTATAATTTCTAAAAAGCAAAATGTTTTGACCATTCCTAAAAGTTATATTATTGGTGATAACCAAGTCCAAACGGATAATGGGATCGTAACCATTACTACGGGATTAGGAGATATGGAGTTTATTGAAGTATTAGACGGGATTACCAAAGACACATACATCTATAAACCTGAATAATGGTAAACTGGCCCGTTATATTAGATATTGCAAAAAAGCAATTATTAACTAAGTTTAAGTCTACTGCTATTGCTGCATTAGGTGTCACTTTTGGTATTGGTGCATATATTACTTTGGTTAGTTTTATGACAGGTTTAAATAATATGTTAGACGATTTAATTTTAAATCAAACCCCACATATTCATGTGTATAATGAGATCGAACCTTCAAAACAGCAACCTGTAGCTCTTTATGAAGCTTTTAAAAACAGCTTAAACGTCGTACATTCCATTAAGCCAAAGTTAAGCCAGAAAAAAATCCATAATGCGTTACCTATTATAAACTTTTTAAATAAAAGTGAGGCTGTAAAAGGCGCGATTCCGCAAATAAAAACACAAATATTTTATATCGCTGGGTCTATTGAAATAGCTGGTAATTTAACAGGAATACAACCTATTGCGGAAGCTAAATTATTCAATTTTAGAGATTATATTATTGAAGGGTCGCCAGAGAAGCTTAAAAACACTGAAAACGGAATCTTATTAGGATCTGGTATTGCTAAAAAAATGGCGTTATCGGTTGGAGACCGCATTCAGATAAGCACTATAGGGGGTGATGTGTTTCCTTTAAAAATTGTTGGTCTTTATCAAAGTGGTATTTCGGATGTTGATGCGATTCAAAGTTTTGTCAATTTAAAAACAGTACAACGTATTTTAGGAGAAGCACAAAACTACATCACGGATATTAATATTAAATTGTATGATATCGAAAAGGCATTGCCATTATCTAAAAAAATAGCACAACAATTTAATGTAACCGCCATAGATATTAAAACAGCCAATGCACAATTTGAAACTGGTACAGATGTCAGGAATCTTATTACTTATGCGGTTTCTATCGCGTTGTTAATTGTTGCAGGTTTTGGCGTGTACAACATTTTAAGCATGCTTATTTACGAGAAAATGAATGACATTGCCATTTTAAAAGCAGTCGGTTTTTCAGGTAACGATGTGCAGTATATTTTTATGAGTCAAGCCTTAATTATTGGAGTCGTAGGTGGGCTTTTAGGCTTGTTAATTGGTTTGATTTGTACAAATATAATTAGCACCATTCCGTTTAAAACAGATGCATTAGCTAAAATAGAGACGTATCCCATCGATTTTAGTATTTGGTATTATGTTATAGGATTTTCGTTTGCAATTATCTCAACTTTTTTTGCAGGCTATTTGCCTGCTCTTAAAGCTAAAAAAATAGACCCAGTAAGAATAATAAGAGGACAATAATGGAGACCGTTTTAGAAGCAAAAAATATAAATAAATACTTTAAAAAACCAGTACCTTTTCACGTGCTGAAGGATATTAGTTTTAAAATTAATAAAGGTGAATTTGTCTCCATAATGGGGAAATCTGGGTGCGGAAAATCTACCTTATTGTACATTTTGTCTACTATGGACACAGAGTACGAAGGGGAATTGTATTTGAATACTGATTTAATAAGCGGGGATAGCAGACAGAAGTTAACCGTTATTAGAAATAAACATATTGGTTTTGTGTTTCAGTTTCATTATTTGCTTTCTGAATTTACCGTGTTGGAAAATGTCATGCTGCCTGCTAAAAAGTTAGGCGAAAAAAGTATCAAAGCGATTGAAAAAGACGCGCTTGAAAAATTAAGAATATTAAATATTGAACATTTAGCACACAAACGCGCGTCTCAAGTGTCGGGAGGCGAAAAACAGCGTGTCGCTATTGCTAGAGCATTGATAAATAATCCGTCAATTATTATGGGAGACGAGCCCACAGGGAATCTAGATAGCCATAATGCAGACAATGTGTTTAATATCTTTAAAAAGCTTAGTGTGGAAGAAAATTTATCGTTGCTAATCGTAACTCATGACGAAGATTTTGCAAAACGGACTGATCGGATTATTACTATGGAAGATGGTAAAATAATTAGTGAATAATTAACGCCTTAAACTGATATTAATCAGTTTAAGCTATCGATTTTATTAGTAAATTTAGTGTTACTAATAAAACCAGGTATGAAAACAAAGCAAGACTTACTTACAGAGATTACACAATTAACAACCAATATAGAAACCAATTACCCGGAACTATATACTTTTTTGTTAGAAGAACCCGTAACCATCCCTTCTGAAGAGCATCCACATATTGATGTTGCAGCTTTGCAAGATTATTTGGAGACTTTAAAACAAGAATTAAAACACCACATAGAAAATCATAAATCAAAATAAATGGCAGTTGTAGAGTATTATAAAACGTTGGGCATTTCCAAAACAGCGTCAGAAAAAGATATAAAAAAAGCCTACAGAAAATTGGCGCGTAAATACCATCCAGATTTAAATCCGAATGATAAAGACGCTGAAAAGAAATTTAAAGAAATTAATGAGGCGAATGAGGTATTGAGTAATCCTGAAAATCGTAAAAAATACGATCAGTATGGAGAGCACTGGCAAAACGGCGAAGCCTACGAGCAATCAAAACGTCAACAACAGCAGCAGCAAAGGGCGTATCAAGGTCAATCTGGGCAAGCTGGTGGTTATAGTCAACATGATTTTGAAGACATCTTTGGTAATATGTTTGGCGGTCAGGCATCTGGAGGACAACGTACTTCAAGATTTAGAGGTCAAGATTTTAATGCAGAGCTTCAGTTGGATCTAAAAGAGGTGTACGAAGATCATAAACGTACGCTGACTGTAAATAATAAAAATATCAGAATCACCATTCCTGCAGGAGTAGAAAATGGACAAACCATTAAGATTAAAGGCTATGGTGGCAAAGGCACAAATAATGGTCCTAATGGTGATTTATTAATTCAGTTTTCAATTACTAATAACACCAAATTCAAAAGAGATAAAGACAACCTGTATGCGACTGTAGATTTAGATTTATACACAGCACTATTAGGAGGCGATTTAATGGTGGATACTTTTACCGGAAAAGTGAAATTAACAATCAAACCAGAAACTCAAAACGGAACGAAAGTTAAGTTGAAAGGCAAAGGGTTTCCGAAGTATAAAAAAGAAGGACAATTTGGAGATTTGTATATCACTTACCAGATAAAAACGCCGACAAAACTGACGGATAAAGAGAAAGAATTATTTACAGAACTTCAAAAACTAAGATAATTATGGAAGTAACAGATTTAATTTCTATAACCACTTTTTGCACGCATTACAATGTGCCTACAACATTTATTAACCAACTACAAGATTATGAGCTAATAGAAGTTGTCGTTTCTGAGCAAGAGGAATATATCAAACTAACGCAAATTAATGAAGTTGAAAAAATGATGCGTTTGCACTATGATTTAAACATCAATTTAGAAGGCTTAGATGCTGTGTATAATTTATTAAAACGCGTCGAAAACTTACAAAGCGAAATAACATCACTTCATAATAAATTAAGACTTTATGAAGATTTATAGGTCATACCAGTTTTAAATAATGGATACAATTCAACAATTATTGCAAGACTATCCGTTTGTAAAAAGTATTTTTAAATACGGTATTATAGTAGGCTTTGTGTTGCTATGTATTCAATTTATTAGAAAATTTTTAAAACGAAACATTGCCAATGCTTCCGTACGTTATAAGTCACAAAAAGGGGTAGAGTTGTTTGGTTATTTTATACTTGGTGTTATTACTATTTTGTATTTTACAGGAAGTATTAAAGACTTTACAATAACTTTAGGTTTGCTGTCTGCGGGATTAGCCTTTACATTGCAGGAGTTAATTTTAAGTATCGCAGGTTCTGTGTATATTTTTATTGTAAAAGTGTATGAGCCTGGAGATCGTATAGAGATTAACGGGATTAAAGGAGACGTTATTGATGTGGATAGTATTTACACCACGATGATGGAAATTGGGCAATGGGTAGAGAGTGATAATTATACAGGTCGAATCGTAAAACTAAGTAATGCCTTTGTGTTTAAAGGACCGGTGTATAACTATTCTAAAGATTTTCCTTTTATTTGGGACGAGTTTAATTTACCAATCCGTTATGGTTCTGATATCGAATTAGCTAAAAGCATCATTATTGACGCGGCAACAACCACACTTGCCGAATATACCAAAGCTTCAAAAGAAAAATGGACGGAGGTCGTGTCTAAATATTATGTGGAGGATGCTATGGTAGAACCGACCCTAGCAACTACGTTAACAGATAATTGGATTCAATTTAATTTGCGATATATCGTCGATTATAAACAAAGGAGAGTGACCAAGCATCTTTTAAACGATAGGATTAGAAAAGATATTGAAGCGACCAATGGGAAAGTGATTTTAGCTTCTGCAACAGTGGAGCTTATTAAAATACCTGAAATAGAAATTAAAAAATAAACTTTTAAAAGTTATAAAATCAGCATGCGTAGCCATTCCATTTTCAAAATAGTACTGTTATGTTTGGCTATTGTCGTTATTGATGCTTTAGCCTTTTATTGGTTGCAATCTATAACACAACTTATTTCATCACGTGTTTTAAAAACAGTCATAAATGTGGTGTTTTGGTTATTTACTATTGGGTTAATTACCGCTATTTTAATATTAAAAGTAAGGTTAGATCATGTTGCTATAAAGAAGAAGCAGCGTTTGATTTCCTCGTTATACGGGCTTACAGTCTCGTCTTTTATTCCTAAAATAATTTTTGTCATTGTTATTTCTATACTGTATTATTCAAATTATATTATTTCTGAAAAACAATCATTACTCATTATTCCTTTGCTAGGATTATTTGCAGGCTTTTTTCCTTTTTTTGTTATTGCTTATGCTATTTTTAAATCGGCGTATCATTTTAAAGTGCATCATGTTACCGTAAGCTCTAAACAATTACCCGAAGCGTTTAACGGGACTAAAATTATACAGATCTCTGATTTACATATTGGTAGTTTTAATTACCGGTATCATCTTTTAGACAAGGCAGTCAAAAAAATAAATCAGGAAAAACCAGATTTTATATGCTTTACAGGCGATTTGGTGAATAATTATGCCTGGGAATTAGAGGGTTGGGAAAACACCTTAGGACAATTAAAAGCAACACACGGTAAATATGCTATTTTAGGAAACCATGATTATGGCGATTATAGTGTGTGGCGCACCGAACAGGAAAAAGCAGTTAATTTTGACACTATAAAACAGTTTTTTAAGATTATCAATTTTAAGCTTTTATTAAATGAAGCGGATGTAATTGAACGTGATACCTCCAAAATGGCCATTATTGGAATAGAAAACTGGGGAAAACCACCATTTAAGCAATATGGCGATTTACAAAAAGCGCTAACGGATGTGGACGCTGTTCCTTTTAAACTATTGCTCTCTCATGATCCTACCCATTGGACGGAAGAAGTAATTCTTAAAACAGATATTGCCTTGACGTTAGCTGGGCATACGCATGGGATGCAAGCCGGAATTAAAATTAGAAAAAAAGAATGGAGCCCTATTAAATATAAATACAAACATTGGGCAGGATTATACCAAATTAACGCACAATACCTTTATGTTAATCGTGGGCTAGGTTGGTTAGGTTTTCCTGGTCGAATTGGAATGCGACCAGAAATAACATGTATCACCTTAAAAGCAACAACTGATTAATATCATAGTTTTTAACTTAGATATTAAATATTATTACTGTTGTAAAACAAGAGATAAAACATAATAAGTACATTGTATAACCTTAAATCAAGCAGCCATGTTTAAAAATTTAGAAACCAAAGAAATCGATTATATTTTAGAAAATAATTATATAGGTCAGATCGGTTATATCTATAACAACAGACCGTTTGTTGTACCTATTACTTATTTTTTTGATAAAGAAAATAACGCTATTGTTTGTTATTCTGGAGATGGACATAAAATGAATGCCATGCGTAAAAATCCAAGTGTCTCTTTATTGGTGTCGGATGTAGATTCTGTTACCGATTGGAAATCCGTTTTAGTACATGGTACTTTTGAGCAACATTTTGGTAGTGATGCTAAAGCGTATTTGCATAAATTCTCGTTGGGTATAAAAGCTATTATATTAGAGAAGGAGCATAGCAAAGCTAATTTTATCAGCGACTTTTCTAGTAAGATTTATAAAGATAATGTGCCCGCTGTATTTATTATTAAAATTGAAGAATTAACAGGTAAAAAGCGTTTAGATTTTAGAGCATAATTATCAAAAGCAAAAGTTTAAACATAAAAAAAGAGCTAATATGTATTAGCTCTTTTTTTTTGTGTCATTATTTTTTTTAGTAATACGTTATGTTTTACCCTAAAGCCGGAATGACTAAAAGCGGAATAGTAGGATAGGAGACTACGTTTTTAATGATGGGCTCATTCATTAAGTTTTCAATAAAACTATGTTGGTAATTTATTAAAACTAGAAGATTAATATCTTGTTCTTTTATAAAATTAGTAATCTCTTGCGTTTTTTTGTCATCATTTGGCATCCAATGGAAACTATTAGGGTAGTCTACTAAATTGGATTGTAGTGTTGCTAAATTAAAGTTTTGTGCGTCTGTAAGTGTTTTTTCTTTACAGATATGGACCACTTTTATTTTAGAATTATATAATTTAGAGACGTCTTTTAAAGGCTGTAATTCGTCACCAAAAAAGCGATTGTAATCTGTTGCAAAAGCAATCTGTTTAGGTTCTACAAAATCATAGTTATCCGGAACGACCAGTATTGGGCAAAGCTTTATTTTTTTAATAAGGTTAATGGTGTTGCTTCCAAAAAGGATGTCTTTAGATTTAGACGCCCCTTTGGTTCCCATAAACACCATATCTATCTCGTGTTTTTTGACCGCAACTTCTACAGCATCTTGAAGTTTTTCAGTACTAAAAATAATTTCGAAGTTATGCTTAGACAATTCATCAATAGCATCGGCTTGATCTTTTAGTTCAAATAATTGCTTTTCAGCATCCGCTTTTAAAGTATCTATATAATTGGAAGTAATATAGGTTCTTGTGCTAGATTTAACAGACCAAGCATGCAGTAAATAAAAAGTGCATGATTGATTTTTATATAATTTTAGAGTGTATAATAAGGCGCTCCAGGCGTTGTCTGAAAAGTCTGTAGGGATAAGAATGGATTGTTTCATAAAGTAAGGTTTTATTTAAAAGTAGATGGTATGACTAAAAAAGGAATGGTTAAATGGAAGCCTATTTGATTAATATTAGATTTAAAAAATAAGTTTTCAAAAAACGAATGCTTATTGTTAATCATTACCAATAAGTTTATAGGTGTTTTTAATTGGAATATAGTAATGGCTTCAGGCACATTTTGATTGTGGATATCATGAAACAAATGCGCTGTTTTGGTAAACAAGTGCTCTAATGTGTCTCGATTTTTCTTTTGCACCTCTGTTAATTCCTCTTGATATCTTACATTCAAAATATTGATTCTAGACTGATACGACGTCGCAATATCTATGATGGGTTGCAGTTGTTTGTCCTGAAAATCTATTTGATAATCCGATGGAAATAATAGCTCGCGAGGGGTTTCAAATTCAAAACCACTAGGCACAGCGATAATGGGGCATTTGGCATGCTTTAATACATGGATTGTGTTAGAGCCAAATAAAACTTCTTGTAGTCCAGTCGCTCCTTTGGTCCCCATAACAATCAGATCCATAACATTGGCCTTGTAAAGGGATTTGATTTCGTCCGTTAGCGTATTAAAGGAAGATATCTGAGAAAAGGTATGGTTTGGATTGCTAAACTCTTGTTCAATTATTTTGGATAAAGACTCTAGTTTCTCTTTAGATACCTTAGCCGTCATTTCGATCATTTCCATCTCAAAAGCACTATCATTAATATCTTGATATTGATAAATAAGCGGCGTATAGGTATTTAGTAAGGTAAACACGCAGGTCTCATTTTTATACAATTGAAGTGCATATTTTATAGCATTCCAGGAATTATCGGAAAAGTCGGTTGGTAGAAGTATTTTTTTCACAGTAATGGTGTTTGTTATTATGCATAAATTTACAAGTAACACGAGATACAAACTATGACATATATCAGTCTAGTAGTTTTAGTGTCTTTAAATACCTCTTTAAAAAAGGGATTAGTAAATAAGGGTAATTCGCTAATTTCAATAAAAAAAAGACGCTACCTTTCGGCCATTCATTATAAAATGATTTTAAATTGATGGTGAATTAAAATTACAAGCGCAGAAATGGTATGAGTTATATAGGATGTTCGGATTTATGCAGATAACCTAAAGGCCTCAGTCTTTTACAATGGTAATAGGTAACCAGACTAACAGTAGCAACGTGGTTATGGTTCATTACTCTTCTTTATAGGCATCACCTTTATATTACTAATCGTATACGTCACCTAAAACCTTATACCAGAACAACAGGAAAATCACAAACAGAGATAAAATATATTGGACTATAAAACAATCAGGTCATAAAAAAAGCAAAATTTATGTAGTTATTTTTTTTGTAAGTATCCAGATATTCGGTTAATTGGTGGAAGTCTATTTTTAACCTTATAACGATACTTAAATTATGTCCATAACCTTATTTGATTTAACAGGAAAAATTGCTTTAATAACAGGCGGAACATCAGGTTTAGGTATGGCTATGGCTAAAGGTTTAGGGCACGCAGGTGCTACTTTGGTTATAAATGGCGTGTCGTCTAAAGCTAAATTAGATCAAGCGGTGGCTATATATCGATCGGAAGGGCTAAAAGCATTTGGATATTTATTTGATGTTACTAACGAAGCGGAAGTTATTCAGAATATTAACACTATTGAAACTGAAGTTGGAGCTATTGATATTCTGGTTAATAACGCAGGAATTATAAAAAGAACACCACTTCAAGAGATGAAAGTAGACGATTTTGAACACGTGTTAAAAGTAGATTTAGTCAGTCCGTTTATCATGTCAAAACACGTCGTAAAAGGCATGATTGCAAGGCGTGAAGGTAAGATTATCAATATTTGTTCTATGATGAGCGAGCTGGGACGGGATAGTGTTGGTGCTTATGCAGCAGCAAAAGGCGGTTTAAAAATGCTGACAAAAAATATGGCGACCGAATGGTCTAAACATAATATCCAAGTTAATGGTATTGGTCCAGGATATTTTGCGACACCACAAACCGCTCCAATTAGAGAAGATGGGCATCCATTTAACAATTTTATAATCGATAGGACACCTGCAGGGCGTTGGGGTAATCCTGACGATTTACAAGGTGTAGTTATATTTTTAGCCTCTAAAGCCAGTCGTTTTATTAGCGGTCAAATTGTATATGTCGATGGCGGGATTTTGGCCACTATAGGCAAACCTTCCAACGAGGACTAATGGTCATTGTGGGAGTGCTACAAATTCATTTCTAAATTTAAAAAGACAATATTAAGGGCTAACAATAAGCAAAGACGTTATAAATAATAAAGCAATTCTGGGAATAATACCAATTTGGGCGTTACCCACGTTTGCTTTTGGAAGCAAACGTGCGTCAGGCTGTCCATTATATCTTTTTTACTAGTTGGTTAGGCGTTGCTCATACTTCACAACACCACCAACTCACGTAAAAAAGGATGCCATTTCCATCCTTAACGCGGGGCCAACACTGGTCTTAACAGTTAGGTTTGGTTAAAAAGCAACTATTGGGACAGATAATCTTAAAAAAATAGGCATTTTTTAAAACAAGAAAAGCCACCAAAACCATAAATAATATAACACAATCTATAAGCCTTACGGGAAACCGTAAGGTTTTCTTTTTTTAACACGGTATGTTTGACACTTAAAGTCGGAATAAGCCGAAAATAGACTTAAAACAGGAGTACGTTATTAAAAAATCAAATATTTATTTATGAAAAAAATGACTTTCTTATTACTCGTAATGACGTTGTTTCTATCCAGTTGTGCCACCCATTATGGTTTGCCAAAAAACTACAACCAAAACACAACCGAAGTTGTACTAACTAAAAAGAATTTTAAAGTGGTAAAAATCGTTAAAGGCGAAGCACAAGCCACATATATTTTTGGAATTGGAGGATTGGCTAAAAACGGATTAATTGCAGAGGCTAAAGCAAAAATGTTAAAATCAGCAGGTATGGAAGGTGTTGCTAGAACAGTAGTAAACGAGATTGTGGAAGTTAAAACCTCTGGCTTTTTATTTGTAAATAAATATAAAGTGATCGTCTCAGGACAAATTATTGAGTTTACAGAATAGTGTATTGCTATTAATCAATTGTATTTATATAAAACAAAAGCCTTGCGTAACCGGAGCAAGGCTTCCTTTGTTTTAAGTTAGTTTTTGTAATATAGTGTTTTGTTTAAATGACTGATTTATATGTTTTTATGTTTGGGTAGAGGTTTGTATTTATTATTTGCTATAAAAATATCGTTTTTTGAGGATTTCCGTAATGGTGGTTTTTAAAAAGGTCTTATATTTAAGCTCTCCCTCTTAAAAAAAATAACCAATACCAAATACTAACACTTACTAGTCCAGTAAACAGTATATAAAGTACTAAAAATAAGCCTTTTTAAATGTCCGAAGAACAAAAACAACAACAACTAAAACAAACCCTCTGGAACATCGCCAACGACCTACGTGGTAATATGGACGCAGACGATTTTAGAGATTATATACTAGGCTTCATATTTTACAAATATTTAAGTCGTAAAATGAAAAACTACGCCAACGTCATCCTAAAACCAGATGGTTTAAGTTACGACACCGTAGAAAGTCATGAAGAAGCAGAAGCACTGCTAGAAGCCATCCGTTTTGAAGCCCTAGACAAACTAGGCTATTTTCTAAAACCAAGCGAACTATTCAGCGAGCTAGCAAAACGCGGAAACTCTGGCAATAAAAATAACTTTATTCTTGGCGATTTGGCAAACGTGCTCACCAGTATAGAGCAAAGTACCATGGGTAGCGAAAGCGAAGACGATTTTGGTAACCTATTCGAAGACTTAGACCTAACAAGCAGTAAACTAGGGAAGACCGAAGACGCCAAAAACGAACTGATAGTAAAAGTACTAACACACCTAGAAACCATAGACTTCGATGTAGAAAACACCGAAAGCGACATCCTTGGTGACGCCTACGAGTATCTAATAGGGCAATTCGCCTCTGGCGCAGGAAAAAAAGCAGGCGAATTTTACACACCACAACAAGTTTCCAAAATACTAGCCAAACTAGTCACCACAGATAAAACCAAACTAAAATCGGTTTACGATCCTACCTGTGGCTCAGGATCCTTACTATTACGCGTAGCAAAAGAAGTAGAAGACGTAGGCGAATTTTTTGGGCAAGAAAGTAACCCAACCACCTACAATCTGTGTCGCATGAACATGATCATGCACAACGTACACTATAAGCAGTTCGATATTTATAACGAAGACACACTAGTAAACCCAAGCCCAAACCATATCGATAAACGGTTTGAGGCCATAGTAGCAAACCCACCATTCTCGGCAAACTGGAGCGCAAGCCCATTGTTTATGAGTGACGATAGGTTTTCGGCATACGGTAAACTAGCACCAAAATCTAAAGCCGATTTTGCCTTCGTACAACACATGGTGCATCAATTAGACCATAACGGTACCATGGCATGCGTACTACCACACGGTGTATTATTTCGTGGCGCGGCCGAAGGACACATACGCAAGTTTCTAATAGAAGATAAAAACTACCTAGACGCCGTAATAGGCCTACCAGCAAACATATTTTATGGTACCAGCATACCAACCTGTATTTTAGTGCTTAAAAAAAATCGCTCAACAGATGTCACACTGAGCGCAGTCGAAGTGCTACCTAAACGTCACGAAAGCATCCTCTTCATAGACGCCAGCCAACATTTCGAGAAAGTTAAAACCCAAAATGTACTGCTAGACGAGCATCTAGACACTATAATAGAAACCTACCGAGACTACTGTCATACTGAGCGCAGACGAAGTGCAACCAAAGACAAATACAGTTACGTAGCCACAATAGCTGAGGTACGCGACAACGACTACAACCTAAACATACCACGTTATGTAGATACCTTTGAAGAAGAAGCACCTATAGATTTAACAAACGTAGCCAAAGACCTAAAAACCTTAGAAACAGACATAGCAAAAACCGATGCTACCATTGCCGACTTTTGCAAACAGTTAAACATAGAAACACCGTTCTAATCGTCGCAACCGTCACTGCGAGGCACGAAGCAGTCTCTATAAACAGATTGCTTCGTTCCTCGCAATGACAAATGCAAAGAATCTCATGATAAAAACTAAAAACATAATCAATAACAATTTGGGCGTGACCCAAGGGTCGGGCTTGGAGTTTATCTTGAGCGAAGTCGAAAGGTTGCAATCTTTTTGTTCGTGCCTCTCAAAAAGGATTTCCACTGCTATCCCTCACGCAAAAAAAACAAACCGATAATGGCGATAGAAAACAATAAACCAACAGTCATTGCTTCACAACCGTCGTCAGAACCGTCATTGCGAGGAGGCACGACGAAGCAATCTCATAATGCAAAGGAAAGCAACAAGCAGATTGCTTCGTCCCTCGCAATGACAGATAGAAAAGTACCCAAACTACGTTTTAAAGAGTTTGAAGGTGAATGGGATTCTGATAATATGAATAATATTACTTCTTATGTTGATTACAGAGGAAGAGGTCCAGAAAAATCAGATCAAGGAATTTTTTTAGTTACTGCCAAGAATATTAAGAAAGGCTATATTGATTATGAAAATTCAAAAGAATATGTTCCTATAAAAAATTACTCTATAGTTATGAGTAAAGGTTTACCAAAGGTTGGAGATATTTTATTTACGACAGAAGCACCTCTTGGGAACATTGCTCAAGTTGATAATCCTAATATTGCCTTAGCGCAAAGAGTTATAAAACTAAGAGGTAAAGAATGTATAGATAATACATATTTACTACATTATATGTTAGCTCCTATTTATCAAAAATTAATAAATAGAAAAGCAATTGGAACAACAGTACAAGGGATTTCTGGTAAAGAATTGCGAAGAACAAAAGTTAGTTTTCCCAACCTCCCAGAACAACAAAAAATAGCCAATTTCCTAACCGCAGTAGACACCAAAATACAGCAACTAAACACCAAAAAAGAACATTTAGAGCAGTACAAAAAAGGCGTTATGCAACAACTGTTTACCCAACAACTACGTTTTAAACCAGACACGTCGCAACCGTCATTGCGAGGAGGCACGACGAAGCAATCTGCCACTAATGAAAACCAAACACAATTTCCAGATTGGGAAGAGAAGAAGTTGGGAGAGGTTTGTGAAAAAATACAAGATGGAAATTATGGAGCATCATATCCTAAGGCTGATGAATTTGTAGAAATTGGTATTCCTTTTTTAACATCAAAAGCATTAGGTACAGGAGGTTCTATTATTTCTGATAAAATTGATTTTATACCATTAGAAAAGCATAAAGAGTTAAAAAAAGCACATTTAAAATTAAATGATGTTCTTTTCACAAATCGAGGAGCAAATGTTGGCGCAATTGCTTTTGTAGATGAATCTATTGCTCACGGAAATATTGGGCCACAACTGACTTTATTAAGAGTTAATCAAGATGTTATTGAAAGTGAGTTTTTACTTCATTCAATGAATTCTTTTGGTGTAAGGAAACAGATTGCTTCACAGGATAGTGGAAGTGCAATGAACTTTTTTGGTATTGGTGCAACATCTAAATTCAAACTAAAAATTCCACATCCAAAAGAACAACAAAAAATAGCCAATTATTTAAGTGCTATAGATTTAAAAATAGAAGCGGTAAACACACAAATTAGTAACACGCAAGCGTTTAAAAAAGGGTTGTTGCAGCAGATGTTTGTTTAAAAACGTCACTGCGTCGCGTACGTCATTGCGAGGAGGCACGACGCGGCAATCTCATGAAGTGTAGCACTAACAATAAACAGATTGCTTCGTGCCTCGCAATGACGGAAACAATAAGGATTCGCAATGACGTAACGAGAAACAGATTGCTTCGTCCTACGTCCTCGCAATGACTTAACGAGAAACAGATTGCTTCACTGCGTTCGCAATGACGGAAACAAGAAGCGTTCGCAATGACGTAACAAGAAATAAAAGAGAGTTTATTTAACAGAATAGTATGAGTAAAACATTTAATATTTATTGCGACGAGAGTTGCCATTTAGAGAACGACCATAAAAAATATATGGTTTTAGGTTCTGTTAGCTCGGCATACAATCAAGTAAAAAGGCATACAGAACGTATTAATAATTTAAAAGATAAACATAAGTTTAATGCAGAAATTAAATGGTCTAAAGTGTCTAATTCTAAACTTCAGTTTTATAAGGAATTGGTAGATTATTTTTTTGATACAGATTTACGTTTTAGAGCAGTAGTTGTAGATAAAGCAAAAATAGATAACGATACACATGGTCAAGATTATGATACATTTTACTACAAAATGTATTACTCACTTTTAAACCATAAAAAAAATAGTGAGTATAGTTACAATGTATATTTAGACATTAAAGACGATTTAAGTACATATAAAGTAGAAAAGCTAAAAGAGATTTTAAATATAGAATATGGTGTATTTAGAAATGTACAAAACATACGTTCTCACGAGAGTATTTTAATGCAATTGGCAGATTTTATAATGGGAGCAATTTCTTATAATTTAAATAATGAAAAGAAATCAGTTACTGCCAAAACACAAATTATAGAGCGTATAAAAATGCATGCAGACCAGCATTTGCAAGCATCATCTAATTGGGCAGAATCTAAGTTAAACTTATTTTTTATAGAATTAAAATAGACTATGCCATTAAACCAAATCAAAACATACAATAGTCTGTTAGATATTTCAGGCTTAGCAGAACGAGAAAGAAAAATTTCCTTAAAAGCTATTTTTGATAGAGATATTACTAATAATGCTAGTTTTAAATTCAGAAGTAAACCAATACAACCAACACCAAAAGAAGGTGAGTTAAAACTAGAAACATTATTTACGCATTTAACAACAGTTGTAGTTGATTATAAAACTAAAAAAAGAGAGTACGATTTATATCGTTCACAAAGATTACATTGGTTAAAGTACCATGTTGACGAAAAACGAAAACAAGGAATGTTAGTCTTTAGCGCTAAAGATAAAGGAGGAATTAGGACTTATATATATGATCAAGCGGAACATTATGTAATAGTACTAGAACCATTAAGGAAAATAAACGAATATTATTTGCTTACAGCTTATCATTTAAGAGGTAAAGACAATAAAAAAATAGAAAATAAATATAAAAGAAGACGTTTAGCAGAACTGTATTAAAAGCAAAAAACGCATAGCATCAAGGCTTGCGTCTTTCGATTTCCTTCTTCCAACTGGAAAGATGAACTCGCTGCAAATGTACAACATTATTTTGTTACAAAACAAACTTTATACCAAACCATCATTACCAAATAGGTTGTTTAGGTATTTAGAAATAAGCATTTTAAGGAAATGACCAAACAATCTGAAGCACAACTAGAAAACAACCTTATTAAACAATTAACAGGTTTAGGATACCAAAACGTAACCATAAAAGATGGAGATGCTTTACTGTCTAATTTAAAAGCACAATTAGAAGCGTTTAGAAAATATAAATAATGAGTTATAAAGACCAAATAGTAATTTTTCAAGATAAGGACTCTGGTATTACAATAGATGTAAAACTAGAAGGAGACACTATATGGTTAGATCAATACCAGCTTGAAGTTCTTTTTGATACGGATAGAACTTCTATTGGTCGTCATTTAAGAAATATTTATAAAACTAATGAATTAGATAAAGAGGCAACTAGTGCAAAAATTGCACAAGTTTAACAAGAAGGAAATATATTATGAGTGAAATAGTAATCTATAAATCTGATTTAAATCAAATTGAAGTATCGGTTCAGTTTGATAAAGATACTGTTTGGCTTAATCAATCTGAAATTACTACCTTATTTGAAAGAGACCAATCTGTAATTTCTAGACACATAAATAACGTTTTTAAAGAGGGAGAATTAGATAAAAAAAGCAATATGCAAAAAATGCATATTGCAAATTCAGATAAACCAGTTGTATATTATAGTTTAGATGTAATTATATCTGTAGGTTATAGAGTAAAATCTAAACAAGGTACACAATTTAGAATATGGGCAAATAGTATTTTAAAAGCGTATTTGGTAGAAGGCTTTGCTATTAACAAAAAACGCTTACAACAAAAAACAGCACAACTAACTGCCTTAAAAAAAGTAGTTGCGTTGCAAGAAAAAGTACTTACAGACTACAATTTAACTACTAACGAAACACAAGGTTTAATACATGTAATTAGTCAATATAGTAAAGCGCTAGATATACTTGATGATTACGACCACCAACGTCTGCAAATACCACAAACTTCACACCAAGAAGTATTTAAAATTAATTATAACGAAGCAAGAAAAGCTATAGACGAATTAGGAAGGCAAACACATTTTGAAGGCCTTTTTGGTATTGAAAAAGATGATTCGTTTAAAGGCTCTTTGCAAAACATTTACCAAACCTTTAATGGTAAAGATTTATATCCTTATATAGAAGAAAAAGCAGCACATTTATTATACTTTGTAGTTAAAAATCATTCGTTTACAGATGGGAATAAGCGTATTGCTGCATTTATTTTTGTGTGGTTTTTAGACAGAAACAACTTGTTACATAACCAAAACGGATTGAAACGTATTAGTGATAACACTTTGGTAGCATTAACTTTAATGCTTGCTGAAAGTCATCCAGAAGACAAGGATATGATGATTAAAGTAATTACAAATCTTTTAATTGAAGATTAAGACATGACTAAACAATCTGAAGCACAGCTAGAAAATAACCTAATTAAACAATTAGCAGGTTTAGGCTACCAAAACGTAACCATAAAAGATGGAGACGCTTTAGTTTCTAATTTAAAAGCACAACTTGAAGCTTTTAACAAAACCGTATTTTCTTCTAAAGAGTTTGATACCATTTTAAACCATTTGGCAAAAGGTAATGTGTTTGAAAAAGCAAAAACACTTCGCGATCGTTTTAATATTACCAGAGAAAACGGAGATAGTTTTTATGTACGCTTTTTTAATAGTGAAGATTATGCTAGTAATCTGTTTCAGGTTACCAACCAAATAACCCAAGAAGGTACGTACAAAAACCGTTACGATGTCACGTTATTAGTAAACGGTTTACCATTAGTACAAATAGAGTTAAAGCGTCGTGGTTTAGAAATTAAAGAAGCTTTTAATCAGATTAATAGGTATCAAAGACACTCGTTTTGGTCAAATCATGGGTTGTTTCAATATGTGCAATTGTTTGTTATTAGTAACGGTGTAAATACAAAGTATTTAGCTAATAATAAGTTGCAATCGGTTAAGCAAACTTTCTTTTGGGCAGATGCCAACAATAAAAATATTACAGAATTAACAGCATTTGCTTCTTCATTTTTAAACCCAAACCATTTGGGTAAAATGATTGCTAAATATATAGTGCATAACCAAACGCATAAAATTTTAATGGTCTTGCGTCCATATCAATTTTATGCAACCGAGCATATTGTAAATCAAGTAGCCACTAGTAACGACAATGGTTACATTTGGCACACAACAGGTTCTGGAAAAACCTTGACGTCTTTTAAGGCAAGTCAGTTAATTATGGATTTGCCAGACGTACACAAAGTGGTGTTTGTGGTAGACCGTAAAGATTTAGATTACCAAACCATGTTAGAGTTTAATAGCTTTAAAAAAGATAGTGTAGATGTTACGGACAATACACAGTCTTTGGTTAGGCAATTAACAGACGATTCTAAATTGGTATTAACTACTATTCAAAAGTTAAACAATGCCATTTCTAAAGCCAATTACAACAAAAGCTTATCGCATTTAAAAGATAAAAAAGTAGTCTTTATTTTTGATGAGTGCCATCGCAGTCAGTTTGGACAAACACATAAAACCATAACGGAATATTTTAAAAAGAGTCAATTATTCGGTTTTACAGGAACACCTATTTTTAAAGACAATGCCTCTAAAAACGATTTAGGAAAACGTACCACCAAAGACTTATTTGGTAACTGTTTACATAAATACGTGATTACAGATGCTATAAAAGACCAAAACGTATTACGTTTTGGGATAGAGTACGTTGGTAAATACAAACAAAAAGGAAATACTTTAATTGATATTGAGGTTGAAGCTATTGATACAGCTGCCGTTTTTGCAGACCCAAAACGTTTAGAGAAAATTGCAGATTATATGATTGCGTATCACAGTCAGAAAACGTTTAATAAAGAGTATTCGGCTTTATTTGCAGTAAGTAATATTAATACGCTAATTGCTTATTACGATATCTTCAAACGTAAAAAACTTTTAGGAGAACACGATTTACGAATTGCGACTATTTTTAGTTATGGAACAAATGAGGACGATGAAGATGCACAAGATTATATTCCTGATAATACGTTACAACAAGCAGCAGAACCGCAAGCGCAATACAAAACCAGTCATAGTAGAGAAAAGCTAGACGAATACATTACGGATTACAACCAAATGTATAATACTAGTTTTTCGACTAAGGATAGTCAGCAGTTTGAAAACTATTTTAAAGATATTAGTAAGCGTTTAAAAGAACGTGAAAAAACAACGTTTCAAGATAAAGATCGATTAGATATTGTTATTGTAGTAAATATGATGCTAACAGGTTTTGATGCTAAAAAGGTAAATACACTGTACGTTGATAAAAACTTAAAGTATCATGGTTTAATACAAGCGTATTCTAGAACGAACAGGATTTTAGGCGAACAAAAGTCGCAAGGAAACATATTGTGCTTTAGAAATCTTAAAGGGGCAACAGATGAAGCGATTACGTTGTTTTCTAACAAAGAAGCGATTGAAGAAATTATATTGCCACCTTATGAAAAGATTGCAGAGAAGTTTGATGACGCCTTAAAAAACCTGTTAGAAATAGCACCAACGTTTCAAGATGTAGATAATTTACCAAGTGAAACCGAAGAGTTAGCTTTTATACAAGCGTTTAGACGATTACTTCGTGCGAAAAATGTATTAGAGTCGTACACCGATTTTGAATGGGATGATTTAGGCATAGACGAACAAACGTTTGAAGATTACAAAAGCAAGTATTTAGATTTGCATGATAAGGTTAAAGACGAAAACCAAAAGCATAAAACATCTATTTTAGATGATATTGATTTTGAATTAGAGTTGATTCATCGTGATCAAATAAACGTAGCCTACATTTTACAACTTTTAGCAAAATTAAAAGATGTTAAATCTGTGGATGCGCAAGCACAGAAAAAAGCAATAATAGATATGCTATCTGGTGATGTTGAATTACGTAGCAAACGTGAACTAATTGAAAAATTTATAGAAGAAAACTTACCACATATTAGTGATGTAGATAATATTCAAGACGAATTTGAACGGTATTGGCACGAAGAAAAAATATTAGCATTGTCTAAAATGTGTGAAGAAGAACACTTAGACCAAAAACAATTTAAAGCCTTAATAGAAAGCTACACAGATTATGGTCGCGAGCCTTTACGCGATGATATTTTTAAATGTTTAGATAATAGACCAAGCATATTAAAAGCACGCGAAATTGGAGAGCGTATTTTAGATAAAATGAAGGAGTTTGTTCAGGTGTTTGTTCAAGGGATGACTGGGTAGTGTATAATCGTTACTGCGATGCGCAATAAGACCGTCATTGCGAGAAACGAAGGAGCTTCATTAAAGTAAACGTCATTGCGAGGACGCAGGGCGAAGCAATCTCATGATGCTAACGGAAACTATTAACAGATTGCTTCGTCCCTCGCAATGACAGTAAAAAAAGAAGCAATGACATAAGCGAGGTAATGACATAAACTATGAAACCAGGTTACGTTTACATACTAACCAATAAAAATAACACCACATTATATGTTGGTGTGACTGCCTATTTAAAAAAGAGGATACTGCAACATAAAGAAAAACATGATCCAAAATCGTTTACGGCTAGATACAATTTAGACAAACTGGTATATCATGAAGCACACCAAATGATTGGTGACGCAATAGCAAGAGAAAAACAATTAAAAGCAGGAAATAGAGCAAAAAAAATAGCACTAATCGAAAGTGTAAATCCAGAATGGTTAGATTTGTTTGATGAGTTGTAACGTCATTGCGAGGACGCAGGACGAAGCAATCTCATGATGCTAACGGTAACAATAAACAGATTGCTTCGTCCCTCGCAATGACGTAATAAATAAAAATGTAACTCACCTAACTACCAGGAACATGCAACATAACAGGAAGCAACCAAGACTAGGAAGCAGCAGACTATAAAGACACACTAGAGTTAACACTAGACGAAAACAATAGGATTAATGCCAAGAGGATAGTTAACAAAAACCAAGTACAGTAGCAGCTTTAGTTTTAGGACGCTATACTAATGGTTGGACGTCTTGGAAAGATTAAAACGGTAAAACGTTAGAAGCTTTGAAACGTAAGTAATTTGAGCTTTAAAGGTGTTTTCTAAACACCAAATAGCGTTCTTATTCTAGAGACTATTCCTTTTTTTTCATTATCTCCAATAGTAAATTCTTCTTCACTTCCCAATAAAGTAAGTTCTTTGTTATTTCTTTTATCAATTTTAGATAGATTAACAATAGTACTTTGGTTTATTTTTTCAAAACCGTAAGGTTCTAGTTTTTTAGAAAGCTCGTTAATACTAATTCGAACATTAGTAACAGTAACGTCGTCTTGCTCACCAAAAAAATGAACACAGTTTTTATTGGATTGATATTTTTTTATGTTTCGTGATGTTGAAATGTAACAGGTTTCGTCAGGACAAAAACCTATGTCTTGATTAACACCAATTGCAATAGATAATCGTTCTCCTTTTTTAAAGGTATTATTTTTATTTATTTTTCCAATCACCTTATTTTTTAAAATAGCTTCAAATTCTTCAATATCAAAAGGTTTACTTAAGTATCCTGAAATATCCAAACTATTAATGACTTGTTTTTCTTTTTCAGTTTCTCCTGTTAAAAAAATGATTTTTTTATTATCACCAATTTTTTGAGCTAACTCAATGCCATTATACACAGGCATGTCAAAATCGACTATAAGTAAATCAAAGTCATCTTTATTTATATTTTCATAAGCTTTTTTAGAACTGTCATAACTTTCTACATGTTTGAGTTCATAGTCTTTGGGTAGAGTATCTATTTTAGCCTTAACGTATTTTAAAGTTTTAGGTTGATCGTCTACAAGTATATAACGTATCATTTAATTTAAGCTTAAGGTTAGTTCTGACAAATATTGATTGTTTGGCAATGATTTATGCTCTAATTTACTTTTAGGATAATAGGCATCTAGTAACTGTTGTAAAGCATTTAATCCGAAATTAGAAGATTTTGCAACTTTGGTTTCGTAATCTAAGCGTTGTTCGGCACTGTTAACTAAGCAATAACTTAATTGTTTGTCTTCGTTTTCTTTTAGAATAATACTTATAAATGAGTCTGTATTATTTAAGCTACCGTGTTTTAAAGCATTTTCTACAAATGGGAAAAACAAAGTAGGTTTAATTTGTATGTTTTTGTTTTGTTCTTGTTTTAAGCTATTGTCAAACTGAATGTTAGTGTTTGGTTTGAGATATTTTATAAGGTCTAAAAACATAGTGATATGTTCCAGTTCTTCCTCCAAAGTGATGGTCTTTTTATTTAAAGCAGAGACATTGTAGTCTAATAGTTTAAAGATGTTTTTTAAGGCTTTTATAGGTGGGATTTTATTTTTGTTACCACCCATTTTATAATTAATCCCTAAAAATGATTTGTAGCTATTATCGGTTTGCTCCATGTCAACATAAATTTGACTGATTACATTTTTGATAAAATGTGCACCAAGCCTAGTGTTGTTCGCTTCGACATTTTTATAGTTTACAAATTGGTCATACGCTCTTTTTTGATGATTTATAGCTTCTTTATGCTGTGCTATCTCCTTTTCTTTTTGACTTAAAGACGAATAGAATTTTTTCATGTAATCTTCTATCTGTTGTTCTAACTGAAAGATTTCATTATTCTTTTTGGTTAATTTTCTTTCTAAAGATTGTGCTTTTCTAAGTTGTTCATCAAATTTAGAAACTCCTAATTGTTGCGCTTCTAGTTGTGCTGTCAACTGTTTATATCTCTTTTTAAAAACGCGCTTTCTATAAAGATTATACCAATTTCTAATAATGATTAGGATTAATATAAAAAGTAGGACTTCAACTGGTTTGAACTGTTGGATAAAGTCTGAAAAAGAATCCATAAAGCGATGTAGGTTTTTTTGGGGTGGTTGATTAAATAGCTGTTTTTATTTGAGGCTTACTTTTTTATATCTCAAAAAAGTAGGTCGATATCCCAAATATAGTCGGTCTGTCACAAATTAAGAAATTTAATTGTAATCATCTGCATCTTTACTGTAATAACAAGATGTTTAGCATGGTGCTGAGCTTTTATAAATCTAATTAAAACTTAAAAACATGAGTAATTCACAACAAAACAATCACAAAGCCAATCAAGCAAATCCTAACAAAGGAACATCTGGAACTAATGCTGTAAATAGTAAAGTACATGGTAATAGAGGTCAGCAGTTGAATCCAAATCATAATTCTAAGAAGTAATTATTAATAATACCTCGTTTTTTTAGAAAGACGAGGATTAACTAACCATTAAACTTATACCAATGAAAAATAAAATAACATTAAGTGGATTTGCAGGAACAGGGAAATCTACAGTAGGAAAACGTATTCAAGAACAGTTAAATTTTGAGTTTGTTTCTGTTGGAAATTACTCTAGGAAATATGCAATGGAAAAGTATGGATTGACTATTAACGAATTTCAAGAGCAATGCAAAGCACAACCAGAATTGGATAATGAAATAGACGAGAAGTTTAGATTAGAATGTAATAGCAAAGAAAATCTTGTAATTGATTACAGATTAGGGTTTCATTTTATTAAAAATGCATTTCATGTGTTATTAAAAGTATCTGATGAAAGCGCTTCTAAAAGAATTCGTTTAGCAAATAGAAATGATGAGGTTACAAGTGCAAAAGCCATTCAGCAAAGAAACCAGAAGATGAGAGATCGGTTTCAAGATAATTATGGTGTAGATTTTACTAGCGATAAAAACTATGATTTGGTTATTAATACGGACGATTTAACAGCCAATGAAGTTGCAGAGTTAATAATGGAACAGTATCAAAAAAGTAACACTGTAACTAAAATACCAAGCGTGAACTTTCATCTATGGCAACCATGTAATATGCGATGCAAGTTTTGCTTTGCTACTTTTTTAGACGTAAAACAAGAGTATGTGCCAAAAGGACATTTACCAGAAGATGAAGCTTTAGAAGTGGTGAGAAAGATAGCGGCAGCAGGATTTGAAAAAATAACCTTTGCAGGCGGGGAGCCTTTGCTTTGCAAATGGTTGCCAAAACTAATTAAAACAGCAAAAGAATTAGGAATGACCACTATGATTGTTACTAACGGAAGTCAGTTAACTGATTCTTTTTTAAAGGAAAACAAAGCTTATTTAGACTGGATTGCGGTAAGTATAGACAGTTTAGATGAAGAAAATAATATTAAAATGGGAAGAGCAATCACTGGACAAAAACCATTGTCTAAAACATTTTATTATGAGTTAATAAACAAGATTCATCAATATGGTTACGGCTTAAAAATTAACACTGTAGTTAACAAAGTAAATTATAAAGACAACTTAGCTTCCTTTATAGCAAAGGCCAAACCAAAACGCTGGAAAGTATTACAAGTATTACCAATAAAAGGTCAGAATGATAATAAAATTGATGCATTTAAAATTACAGATGAAGAATACGCTCATTTTTTAGACACTCATAAAGATGTAGAAACTATTGTTCCAGAATCTAATGATGAAATTAAAGGAAGTTATGTTATGGTAGATCCTGCAGGGCGTTTTTTTGATAATGCAGCAGGAACACATAATTATAGTAAACCAATTTTAGAAGTTGGTATACAGGAAGCTTTAAAAACAATGAATTATGATTTTGATAAATTTTTAAATAGAGGTGGAGTTTATGATTGGAATACTAATAAGAACCAAGATTTAAGAAAGGAGGAGGTTTGTTATGAGTAATAGAGTAGAAGGCTTTTTTAAATCAGAACTCTTTTGTTATAGACAATGGGATAGGCAAGTTAGTGATAACCTTTTATCCGAAATTTTAAAAGGGATAGAACCAAATAGTTGTAACACGTTGCTTATTGTTAGCCGAAACGTATTGAAGAAAACAAATAAAAATATAAATGAAGAACTTTTTATTAAAGTAGATAACAAAACCTTAATCACTTGCTTTTATTGTCAGTTTCAGGAGTATTTGGTAACAAAAAGAGTTCAAAAGTATTTAATAATAGATAATATTTAAAGTTATGAAGAAGATAGTGCTAATAGATATGGATGGTGTTTTAGTAGAATTAGGTGATGGGCCATTTAGTGTGAATAAAAATAAGAAAGGATTTTTCTTAAATAATAAGCCAATAAAAGGAGCAATAGATGCTTTTAAAGAATTAAGTAAGAAGTATGATTGTTATATAGTAACAACTCCAGTTTGGAGTAACCCACATTGTTGGATGGAAAAACGTTTATGGGTTGAAAAACATATTGGATTGGAGGCAAAAAACAGACTTATTTTAACTCATCATAAAAACTTAGTAAAAGGTGATTATATTATTGATGACACAAAAAATCATGGAGTTGATAAATTTGAAGGAGAGCATATTCATTTTGGTACTGATGCCTTTTTAGGATGGCATCATGTTCTAGATTATCTATTGTATTAAAAGGCAAGAGAAAAACAATTAAAAGTAGGAAATAGAGCAAAAAAAATAGCACTAATCGAAAGTGTAAATCCGGAATGGTTAGATTTGTTTGATGAGTTGTAACGTCATTGCGAGTTAGTCATTGTGTTTTACCTGTCATTGCGAGGAGTGAGGTACGAACGACGTGGCAATCTCATGAAAACAACCGTCATTGCGAGGACGCAGGACGAAGCCATCTCATGATGCTAACGGAAACTATTAACAGATTGCTTCGTCCCTCGCAATGACAGTAAAGAAAGGAGCAATGACATAAGCGAGGCAATGACATAAACTATGAAACCAGGTTACATTTACATACTAACCAATAAAAATAACACCACATTATATGTTGGTGTTACTGCGTATTTAAAGAAACGGATACTGTAACATAAAGAAAAACACGATCCAAAATCGTTTACAGCCAGATACAATTTAGACAAACTGGTACATCATGAAGCACACCAAATGATTGGTGACGCAATAGCAAGAGAAAAACAATTAAAAGTAGGAAATAGAGCAAAAAAAACAGCACTAATCGAAAGTGTAAATCCAGAATGGTTAGATTTGTTTGATGAGTTGTAACGTCATTGCGAGTCAGTCATTGCGTTTTACCTGTCATTGCGAGGAGTGAGGTACGAACGACGTGGCAATCTCATGATGCTAACGGAAACAATAAACAGATTGCTTCGTCCCTCGCAATGACGTAACGAGAAGCACCAACAATAAACAGATTGCTTCGTCCCTCGCAATGACGTAACGAGAAGCACCAACAACAAACAGATTGCTTCGTGCCTCGCAATGACGTAACGAGGAACAGATTACTTCAGTAAAAAAGCTAAAGTAATAACAAATAGATAAAGTGAAACTTTGCGCACGTTTTTTATATTAATTATAGTTTGCGCGCGTTTATTTTGGTTTGCGCACGTTTTTCAACCTGTTTTTCCCAAAAAGAGCGTGTATAAATCTAAAAAAACATAATAAAACCCGTTTTTCCATTATAAAACTTATTTTTCCGTCATCTTTGATTGTAAGTGTTTTTCACTATTAAAAGTATAATCGTTTTTCACGAATAGCAATGAATAATAAGCGATTTTCACTTAAAATAACTGTTTTTCACGGTTTAGAAATGCCTAAAGAAGTCATCTTAGTGGGTACGGCGCTATACATGAAGCTTATAATTTGGAAGTACCCTTGCCAAATCAATTAGCGTTAATTAGTTTTAAAAAACGAGCATATTCCACAAGACATTGGCGCGTATTTACATCTAGACATCAACTAGTTAATAGAACGAGCAACGCAATAGGTATCATCAAAATTTAAACACAAAATAGTGCAATAAAAAGCACTTTTATTATTAATTAATCACAATCAAATCAAAAAAACTACAAATAGTGCAATAAAAAGCACTTATTGTAGATTTAAATAATAAAAAAAACATATATTTATATAAAAAGAGCCATATAATGCACTCAAAAGATTTAATAGAAGCCATAAAAACACGTAGAGATAATTTAGGTGTAACACAAGAAATGCTTGCAGACCTTTCTGGTGTAGGTTTGCGTACGCTAAAACATTTTGAAAGCGGTAAAGGGAATCCAACTTTAGAAACGTTACAAAAATTGGGTAATGCATTGGGTATGGAGTTAACATTTACGGTTAAAGAGATAACTACTAAATAATGAGGCAGGCTGAGGTTTTATATAAAAAGGAAAAGGCAGGTATATTAACACAATTAGACAATGCTAGTTTTGTGTTTACATACGAGGATAGTTGGTTTCATGATATTAATAAACCGGCAATTAGTTTAACCTTACCGAAGACGCAACAAGAATATAGGTCTAAATACCTATTTTCTTTTTTTTATAATATGTTACCAGAAGGCTCTAATAAACAAACGGTTTGTTTTCAGAATCGTATAGATGCAAAAGATCATTTCGGTATTTTACTAACAACAGCAAAACAAGATACTATTGGAGCTGTAACTATTAAAAAAGTACACAAATAATGGCAATACCAGAAATTACAGTTTGTCCAAGTACACTTGCAGCAAGGTATGACACTTATAGCAACACCGCTTTAAGACGTGTGTTTAATGGTAAAAAAGTAAGTCCTTTTTTGCCTTACGATTCGCCAGCAAGCAATGATATTACAGATGCTTTGTTTACCGAAAATAGAAAACGCATGTCTATTTCTGGAGTGCAAGAAAAATTTTCGGTCTTATTAGAAAAAAACAAATTGCGTTTAATAGAAGAAGGAGAGCAAGGGCAATATATTTTAAAGCCAATTCCTAACGTTGGTAAAAATGCCAACCAAATGCCTGCAAACGAGCATCTAACCATGCAAATTGCAAGACAGGTATTTGATATGGAAACTGCCGAAAATACACTTATATTTTTTAAAAATGGTAGTCCTGCATACATTACAAAACGTTTTGACGTAAAAGCAGATGGAGGTAAATGGGCACAAGAAGATTTTGCATCTTTGGCAGAACGCACACCACAAACACATGGAGAAGATTTTAAGTATGTAGGTAATTATTTAGAGCTGTTTACAATTTTGAAAAAGTACGTGCCAGCCTATGCGGTAGAATCTGTAAAATTATTTAAGCTCATTCTTTTTAATTATTTGTTTTCTAATGGCGATGCACATTTTAAAAATTTCTCTCTGATAGAAACACCTTTAGGCGATTTTAAATTAAGTCCTGCTTACGATTTGTTAAACAGTAGACTACATATAGACGATAAAGATTTTGCTTTAGAAGAGGGTTTGTTACCGCTAAATTTAGCACAAGGAAAAGTTACAGAGCAGTTTTATGTATTAGGAGAACAAGCTAACATTTCTAAAAAACAAGTAGATAAAGTATTTAAGTCTTTAACAGCTAAAAATGATAGCGTATTAAAATTAATTGAAGCTTCTTTTTTAGAAGAAAAAGCGAAACAAAATTACACACAAGCATACCAAACACGATTAAATAAATTATTACGTCCATGAGCTACGAATATTCTGAAGATGGGTTAATAGAACAAGCAACACAAGATGTTTTAGAAGAATTAGGTTGGACTGTCCTTTCGTAGGTTTTGTAAATGGTATTCCGTTATATGGAAATAATAAAAGTGTTTATAATCAAATAGCTAGTTAGGATAACTGTTGCGGAGGACATGAATAAGACCTTCATTGCGAGGACGCAGGACGAAGCCATCTCATGATGCTAACGGAAACTATTAACAGATTGCTTTGTCCCTCGCAATGACAGTAAAAGAAGAAGCAATGACGCAAGAAGAAACAGATTGCTTCGTCCCTCGCAATGACAGTAAAAGAAGAAGCAATGACGCAAGAAGAAACAGATTGCTTCGTCCCTCGCAATGACAGTAAAAAAAGGAGGAATTACATAAGCGAGGCAACGACATAACAAATAAATATGCAACTAACCCAACTACCAGGAACGTACAACATTATAGGAAGCAACCAAGACCAAGAAGCAGTAACCTACAAAGGCACACTAGAGTTAACTTTAAACGGAAGTAATAGGATCAACGCTAAATGGTTAATTAATAACAACCAAGAACAATTAGGAACCGGTTTTTTTAAGGATAACATCTTGGTTATTAATTTTAATTACATTGGTGATGACGAGGCTATTTATAAAGGTGTTGTGGTGTATAAATGCATAACTCAGGATATTCTAGACGGCTTTTGGTCGGAGAAACATGGTAACCCATTATATCTAGGTGAGGAGCGTTGCTTTAGAGCAGGCACTCAAGAGGAGTTTATTAATTAGCACGGTCACTGTTGGGAACGAAGCAGTCTTATCAAAGGTAATGTTTTGCTATAATTTTACTGCGTTCGTAATGCGGTTCTTAATATTTTCTGTACATCTAAATTATCCTTTTGCGGAATCAAAAAAGGTTCTAAATCGTTTGGGCTGTTAATTTGTTCTGATTTATCAATAAAACCATAACCTAAATATGTGCTGTCTTTAATTAAAACAAAAGCGGTTTCATCGTTATGTCTGCCTTGCTTTTGTAAAACCAGATCTTTTTTATTTTCCATGGTGTGTGTTATGGCTGAGGTAACACGTAAATTATATGCGGTTACGGTTTCTTCATTTGCACAAATCCCTTTACAAGTCGTTATTTTATAATGAGAACATTGTGTAACGCCATCTTGTAAATGACAAAATTTTGGACACAATTCAAACTGAGCACACATTTTTTCTAAATACGCTCGGCAATCGGTAATACTAGAAAAGGTTTGAATGCTATTTGGTGTTGCTTTTAGAGTGTTGTAGGCTAAATGCTTTATGCCTTGTCTATCTTCATAACTAAATATAGCATACGCTTTTGGTGCGCGTTTGGAAATAACATTGTATTCCGGATAATGTTGTTTTATGGCAGCATCTTCCATTAATAAAGCAACAAGCTCGCTTCCGGACAGCTCAAAGTCAATGTCCGACGTCTCACGACAAAGGTCTAACGATTTTTGTGCTTTGCTGTAAAAATGACTTAATACCCGTTTTTTTATGTCTTTTGCTTTGCCAATATAGATTATTTTTCCTTTTTTATTTTTAAAATAATAGATTCCGGCAGTATTGGGTAAATTATTAAAAACAGCAGTTGGTAAATGGGACGGTAACGTGGCTTCTTTAGATGTTTTTTTTAGGAAGTCAGCAAAAACAGTTTCAGCATCTTCTTGATTTAATAATATTTCAAATAAAACAACGGTTGCTTCAGCATCACCTCGTGCTCTGTGGCGATCTACAATATTAATATGCAAATCGGTGCATAATTTACCTAAACTATAGGATTTATGACCGGGTAATAATTTACGAGATAAGCGGACCGTACAAAGTTTTTTTCGATTAAAATCAATGCCCAGCGCCTTAAATTCGTTTCTGATAACATTGTAATCAAAGTTAACATTATGCGCTACAAAAATAGTGTCTTCAGTAATGGATAAAACGTCATTAGCAACCTCGGCAAACGTAGGTGCATTTGCAACCGTCCCGTTATCAATTCCTGTTAAAGAAGTGATATAATCAGGGATTAAAACCTCTGGGTTAACAAGAGAAGTAAACTCGTCAATAACCTGTTTACCATCGTATTTAAAAACAGAGATTTCAGTAATTTTATTACTTCTTCCACTAGTTTCGACATCAATAATTGTATACATTATCGTAACGTTTTTTCTAAAGCTTTCAGCTCGACACCCAGCTCATTAAACATCCCTAAAATACTGCTAATTTTAAGCTCTTCTTCGGTGTATTCTTGTGTGTTAATACTGCAAGTAAATTCCCAGATCTCTAAAACTTCATTAATAGGCACGCTATAACCGTTATAAGCTTTGTTGTCCGATACTAGTAATAAAGAGTCATTTAACGCAATGTTATTATACACACGTTTGTAAACCATACCATCGTTTAAAGTAACCAAGACGTAAGTACGACCACTTTTAATATCGCTTCTATCTTCAATAAAACGACCAATAACAAAGGCGCCATCCTTCATGGGTAGCATGGAGTCTCCTTTAATTGGAAACGCACGGTGTTTTCCGGTAGGTAAAAAAGGGAGTTTTATTTTCTGTAATTGCTCAATATATTCTGGATCGTCATACCCTGCTAAATATCCAGCAGAGGCTTTGACGGGCACAACTTCAATTAAATTTTCGTTATCGTCATCAACCGTTATCGGAAACAACACGCGTTGGTTATTCAGCTCGATAAAAGAGAAGTCTTTGGCTTTAGTCAAGTCGTTACGCAATAAAATATCTATCGGTATTTTAAAGTAATCGGAAAAGGCAATTAAAAACTCGATAGTAGGGGCAGACCGATTTTCTTCGTAAGAGCCAATACGTGATCTAGTTACATCTAACTCTTCAGCAATACCCTCTTGGGACAGCTTTTTGAGACTTCTTAGGTGTTTTATGTTTTTAGAGATATAATTCATAATACTACAAATGTAAGCAATAAATACTTAAATATGTAGCTAAGTTTGTAGCATGCAAAATAATATTTTACATCTAGATTTAGACACGTTTTTTGTCTCTTGCGAGCGACTAATAGATAGTCGTTTGCAAAACAGACCGTTATTAGTTGGTGGGACCGGTGATAGAGGTGTGGTCGCTGCGTGTAGTTATGAGACTAGAGGTTTTGGTGTGCATTCTGGTATGTCCATGAAAGTGGCAAGACGGTTATGTCCAGAAGCTACAGTAATTAGAGGTGATGCGTCCATTTACACCAAATACTCACATCTAGTAACAGAAATTATTAAAGAAAAATCACCAGTTTTTGAAAAAGCGAGTGTTGACGAGTTTTATGTAGATTTATCAGGCATGGATAAGTTTTATGGGTGTTATAAATACGCGTCAGAGCTCCGTCAAAGCATCATTAAAAATACAGGATTACCAATTTCGTTTGGATTATCAGCCAATAAAATAGTATCTAAAGTGGCTACAGGAGAAGCAAAACCGAATAATCAATTACAGATAGATTCAGGATTTGAAAAAGATTTTTTAGCCCCATTATCCATTCGTAAAATACCATCGGTTGGAGAGAAAACGTACCAGGTGTTAAGAGGTTTGGGTGTGGATAAAATTAGTGTTATCCAACAAATGCCATTAGAAATGATGATTAGCGCATTGGGTAAAAACGGACAGACTATTTGGAAGCGTGCCCATGGTATTGATAATCCACCGTTGGTCCCGTTTTATGAACGTAAATCTTTGTCTACAGAACGCACGTTTGGAAAAGATACCATCGATATGGTTAAGCTTAGAACCACCATTTTTGCTATGGCAGAAAATTTAGCCTTTCAATTAAGAAAAGGCAATAAACTAGCTGGCACATTAAGTGTCAAAATCAGGTATTCGGATTTTAATACGTACACCAAACAGGTTAAAATCACTTATTCTAGTGCAGACCATGTGATTATCCCAAAAGTATTAGAGCTGTTTGAAAAACTATACCAACGCCGATTATTAATCCGTTTGGTAGGTGTTAAGATTAGCGATATAGTGACTGGTAATTATCAAATTAACCTTTTTGATGATACCGAAGAGATGCTAAATCTATACAATGCAATGGATGCGATAAGAAACAGATATGGCGACTTAAGTATTATGAGAGCCTCTGCAATGGGCGCCAAAACCATTGGTAGATTTAATAACCCGTTTAATGGCGAACCTCCCGTTTTATTAGCACACCGTAACCAATAATGTATTTAAACTGTCACTCATATTACTCTTTGCGTTTTGGAACATTTTCTGAAACCGATCTTTTAGATTTAGCAAAAGCTAATGCTATAAGGGCTCTGGCGTTGACAGATATTAATAATACCTCGGCGTGTTTAAATTTTGTGCGTCATGCTAAAAAACGTAATATTAAGCCTGTAATTGGTATTGATTTTAGGACGGGCGCACGACAACATTTTGTTGGTTTAGCAAAAAATAATGAGGGTTTTAAAGCGTTAAATAGCTTTTTGTCGCAACATTCTGAACAAAAATTACAATTACCAGAGGTGGCACCAACATTTAATAATGCATTTATAATTTATCCTTTTGAAAACGTCTTACAACTAAACAAAAAAAACTTTGCTGACCACGAGTTTATTGGGGTGTCTATTACCGATTTGCGCAAACTTAGATTTTCGTCCTTAAAACAATTGCAACACAAAATTGTTTTATTGCAGCCTGTGACGGTAAGAGATAAAAAGGATTTTAATGCCCACCGGTTATTAAGAGCCATAGATAATAACACGCTATTAAGTAAGCTTGAAAAAACGGAGGAATGTAATCCTGAAGATAAAATGTGGTCTTTAGAGCAATTAAATATAGCTGTAGCTGAATTTCCTTTTGTCCTAAAGAATACAAAAGCGTTGCTAGACCAATGTGAGATTGAGTTTGGTTTTGACGATCAACGAGAGTCTCAAAATCAGAAACGATACACAGATTCGTTTGAAAATGATTGTTTGTTATTAGAACAATTGTGTGATCAAGGCTTGCCAAAACGCTATGCTAATCCAACACCAAAAGTTTATGCCCGTTTAAAAACCGAATTGGATACCATCAAATCTATGCATTTTGTGTCCTTTTTTCTTATCAATCACGATATCGTGTCTTACGCTAAAAGCCAAGGGTATTTTCATGTTGGGCGTGGTAGTGGTGCCAATAGTATTGTGGCATATATTATCGGGATTACAGATGTAGATCCTATCGAGTTAGATTTATATTTTGAACGCTTTATCAATCCTTTTAGAGCATCTCCACCAGATTTTGATATCGATTTTTCTTGGAAAGATCGGGATGATGTTACCGCCTATATTTTCAGAAGATTTAAGCATACCGCATTATTAGCAACCTATAATACGTTTAAATATCGTGCGGTAGTTAGAGAGTTGGGGAAGGTTTTCGGTTTACCGAAAGAAGAGATTGACAAACTAAGTAAAAACAGCTACAACGCTTCTAGTTTAGACGATATTTCGAAATTGGTTTTAAAATATGGGAAGTTAATTGAAGGCTTTCCAAACCATTTAAGCGTGCATTCCGCCGGAATCTTAATTTTAGAGCAACCCGTACATTGTTATTCGGCAACAGATTTACCTCCAAAAGGGTATCCAACCGTGCAGTTTGATATGAATATTGCCGAAGATGTTGGCGTCTTTAAATTTGATATTTTAGGGCAACGTGGTTTAGCAAAAATTAAAGAAGCGCTAGAAATTATTGCCGAAAACAGACCCGAATTACCACCAATAGATATTACAAATGTCGAAGCTTTTAAAAAAGATCCAAACATTAATAATCTATTAAAATCAGGAGGTGCAATTGGGGCGTATTATGTAGAGTCTCCTGCAATGCGTGGGTTAATGCAGCAATTACAAACACAAGATTATTTAGGTTTGGTGGCAGCAAGTTCTATAATCAGACCTGGTGTATCGGGTTCTGGGATGAAAGACGAGTTTATTAAACGCCATCGGACGCCAGAAAAGCGTAAAGAGGCACATCCCATATTGTATAACATTATGCCAGAAACTTATGGTGTGATGGTTTATCAAGAGGATGTGTTGAAGGTGGCTAATCAGTTTGCCGATTTAACTTTAGGCGAAGCAGATGTGCTTAGACGTGGTATGAGCGGTAAGTATAGATCTTTAAAAGAGTTTGAAGCTGTCGAAGAAAAATTTATTGCTAATTGCAGAAAAAAAGGATATGCTGACGCTTTAATTTTTGAAGTCTGGAACCAAATTAAAAGTTTTGCGGGTTACGCTTTCGCGAAAGGACATTCGGCATCGTACGCTGTAGAAAGTTATCAGAGTTTGTATTTAAAATGTTATTTCCCGTTAGAGTTTATGACCGCTGTACTTAATAATGGTGGTGGTTTTTATAGTGCAGAACATTATTTTCATGAAGCTAGACAGCAAGGCGCCACCATTTGTTTGCCTTGTGTAAATACTAGTGATCATCCCAATAGGTTGATTGATACGTCTATTTATTTAGGGTTGGGGTATTTAAAAAGTTTAGAGGCTTATACCATCAAACGCCTATTGACGGAGCGTCAGTTACACGGACCGTTTACCTCTTTGGACGATTTTATTGATAGGATTTTGATTAGTATCGAACAACTCACCATTTTAATTAGAAGTAATGCCTTTAGATTTACCAATATCCCTAAAGTAGAATTGCTTTGGAAAGCTATTTTTAAATTGAATGCCAAAGGAAAAGACACCATACAATCCAAACTGTTTAAAACGGAGCATAAACAATTCACTTTACCAAAATTAGATAATAATTGGATTGAAAATGCTTATGACGAAATGGAATTGATTGGTTTTCCGTTATGCAATTATTTTGATTTAGTAAGTGAACCTATGGAAGGTGATGTGTTGGCCTCCCAAATGCATCTGTTTGTTAATAAAACAATACTTATTTACGGTAATTTAGTGACCACGCGTTTTAATAAAACAACACAAGGTAAATTGATGCGCTTAAGTACGTTTGTAGATAAAAACGGAGACTATTTTGATGCGGTACATTTTACAAATGTGGTCCATCAATTTCCTGTTAATGGGTTAGGGGTTTATGCTTGTTATGGAAAAATAACAGATAGATTCGGTTTTTATAGTATGAGTGTGGTTTGGAGTAGGAAACTTTCAGTAGTACAAGATCCTAGAAATAATTAGCTTGTTACTTTTTTTATGTAATCAAGTGTGTTAGTTTTATAATTTATTGCGTCTAAAAATCAAGTACTATGTAACTGTCATATTATAAGGATTATAGAGCGGCTGTTTTTGTAATACGATTTAAATTAATTAAGAATTAAAGACATCGTATAATAAATTAAAAGAAATTTAAAACCAGGGCTTATTTTGTATAATACATGCGATCGTTATAATATTGATTCCCTGATCACAACCAAATAACTAACACATGAATAAAAGATTATTTAATTCGTTATTGTCCCTTTTTATTGTAGGTTTTACCTATGCGCAAGACGAAAAAGCACTACCAAATACACCAATATCGCACTCGTTTTATGCTACAGGTAATTTAGCGACTTCTAATACTAACGAAAGTAATCCTGTTGTTACAGCACTTGCTAAAGCCTTAGAAAACGATACAGAGGCGACCTTATTACTCTTAGGTAATAATGCGTCTAATAAAGGAGTGTCTGATCAGAATAGTAGTAAAGCTAATTTAAAGCGCTATGCAGAGGTATTACAACCATTTTCAAAACGCATGTATTTTATTCCTGGTTTTTCAGATTGGAAATCCGGTTTAAAAGGGCTTAAAGACCAAGAAAACTATTTAGAAGACCTTTTTGATAATAAAAATATTTTTCAACCAGAAAAAGGATGCCCTCTAGAAAAAATTGAAATTAATGACAACATCGATTTGTTAATTTTAGATTCGCAATGGGCTTTGGCAGATTGGGATAATATTCCGAATATTAATGACGCTTGTGATATTAAAAATAAAACAGAATTTTATGTCGAAGTCGAACATGAAATTATAAAAAGCCAAGGAAAAACAGTGCTTATTGCCATGTATCATCCTATTGCTTCTTATGGTAAACATGGTAATGCTTATACTTTTGGTATTGGGTCGCAAAATTTGAATAATACGTATTATGAGGCGTATAGTAAACGTTTATTAACTATTGCACAACAATCCAAAAATGTTGTTTTTCTATCTGGACTTGAGCAAAACATGCAATTTATTATAGAAAAAAAGATACCAACCATTATTAGCGGTGCAGGAGGACAAATTCAAAATGCAAAACAAGGAAATCATAGTTTAGCCGCCATTAATGAAAAGGGATTTACAAAAATTATAGATTATAAGAATGGGGCGTTGTGGATGGCTTTTTATGGCGAATCTAATAATTTTACAACACCTTTATTTACTTCAGAAATAATAAAACCATTAGATGAGGTCGTCATGCCAGATTTTAATGAAACAGAAACACCAGACTACGTCAAAGCATCTATATATAAGCCGGAAGAATTAGAGCGTTCTGATTTTTATAAAATGGTTTGGGGAGAACATTTTAGAAAGGATTATGCCACGCCCATAAATGTCAAAACGGCACTTTTAGATACCTTATATGGTGGTTTGTCTATTATTAGAAAAGGAGGAGGGCATCAAACCAACTCATTACGTTTGGAAACAAAAGATGGTCGTGAATTCGCGATGCGTTCGGCAAAAAAAAGTGCGTTGCGTTTTATTCAATATTTTCTGTTTAAAACAGAATACTTAGAGCCAGATGTTGAGGATACTTACTTTATTCAATTATTACAAGATTATTGGACTACCGCAAACCCTTATGGAAGTTTAACTATTGGTGATTTGTCTGATGCGATAGATGTTTATCATGCCAATACTAAAATGTATTACATCCCAAAACAAAAGGCTTTAGAGAATTATAATGAAGCTTTTGGAAATAAAATTTATTTTATTGAAGAGCGTATTACTGACGGCCATAAAGCTGTCGCTAGTCTGGGAAGTACTAATACCATAGAAAGTACAACCGACTTACTGGATAAGCTACGTAGAAAAGATAAAATAGCGATAAATGAGAGTTTATATATCAGAACTCGTTTATTCGATAATATTATTGGTGATTTTGATAGGCATGCAGACCAATGGCGTTGGGCAGTGCAAAAACAAGAAGATGGTACCGATTTGTATGAGCCTATTCCTAGAGATCGTGATCAAGCTTATTCCGATTTTGATGGTTTTATGTTGGGGGCTTTAACGGCTTTAAGTCCGCCAATGCGTTTTATGCAACGTTATAACGGAAACTATAAGGAGACACGCTGGTTTAATGATGCTGGAGATGATGTTGATTTTGCAGTGTTGACTAAGCATACTCAAGACGATTGGTTGCGTGAAGCACGTTTTATAAAAGAAAACTTGACTCCTGAAATTATTGATAAAGCCTTTAGTAATTTTCCTAAAGAAATTGATCAAACCAAAGTAGCAAGAACAAAAAAGGCCTTATTAGAACGGTTAGCAAAAGTTGAAGAAAATGCGGTTAGTCTATATGAATACCTTCGCTCTGGTGTTATTATTACAGGAACCGATAAAGATGATCATTTTGTGATTACGCGTAAACCAAACGGTATCACGAATGTTAGTGTCTACCGCATTAAAAAAGGAGAAAAAACAGATAAGTATTTAGATGTTGATTATGATAAAGCTATAACTAACGAATTATGGATTTATGGATTGGATGACAAAGATATTTTTGAAGTGAATGGAACGAGTAATAAGTACATTAAAATCAAATTGATTGGGGGACAAAATAATGATACGTATCGCATCAATAATAAACGGAATCTTCGTGTGTTTGATCAGAAATCAAAACCAAACACGTTTGAAACTCCAGTTTCTAAAACACTTTCTGACGACTATGATTTAAACACGTACTATTTTAAGAAAAACCGTAGAGATGTTAGAAACATCCTGCCGATTATCGCTTCTAATACCGACGATGGATTAAAATTTGGTGCGACTTTAAACTACACAAAAAATTCATTACACCGGAATCCTTTTACAGCTAAACACAGTTTAAGTGTGGCTTATGTTACTAATACCTCAGGTATTGATGTGGATTATTCTGGAGAGTTTGCTAATGTCTTTGATAAGATTAATCTTGGGATTAAAGGAGGCTATTCCTCTTCAAATTATACGAATAATTTTTTTGGATTTGGAAATGAAACACCAAATTTTGACGATGATTTAGATTTGAATTTTAATAGAGTACGATTACAGACCTTAGCATTAGCACCAGCATTAATTTATAGAGGCTATTATGGAAGCATCATTAAATTAGGTGTAAGTTATGAGGGCATTGAAGCAGAAAAGACATCAGGCCGCTTTATAACCGTAAGTGGTGTTAACCCAAACGTATTTGAAGGTCAAGATTTTTTTGGAATTGAATCGTCTTACGAATATAAAAATTTTGATAACCCAGCGCTACCTAAATTGGGGATAGGCTTTAAACTAACCGCAGGATATAAAGCTAATTTTGATGAAGACAGAGGTTTTTCATACATCATACCAGAACTTAGACTAACAAAAAAAATAGACAGTCGTGGTATTTTAGTATTCGCGACAAAGCTTAAAGGGCATTTTAATTTGAGTGACGAGTTCGAATTTCATCAAGCGGCGTCTATTGGTGATGGTGATGGCTTAAGAGGGTTTAGACAAGAGCGTTTTAGTGGTAAAAGTGCCTTTTACCATAATTCGGATGTAAGACTATCTTTAGGTAAAATACGTAATGCGCTTATTCCTATTTCTTATGGACTTTATGGTGGATTTGATTATGGACGTGTTTGGGTAGAGAATGATAGCTCTAATGAATGGCATACGTCTCCAGGTGGTGGTGTGTTTTTTAACATTGCTGGATTTACAACTGCTAACTTCGGCTATTTTAGTTCGGATGAAGGTGGGCGATTAAATATATTACTAAGTCTAGCATTCTAATAATAAAAAATACTTGACATAATTAGGGCACAAACCTAAACAAAATTTAGTTTTAGTCAATTTTTGAGACATAAATTCACCAACGAATAGTTTTTTAATTACGGAGGAATACAATACTATATTATGGAAAAACAAATGCATTTAGCAGCACAATATTTAGCTGCAGCAGGAATTAGTTTTCTTGAAAAAAAAGACGACGATAGTCATACAAATTTAGGTTTTAGTATAACAGACCACTGTTTATATACGCACGCACTTTCAGAAAATGAAGACGTATTGGGTTTAGATTATAATAATTTTGCATTAGTATGGAACTCTAAAACAGAAAGGACCAGTTTTAATTTGGATGGTGAGACGCACAGTACAATTTTAAAATGGCTTTCAAACACCGCAAAAAGTAATCTTAATAAATTATATAGCTATAAGTTTCATTATGACTTACCTTATACTATAGACGCGACTTATACTTTTAAATTATCTAATACTGATAAACTTAAAGTCTTGACAGCACAACGTGTATTAGCGGAGGAAGTCATTGAAAAAATAAAAGAGGTCTACCACTTAAATACGCCATGTAGAGTTTGGCCGCATCATTTTGATACGGGTATTTATACAGCATTTCCAGATAGTAATATCACCATTGGATTGGGCTTAGCGATTCCTGATAGTGTCTCAAAGACATTCTATTTTTATATATCTGGGTATAAAAATGGAAAAACAATGCCGACTTCTGATTTTCCAAAATTAGAGATAGGCCAATGGAAATCGGATGGTTTTACTGGTGCTATTTTAGAATTGTCAGAGACCACAGTAGCTGAAGGTGTTTCTTTTTTTAAGCAAGCTATAAGTCAACTACAAACAAAATAAATTGTATTTGTAAAGGAATGATATGAGCAGTAAAAAAGCAGAAAAAGTAGAAGATAACTATTTAATGGACGCGTTAAAGATCGATAAGGACACCCTTAAGTCTTTAAAGAAGAAGTTAGCTAAAATTGAACCAAGGTCGGAGCGTGGTGTCGAAACGTTGTTTCGTTTATTATCCAAAAATCAGTGTACCTTAAATACGATGATAGATAGAAAATCTAACATTCTTATTTCGATTAATGCGTTAATATTGTCATTAATTATTGGGACTGTTATGAGTCAGTTAGCTGCAGATCCACATCTTATTTTTCCTGTGGTAATGATTTTGATGACTAATTTAATCTCTATAACATACGCGATATTTGCAACACGTCCAGAACTAGTACATGGCGATAAAGGCACACGGAATCTTATGTTTTATGGTAATTTTCAAGATATGGAGGAAGCTGAATATGTGGATAGTATTACGTAGTTAATGAGTCAAGGAGATGAATTGTATAAAACCATTGCAAAAGACACCTTTTATCTAGGGAAAACGATTGACAGAAAATTTAAACTCTTACGTAAATCCTTTAATGTATTTTTAGTAGGGGTTATTTTATCCGTTATTGGATTTATAGGCTGTCACCTCTTTTTTGGTGGACTGATGTAATCTATCAGTGGATACTACAACAGTATGATAATAATAGTTGATATTATAAATAAAAAAGCCTTATATGAAAATGTAAGGCTTTTTGTTTATAGTGTAGGATTTGAATTCCTGTGGTTAATTTAAAATGTTTATTAAACCTTATAATGTGTTTTTAGTGGGCCTTATGTTATCTGATATGAGATTTATAGGTTGTCACAGATGTGTGCTGTAAAGCCTTGTAATATTGAAGACGCTTATAAAACAACACTAATAATAACTAAAGTATTAGAAATAAAAAAGCCTTACATAAAAATGTAAGGCTTTTTGCGGAGAGTAAGGGATTCGAACCCCTGGAGGTGTGACCCTCAACAGTTTTCAAGACTGCCGCATTCGACCACTCTGCCAACTCTCCAAAGTGTCTCATTAGGTATTCCCTAATTGCGAGTGCAAATATAGAAAGCTTTTTAGTTTTATTCAAATAAAAAACACACTTTTTTTAAAAAACTTTTAGTTGATACCCTTACTTATTTGGTAATCAGATTATAACATAAATTTATAGTGCTTTTACTTTTCTTAAAGGGGTATTCTTTATTTTTGAACAAAATAAAACTATGAATATAATAGAGCAGCTAAATTGGCGTTACGCCACAAAAAGCTTCGATTCTGAAAAAAGCATTCCAGAAAAAGATATAGATGTGATAACGGAAGCCTTTAACTTAACAGCAACATCGTATGGTTTGCAACCGTTAAAGCTTCTTGTCATAAAAAATAAAGCGTTACAATCGGCATTAGTGCCATTTTCATATAATCAAAAACAAGTAGGGGAGGCGTCTCATCTTTTAGTCTTTTGTATCGAATCACAAATAGATACACCTTTTGTTTCTAATTATTTTGATCGTGTCAAAGCTATACGAAATACACCGGATGCTATTCTAAATCCTTTTAAAACCTTTTTGATAGAAGATTTTAAAACAAAAACACAAGCAGAAAAAGAAACATGGGCAGCAAAACAAGTCTATTTAGCTATGGGAAATTTAATGACGGTTTGCGCAATGTTAAATATAGATGCCTGTCCAATGGAAGGTTTTAGTCCTTCTGATTACGATCGTCTTCTAGAATTAGAAGCGTTACAATTAAAATCGGTACTTGTGATGCCTATAGGTTACAGAGCAGAAGATGATTTTATGGCAGCATTAGATAAGGTCAGAAGACCTATCCAAGAAACTGTAATCAGGAGGTAAGACATTAAAGTGGCAGGATTATTGTTATTTCATAAAAAAGAATACTTTTGTATTGCCTTAAAACGTTCGAAAATGAAAAAATTACTGTTTCTATTTATGTTATGTGCGTCGTTTACAATGATTGCTCAAGACGATGATTTTGAAGACTACGACTCTAATTTGAATTGGTTAACGGATTTGGCAGAAGCTAAAAACGAAGCTGTAGCTTCTAAAAAACCGATTCTAATTTATTTTACAGGAAGCGATTGGTGTGCCCCATGTAAAATGTTGAAAAAAGATTTTTTCTACTCGGAAGCATTTGAAGAGAAAGCGGATCAATTTGTGCTACTGATGATTGATATGCCAAGACGTGTTGATATCATATCTGAAGAACAACAAAAAAAGAATAATAAGGTGGTTAGTAAATATAATACATCTGGAGGCTACCCTAATTTGGTGGTGTTAAATGATAAATTACACATAATAGGAGAATTATCTGGTTATACGTTTTTAAGAGAAACAGACAGACATTTTGCATTTATAGAGGCTATTCTAGAAAATTATTAGACTATTAAAATATAACCCTATTAAAAAACGTCTAAATTAAGTTTTAGGCGTTTTTTTTATAGCTTAAATTCTTTTAAATTTGACTAATAACAAAAAATATAGAGATGCCAGGATTTGAAAGCTTTGGAGATTTAGAGCGAAAAGAAGTAGAAGATGTACTAGATAATGGAGTATTAATGCGTTATGGTTTTGATGGCATGCGTAATGGACATTATAAAGCAAAGTCTTTAGAAACAGAAATACAAAATACATTACAGGTTAACCATGCACAATTAGTAACTAATGGTACAGCTGCCGTTTCTGTTGCTTTAGCTTTAGCAGGAATTGGAGCAGGAGATGAGGTTATTATGCCTTGTTTTACATTTGTAGCTAGTTTTGAAGCAATCATGATGTTAGGGGCGATTCCTGTATTAGTGGATATTGATGATACGTTAACCGTAGATCCAGAGGCGGTAAAAGCTGCTATAACGTCAAAAACAAAAGCAATCATGCCAGTACACATGTGTGGTAGTATGGCTAATTTAGATGCACTGAAACAAATTGCAGAGGATAATAATTTGAAATTGATTGAAGATGCTTGTCAAGCTATCGGAGGAACTTACAAAGGAAAGGCTTTAGGGACTTATGGAGATTTGGGATGTTTTAGTTTTGACTTTGTTAAAACAATAACTTGTGGAGAAGGTGGTGCAGTCGTGACAAATAACGCAGCGTATGCTAAACATGCGGATTTGTTTACAGATCATGGACACGACCATATTGGAAGTGATAGAGGCGCGGAAACACATCCTTATTTAGGTTATAATTTTCGAATCTCAGAATTGAATGCCGCAGTAGGTTTAGCGCAAGTCAGACGTTTAAAAGACTTTATTGCTATTCAGAAAAAAAATTACACGATTTTAAGAGAAGCGTTGTCAACTATTCCAGAAGTAACTTTTAGAACGGTACCTGAAGGCGGAGAAGAGAGTTATGCTTTTTTAAGTTTCTTTTTACCAAATTTAGAAACGACAAGAAAAACATCTGCTGCGTTTAAAGAGACCGGTGTAGATGTTTGTTTTCATTATTATGATAACAATTGGCACTATATTAGAAAATGGGACCATTTAAAAGATATTAAAACACTTTATCCAGTGTCTAAAGAGGTTAAAGATGGTTTAGCGTATCTTAAAGATAAAACGTTTGAAAAATCAGACCATTTTATTGGTAGAAATATCTCTTGTCTAATCAAGTTGTCTTGGACAGAAGAAGAAACAAGACAACGTGCGCAACTTATGGTTGAAGCTATAAAAGCATCATTATAATAACAATTAATTACATAAAAAAAGCTCCAATTTTAATTAATTGGAGCTTTTTTGTTTTATAATATGTTGCAGGTTTTAATATCCTACGTATTCTTCGATTTCTAAACCGTAACCAATCATTCCAACACGTTTAGTTTGTTGAGAATTAGAAATTAGTTTTAATTTATGAATGTTTAAATCGTGTAATATCTGTGCGCCAATTCCAAAATCTTTACTATCCATTGCAATTGCTGGTGCTTTTACAACCGTATTTGGCTTTTGTTCACTTTTTAAAAGAGATAAACGTTGTAAAAGATTCATAGATTCTGCTTCCTGATTAATAAATAAAATCGCGCCTTTTCCTTCGTCGTTAATAACGCGGAACATATCATCTAATTTTTCGTCAGCATTATTTGTTAACGTTCCTAAGATATCATTGTTTACTAGTGTAGAGTTAACACGAGTTAAAACCGTATCGTCTTTTTTCCAATCGCCTTTAGTTAAGGCAATGTGTACTTGGTTATTTGTCGTTTGTTGGTAGGCTCTTAATCTAAAACTTCCAAATCTAGTTTCGATATCAAAATCATCTTTCTTTACAATTAAAGAATCGTGATCCATTCTGTAAGCAATTAAATCTTCAATAGAGACCAGTTTTAAATCAAACTTTTTTGCTACTTCAATTAACTGTGGTAAACGCGCCATAGTCCCGTCTTCATTCATAATTTCTACAATAACTCCTGCTGGTTGTAAACCTGCTAGTCTTGCAAAATCTATAGCTGCTTCTGTATGTCCAGTACGTCTTAAAACCCCTCCTTCTTTGGCTACTAAAGGAAAAATATGTCCTGGACGTGCTAAATCGAAAGGTTTAGTGTCAGCCTTCGTTAAAGCTTGGACTGTTTTAGCACGATCTCCAGCCGAAATACCTGTTGTAACACCTTGGCCTTTTAAATCTACAGAAACGGTAAATGCGGTTTCCATATGGTCTGTGTTATTAGTCACCATCATGTGTAAATCTAACTCTTCACAACGCTGTTCTGTTAACGGCGTACAGATTAGACCACGACCATGAGTCGCCATAAAGTTAATCATTTCGGGTGTTACTAATTCGGCAGCAGCCACAAAGTCTCCTTCGTTTTCTCTGTCTTCGTCATCAACGACTATAATAACTTTTCCTGCTTTTATGTCTTGTATAGCTTCTTCAATGGTATTTAATTTAAAAGAAGAATTGTCTTGTGTTTTTGTAGTAATCATAATAAATGTGTTGTCTTGCAAAGATATTACATATGTATTAGTTATGATATCTATGCGTCTATTTTTTGACGTCTATTAAAGTGAATTAATGGGTATAATATAACCCCTAAAAGTGTAAATAAAGGATGTTCTTTTTTATGCTTTATAGTCTTCAGTAATTTGACATATTCTAAATAGGATTTGATGTAGTTAAAAACAAAGACTATAAATGAAATAATGCTAATTTGTATTCCCGCTAAAGCTAATTGAGGTTGTTCATTATTTTTTAATATAAAATAAGAGAGAAACAAAATTAAGGCAATACTAAAAAACAGAAAACTTAACTTGGAGACTGCTCTAAAATCTATACTATCATTTTTACTTAAAGTGATAGGTGTTTCCGAATATAAATCTTTACTGTTATTCGTTTTTACCGGATTGTAGTTAGTACCGAAAGTAATTTTATCGACTCTAAAAAAGTGAGTTAAAGGGTAGATTACAGCACCAAGCGTTTTTTGAATAATTGTCTCTTTTTTATTTTTTGTTAAAGCATTTAGCTTATCAAAGGCTAAAGATGATTTAATGTAGTTATATAAAAAGATTATAAAGGCAACAGCACTAAATTGAATTCCTGCTTCAGCGAATTGTGGTAATTTATTGTTTTTTAAAACAAAGTATAGCACTCCTAAAACTACCGTTATACCAAAACTAATACTGGTTATTTTTGAAAGTGTTTTATAGTTATTGATATCTTTTTCTTCAAAGCTAACCAACGGTGTATTTCCATTTAAAGCCTCAAATTGCGCACTTCGATTAAATTTTTGATTGTACCAATTTTTGATTGGTTGTGTGATATGATCGAACTCAAAAATACCACGATCTTGTGTAGCACGTGTTGTTAAAAAGATACTCAGTGGTAGCATGATTAAGGTAGAGAACCAAGCGGATAATGCAGGGTGAAGATTCCCGTTTTTTGCACTATTTTCTGCAAATAGACCTATAAAGTGATAGCTCAAAAATAAGACAATAGCTATTATCATTGGCAAACCTAAACCTCCTTTTCTTATCAAAGCACCTAAAGGCGCACCAACAAAAAATAGTATTATACAAGCAATAGCCAAAGCAAACTTTTTATGCATTTGTATACCGTGCTTATATATGGTAGTGTTTCTAACTTTTAAGGTAGCTTGTTTCGATTTTATAATTTGTTGTGTACTAGAGGTGCTATTTATGGCATAGTCTAAAACTTGTATTTTACGTTTGTCTTTAAAAATATCAAGGATATCACCAGTGTAAGTACTATCTTTTTTAGGATTGACGGTTAAGTTTAAAGTTGCTAAATTAGTTCTATTATATAAAGCGGTTGAAAATTCTTTTACAATAGTATTTCTTTCAATTTTTAGGGAGTCTATTGCATAGTTTAATTCTGCAACATTTAGCATCGTGTATTTATCATCAATATTTTTTTCGTTTAAATCAATATTGTTTAATTTAGATAAGTCTAAATTCATAACATGCTTTTTAAAAGCAGCTTTTCTAAATGGCTTTTTCTTACGTTCGTCAATTTTTTTGGGAGGTGTATCATCATAATAATTCCCATCATATAAAATTAACTTTAAAATATTAGAATCTTCTGCACTAGCTAGCTCGCCACGTTCAGCAATAATGGTCGTGAAATTACCAGTAAAGCTTTTTCCACTTTTTTTATGTATTGTAACACCTTTTAGAAGCTTACCATTTTCTCCAGACTTTTCTTGTACTTTAATATTAAAAGATTCACCAATATCATTAAACTGCCCTTCTGCTATTATCATAGCAGGTTTAACTTTTGCAATATTTTTCCTAAGATTATAACTGTTATATTCTGCCCAGGGAATAACGTTATTACTAAAAAAGAAAGTTAGTATAGATAAGCCAACAATAAAAATACCTAAACCAGACATGGCACGTTGTAGTGAAATACCTGTAGATTTCATTGCAGCAAATTCATAGTTTTCGGCAAAATTACCAAAAACCATAATTGAGGCTAATAAGATTGTAAGCGGTAAAATTAAAGGAATTAGGGTAGGAGTTATATACATTAAAAACTTCAGGACCGTTACTAAGTCCAAATCTTTACCTGCTAATTCTTTAATATATAACCATATTGCCTGTAAAACAAAAATCAGCATGAGTATTACAAACACGCTGATAAAGGTTTTAAGATATGTAGTTAATATGTACCTATCTAATATTTTCACTTAAAATTAATCCAATTTGTTGATATAATAGTCCTTGTACTTACTTTCGTCAAAGGTAAATAAGGATTTTGATAAAGGCTCATTAGTTTTGAAAGAATTTACAGTTAAAGTTGTTTTTGTTCCATTTTTCCCAACTTGAATTAATCTGTAAATGTGTTTTGTTTTGGTATCGACTCCTAATAATACATTTTTAATTTCTGAATTAGAATCCATTGGAAGCAATTTTACAAACTGAATTTTACGTCCACTAACATCTTGAATGATATCCATGTTGTAAGTAAAGCCATCTTGATAAAAGGATAACATTTTACTTGGTGTAATTGTAGTTTCGTCTTGATCACTACCTTTAGACACTGTTATTTCCTCATCCTCAGGGCTAATGCTAAAAATACTTTTACCGTCAAAAATACGTGTAATACCTAAAATGTTTAAACGGTATTTTTCACCTTGCATGACTACATCACCTTTAGTTTCTTGCTTGATATTTTCTTCCGTATTTTCTAAAACATATTTAAAATTTATGGAAATATTATCATAGCTCTTGGCTTTTGCTGATACTTCATTTAGTAATTTTTTTGCATCATTATCTTGTGCGAAAATGGTACTGGTAGCTAATAAAAATAATACTAATAATTTTTTCATTTTAATTGTAATTAATTTTTTTCGTTTTCTAATAATTGATCTAGTGCCACTAAATCTGTTACTAGCACTTGTCTGGCTTTACTACCTTCAAAACCGCCTACAATACCTGCTGCCTCTAATTGATCAATTAGACGACCAGCACGATTATAACCTAGTTTTAATTTACGTTGTAATAAAGAGGCAGAACCTTGTTGTGCTGTAACAATAATTTCTGCAGCATCTTTAAATAATTTGTCTCTATCAGATATATCTACATCAAGATTTGTGCCACTTTCTTCTCCAATATATTCAGGTAGTAAATAAGCATCAGGGTATGCTTTCTGATTTCCTATAAAATCGACTATTTTTTCGACTTCTGGCGTATCTACAAATGCACATTGTACACGTATCATGTCATTACCCTGCGTATATAACATATCTCCACGACCAATTAATTGATCTGCTCCACCAGCATCTAATATGGTTCTTGAATCTATTTTACTTGACACTCTAAAGGCGATACGTGCCGGGAAATTGGCTTTAATAATACCTGTAATAACGTTTACAGAAGGACGTTGTGTTGCAATGATTAAATGTATACCAATAGCACGTGCCAATTGTGCTAAACGAGCAACAGGAGTTTCTACTTCTTTACCTGCAGTCATAATTAAATCGGCAAACTCATCTACAACCAAAACAATATAAGGTAAGAACGCATGACCGTCATTTGGATTTAATTTACGAGCTTTAAATTTTGTGTTATATTCTACAATGTTACGACATAATGCATTTTTAAGCATTTCGTAACGGTTATCCATTTCTATACACAACGAGTTTAAAGTATGGATTACTTTAGTGTTATCTGTAATGATAGCTTCGGCCTCATCAGGAAGTTTGGCTAAGTAATGTCTTTCTATTTTATTGAATAATGTTAATTCTACTTTTTTAGGATCGACTAGTACAAATTTAACTTCAGCAGGGTGCTTTTTGTATAATAATGAGGTCAATACAGCATTTAAACCTACGGATTTACCTTGTCCAGTGGCACCTGCCATAAGTAGGTGAGGCATTTTTGCTAAATCAATCACTAAAGTCTCGTTACTAATGGTTTTACCAATTGCTATGGGTAAATACATATCTGTATTTTGAAACTTTTGAGAAGCGATAACAGAACGCATGGACACTATCGTCGAGTTTTTATTTGGCACCTCGATACCAATAGTTCCTTTACCAGGAATAGGGGCAATAATACGTATCCCTAAAGCCGATAATGATAAGGCTATATCGTCTTCTAAGTTTTTAATTTTAGAAATTCTTATTCCAGCTTCTGGTACAATTTCATATAATGTAACCGTTGGTCCGATAGTTGCTTTTATACTAGCAATTCCAATCTTGTAGTTGTTTAAAGTATCTACAATTCGGTTTTTATTTTCTTCAAGCTCTTCTTGATTAATAGTAACGCCTTCGTTGTCATATTTTTTAAGTAGATCTAGAGGTGGATACTGGTAGTTTCCTAATTCTAATGTAGGGTCAAACTGTCCAAAGTCTTCTACTAATTTATTGGCAAGATTATCCGTTTCAGATAATTCTTCTTTTACTGCTTCTACTTCAATTTCCATTTGAGGTTCTTCAATTTCAATTTTTGGAACTTCAATTTCAATTTTAGGTGATTTAACTTCTGTTTTTGTTACTTTTTTAGGTGTATCTTGGCTTAGTTCAATATCCTTAGTAACTACAATTTTGGAATGATTGGAGATTGTAGGTTCTACTTTTTTATCGACGTCAAAAGCAGATTTGATATCTTCAGCTTCATCAGAATACGAATTATCGACAGGCACAAAGTCTTCATTAAAATCGTCCTGAATATTATTTTTTGCTTTCTTAAAAAAGGCAGCAATACGTTGTGGAGTAAATTTAAATCTAATAGCTAAATAACTAATAAAAGCAAATGTTAACAACAGGGAAGTTCCAATTTTACCTATGTAATCTTGAAAAAAAGTGTTAATTTCAAAACCGATGGTTCCGCTTAAGCTATCATTTTTATGTGTAAAAAAACCAAAGAAAATAGATATCCAGATCATTACTAAAATACCCCAAAACCAATGTTTGCGTAATTTAGCTTTACTTAAGTCTGTTAATACGTACACGCCAGATAAAAAGGTTAGTCCAGAGATTATAAAAGCAGCAACACCAAAACCGCGTTGTACAAATAAATCGCTAATCCAAGCACCAATCTTGCTTAACCAATTTTTAGTTTCTACTTCTCTAGAAGTAAATTCGCTTAAAGTGCTTTGATCTATTTTTCCGGTAAATAAATAAGATAAAAAAGCGATAAAAAACAGAAGACCTAAAATTACCAAAAAGCTTCCAAGAACTAGCTTTTGTTGACTAGATAGCTTAAAATCAGGTTTTTTGATGCTGACTTTCTTTTTGGGCTTCGTTTGTTTTTTTGCTTTCGCCATTATCGGGTTTTAGTTTGGGTAAAAATACAAATAGTTAACGTTTATCCTAATGGATAATTGTTTAAAATGCCTTTGGAATATAAATAATACATCCAATAATAGAAGCGGCTATAGATGCAATAAAAACAGCACCTGCTGCAATGTCTTTAATAAATCCAATTTTTTCGTGATGTTCTGGATGAATAAAATCCGCAATAGCTTCAATAGCAGTATTAACACCTTCCACGCTCATGACTAGTCCTATCGCAAAGCATTGCATAATCCATTCCGTTGAAGAAATCTCGAAATAGAAACCACCAATGGTCATGATGATAGCAATACAAAATTGAATTTTTATACTAGCTTCGGTCTTTAAAAGTAAGAGCATGCCTTTAAAGGCATACCCTACACTTTTTAAACGATTGATTATAAAAGGTTCCTTTTTACTCATTTATAATACGTCTAATGCCGCTTTATAATTTGGCTCATCAGCAACTTCTTGTACTTGTTCTGTATATTTTACAACCCCATTTTCGTCTAAGACAACAACGCATCTAGAATCTAATCCTTCAAAAGGACCTGAAGCAAACTCTAAACCGTAGTCTTTACCAAATTGTCCTGTTTTAAAATCGGATAACATTACCACATTATCAATACCTTCTGCACCACAAAAACGCGCTTGTGCAAATGGTAAATCTCTTGAGATACATAATACTTTAGTGTTTTTTATTTCTGCTGCTTCTTTATTAAAAGAACGTACAGAGGTAGCGCACGTGCCGGTATCGACACTTGGAAAGATATTTAAAACGACCTTTTGACCTTTAAAATCTGATAATTTATGTGTAGATAAATCACTTGCAGTTAAAGTAAAGTCAGGAGCTTGTGCTCCAATTTCTGGAAGATTCCCTATTGTTTCGACAGGTGTACCGCCTAATGTTATTTTAGCCATTTTATTTGATTTTATTTATGAAAAGTAAAAATAGACAATAAAGAGCTTTAACAATAAAGGTTAGCTAAACTTTATTATATCATTTTAAACTATCGTTAAATGTAAGTTGATAAGTAAAAGCTATTATTAAATAGTAACAATCAATTTTATATGTATTAAATTTATTGGATATACAACTAGTTTTGTAAAAAAATAAACACAAAAATAAACACTATATGGATCATACTACTAACGGAGATGCAAGCAAGTGCCCTTTTATGCAAGGTGCAATTACTACTACAGAGAAAACAGTCACAGATTGGTGGCCAAACACACTAAATTTAGATATTTTACACCAACAGGACACTAAAACAAATCCACTTGGTGCTGATTTTGATTACCATGAGGAATTAAAAAAACTGGATGTAGCAGGTCTTAAGAAGGATGTACACGATTTTATGACAGACAGTCAAGATTGGTGGCCTGCAGATTGGGGACACTATGGCGGCTTAATGATTAGAATGGCATGGCATGCAGCAGGATCATATAGATTACCAGACGGACGTGGTGGTGGTGGTACAGGTAACCAGCGTTTTGCGCCATTAAATTCTTGGCCAGATAATGTCAGTTTAGATAAGGCGAGACGTTTATTATGGCCAATTAAGAAAAAATACGGAAATAAAGTAAGTTGGGCCGATTTAATTATTTTGGCAGGAACAATTGCTTACGAAAGTATGGGGTTAAAAACTTACGGTTTTGCGTTTGGACGTATAGATATTTGGCATCCAGAAAAAGACGTGTATTGGGGAGCGGAAAAAGAATGGTTAGCACCTAGTGACGAGCGTTATGCTAATGTTGAGAATCCTGAAACTATGGAAAATCCATTAGCCTCTGTACAAATGGGATTAATTTACGTTAACCCAGAAGGTGTCAATGGTAAATCAGATCCTTTAAAAACAGCATTACAAGTTAGAGAAACATTCAAGCGTATGGCGATGAATGATGAAGAAACTGTCGCTTTAACTGCAGGTGGACATACTGTTGGTAAAGCACACGGAAATGGAGATGCCAGTATTTTAGGGCCAGAGCCAGAAAGTGCGGGAGTGGAAGAGCAAGGTTTAGGTTGGTCTAATCCAACAAAATCAGGTAAAGGAAGATATACTGTTACTAGTGGTATAGAAGGTGCTTGGACAACGCATCCAACAAAATGGGATAATGGTTTTTTCGAAATGTTATATAACCATGAGTGGGAATTACGTAAAAGTCCTGCAGGAGCTACACAGTGGGAACCTGTAACTATTAAAGATGAAGATAAACCTGTAGATGTTGAAGATTTAACAACAAGGTTAAATCCAATGATGACTGATGCGGATATGGCCATGAGAATGGATCCTATTTATAACGAGATTTCATTACGTTTTAAAGATGATTTTGAGGCGTTTTCAGATACTTTTGCTCGTGCTTGGTTTAAATTAACGCATCGTGATATGGGGCCAAAAGACCGTTGGTTTGGTCCAGATGTGCCACAAGAAGATTTAATTTGGCAAGATCCAATTCCTAAAGGAACTAAGGATTATGATGTTGATGCTGTAAAAAGCAAAATTGAAAGTACAGATTTAACTATTTCAGAATTAGTCTCTACAGCTTGGGATAGTGCAAGAACATATAGAGGCTCAGATTTTAGAGGTGGTGCTGATGGCGCACGTATACGTTTAGAGCCTCAAAATAAATGGGAAGGTAATGAGCCAGCACAATTACAAAAGGTATTAGCTGTATTAGAGCCAATTGCTGTAACATTTGGAATTAGTCTTGCGGATACTATTGTATTAGCAGGTAATGTTGGTGTCGAGAAGGCAATCAAAAATGCAGGTTTGGCTGTAAATGTTCCTTTTACTCCAGGTAGAGGTGATGCATCACAAGATATGACGGATGTTGCGTCTTTTGAAGCTTTAGAACCTTTAGCAGATGGTTTTAGAAATTATCAGAAAAAAGAATATGTTGTTAGTCCAGAAGAAATGTTATTAGACAAAACACAATTGCTTGGCTTAACAGCTGTAGAAATGACCGTTTTAGTTGGAGGAATGCGTGTTATGGGTACTAATTATAGTGGGACTAAACATGGCGTGCTAACAGAAAATGAAGGGGCTTTAACTAACGATTTCTTTGTAAACCTTACTGATATGATTTATGAATGGAAATCTATAGATAACGGTATTTATGAAATTAAAAATCGTAAAACTGGAGCTGTTAAATTTACAGCAACTCGTGTAGATTTAGTATTTGGTTCTAACTCTATATTGCGCTCTTATGCAGAAGTGTATGCACAAGACGATAATAAAGAAAGATTTGTAACAGATTTTGTTGCAGCTTGGACAAAAGTGATGAACGCTAATAGGTTTGATATATAACAATATCAAGTAAACATAATTATAAAAAGGAGTGGATTTTTTAGAATCCATTCCTTTTTTATTGAAAAATTTAAAAAATGAAAGACATAAATACACTTTTTGAAAGTATAAAAAATAAAGATACTGCCACTTTAAAAGCAGTGTTAAATGCTAATCCTAAATTGGCAGAATCTAAAGATCAACGCGGTTTTACAGCTTTAATTTTAGCGAGTTATTTTGATAATGAAGCAGCAACTAAAATTTTGATAGAACATAATGCGCCTATTAACGCCAAAGATGCCTCAGGTAATACTGCTCTGATTGGTGTTAGTTTTAAAGGAAATGTAGGATTTGCTCAATATTTAATTAAAAATGGTGCCGATTTAAATGCAATCAATGCCAACGGAACCACTGCCTTGACCTTTGCTACACAATATAATAAAGTCGACATAGTTAAACTGCTTTTAGAGCATAATGCCGATACTACCGTTAAAGATAACGATGGTAAGACGGCTTTGGATTACGCTGAAGCGAAAGAGTTTACTGAAATTATTGGGCTTTTGGGATAGTTTTATTGGATCGTTTAATGTAACGCCAAAATAATACTCAAATAATAAATTATATTCTAAGTTAAATTAAGTTCGTTTGAAAAATGAACAGAGTTAATTTTTAATTAAAATACAGTGACTTGGCTTGTGCTTACTGATTAAACGAAAATAGTGTGGATTTAAAGACAATTAATGTCACTGAAATGTTTGTAAGACTTAAAGATATGTGAAAATACTAAACTAAATTAGACACGCTTTTAAAAAACGGGTCAGAGAGTAGATGTCTCTAGACTGGTTTGCGTGATAGATGTCTCGGGAGTGAGACTTAGTAAATAAAACTAGTAGTTTTATTTAAATATATCAAGCTCTTGTGACTTAAATCAGAAGAGCTTGGTATGTAAAGAACAAATTACCTAAAACTTTAGATGTTTTAAATTATTTACAGTTCTCCATTTCTTTTGCTAAAGCTTCAGCAAAAGCTTTGATATCTTCAGCAGTGTTGTATTTCTTAGTTGTTTCTAAAGAAAAATCTGTGATTTCCTTTGTTAATTCACTTGCTTTTGTAGGATCCGCTGCCATTGTTTTTGTCATTTTGCAAGTAAGATCAGCCATTTTTTTAGCATCAGACGCCATGTCATTTCCACCACCACAAGAGGTTAAAAATAGTGCTCCTAAGCATATTGTAATTAGTACTTTTTTCATTTTACTTAATTTAAAAATATTTTGCTTACTCCCTTTTAAAGTCCTTTTCGGCTTATTTTGACTGTAAAATAATTAACAAGAGCAATACTACTTATATTTTGTTAAAAATAAGTAAAAAATACATTCTTTTTTATACCAACAATGTCATATAAATTTTTGAGGTGCTCTTCTTTAAAAATGAGTTTACTTTAAATAAAATAAAGTAAGATCTAAAATAGTTTAAAATTCTGTGTTTTCTAGAGTAAAGTATTAAACGTATTCTGTTGTGTCTTCTCTATTTAGTATTCGGTTAGTTTTATGAAGTTTCTGTTTTTTTTGTAATTATGGCTAATGGAAAGTGAATATTATGCCCCTGTAATAAATGATATTACAAGCTAAACGAAGTTAGTTTAAAAAGAATCAAACTCAAGTTTCAATTAAAGCAAAACGACTCTGTTTTTGCTAACTGATTAATCGAAAATAGGGGAGGTTTAAAAGCAAACAAAGAGTGTGGATTCTAAAGTACTTATTACTTTATGTTGTTATGTACTTTTAAGAGAGAAAAATATTATAAATACTAAACTAAATTAGACATGCTTTTAAAAATCGCTACAGAATGCTTGGTAGATGGCACACGTTTGGAATTCTAAGTATAATTATGGTTTTATCAGTTTGCTTACACCGTTTACCTCTTTTTAGTTTAGGAATGGAAAGTCCGTAGGATTTTAGTTTAGCGGTTAGCTAAAGTAAAAAAAACAGCAGACTTTATAAGTACACAGTGGCTTTTTGTTAAACACTAAGATCTGTATTATTTATAGGATTCGCTGAGTGTAGTTTATTTGCTTGAATTATTTAAAAATTATAAATCTTAAAATTCTTTTCTAATTCAGTCTGTTTTATTTTTAAAGTTTTTTTGAATGTTGCAATACTAGATTTATTCAGTAAACTTAATCCTGTATCAAAACTTTCAATTTTGTGCCTTGTTGTATACTTGACTTGTATGATGTCATCGCCAGATTTATTTATTTTTTCAAATATTATAATATCAGTGTATTCTATTTTTCTGTACCTCAAATTGTTTCTTAAAAGTTTAAATAAATTACCAATCGTTATATATCTACTAATAAATGAAACAAATTGTGAGACCTTGAAATCGTTTTCACCTACAATGAGAATAGGTATTTTAATTAAATATATTTTTATAATTAAAGCTAATGTCAAAATAATAAGTATAGAATTAGAGATGTAAAAAGTAATATCACTTCTCAAAAAAGTATTCGAATAACTTGATTTTTCTATAAGTAAATTTAGACCAAGAAAGGGAAAAACCATGAAAGCTAATAAAATGAAAGAAGCGTGAATATTAATGCTTTTTTTTTGATATAAAATTATATTTTTCATTGTATTTAAAATTATAAAGTTCTTTCAATTTATTTATTTAAAAGAAGTGATTTTTTTTAATAACACCCAATATTTGGTGTGAAATTGGTTACTTGTTTTAGTGTAGTAAGTAAATGACAGCTAGAAACTCTAAGAGGACTTTAACAAATTAACTAAAAACAGCAACTAATTTTACAGGAAGTTGAAATAGTTTTTTTATTTACTGAGACTTCGACTCTCTTATTTGTGAAGAAACAATGGTCCATTCTAAATCTTTTCGTTCTAAATTGTAAATTATTATAATACCTTCAATCGGATATTTTAATATAAGGTTTAATTTGTTTTTGGAATAAGTCCATTTACTCACGGTAATGTAATCGGATATTCTTTTTTCTTTTATTTCTCTGTCTTTTAAAAAGAGAATGTTTTTTCCAAACATTTTAATTCCCTTTAAGTTTTTTTCATTAATCTTATCAAACTCTTTAATTTTTAGAGGTAGTCTTTTAGGTGCCTGATCAATATGATAATACATCTGTAATTCAGGTAGGTTTAACGCTAGTTCAATTATTTCTTGTAATTGACTATTAGGTATTTTTATATCTTGTTCAGGTTTTTTTTTCTCAATAAAATAATCAGATTCTTCTAACCACGAATTAAAGTTACAATTAATTTTAGATTTGATTTTATTATAAAGTTTGTCTCCAGATCTGATTTCTTTTTCGGTCATTTTATTTGCCAATTTTGGAGCCATACTTTTAAACATTCTTATTTTTGATCTTGGCATATACCATTCATCCCAATGTGTTGGTATAAAATCTCCAGCAAGTCGATACCAAGCATAAGCCTTAACAAAATCAATTTCTCTACCTTCACCATCTTCATTCATAATACCTAAACTTCTCATAGAATTATGAATACCAAGATATGCCGATTTCTCAAAATAGGCATATGCCTTTTTGTAGTCAAGATTACTGCCTTGAACATAATACAGGCCTAGTTGATGGATTGCATGACCGTGATTAACTTTTGAGGCTTTAAAAAGCCATTCTAAAGATTCTTTATGGTCTTCTTTTTTTGATTCTTTATAAACTTTAATTGTTTCTTCATCAAAACAAGGGTTTTGACTGTATATACATGGAATATATAATAGTGAAATTAATAGTACTTGTATTTTATATTTCATCAGTAATGTGTTTTAGGTGGTCACATGTTAATTAGCGCCAACGTTAAATGTAAAAATAGTAAAGGGATAAAAGTTGCTTACTTTTTTGTAATTGACTACAAATGGAGTGCTTTTAGTCCATTTCTAATAATGGATCAGGATTTGATTTATGGTCGTCCAGGTCAGGATCAGGTTCCCAATTGCCCTGTATCTCTGTGTCTAATAATTTCTCTCCAGTTATTTTGTCTATCTCGTAGCTATAAAAATAGGAGTCGTTGCTACTGTATATGCGATAGGTCTTTTCAGTTTCTTTTACTTCGTTGATAAAGTCAGATTGGAAGTCGACCAATTCTTTTACTTTGTTTATAGTTTTACGTTCTTTTGTTGTTGGCACATAGAAGCGGTCAGTGCCAAAGAGATCAAAATTATTGACGTCGTTAGTTATTAAATTAACAATAAGATTGTAATCAAAAGTGGTTTCATTACCTAAAGGCGAAAATTGTATTAGGCTTTGAAAATTAATTAAGATGTCCTTACTGTTTGACCAAGCGGTAATTTTATAATCTTTAGATTCTATTTGTAATTCTGGGTATTTAGTATCAAGAATAGTAATCGCTTTTTGTATTAAAGTCGTTTTGCCTAAGGCTTTAAGGGAGTCTATGGTTTTAGTCATATTTTGATCTTGAGCAAGAGCGGAATACATGTTAATCATTGTTATTAGTGTAAATAACAACATTTTTATTAGTTTTATAATTTTCATATAAATAGGAGGGTATTTTGGTGTCGCAATGTTAAGCTGCAATAATAGTAATGACATTATAATCTTTAACCTCCTTATATTTCTCTAGGCTAATGGCTATAATCTGTAATTGTTTTAGAATAGTATTATTTTAATAAAGTAAAGGTTAAGCGATAATAAGAAAACAAGAAAATAAAAAGGTGCAAAGTAGCTGCTAAATACGACTACATTTTAGGCTTAGTTTTTTCTTCTGCTTTTTTTTTATCTAACATATCTAAATATAGGTCCTCTACATGCTCTCTCGCCCAAGTGGTTTTTCTTAAAAAACCAAGACTTGATTTCATGGTAGGATTATATATAAAACATCTAATGTTAACCTGCTCCCCAAGATAATCCCAACCATAATGTGCTACTAGACGCTCTAATACTTGCACTAATTTTACCCCGTGAAACGGATTACTTAATTGGGCTTCAGTAGCAGGTTTCCTGATACGTTTAGTTGGTTTCTGCAGATTGTTATCCGACTCTGATTTGGTCGCAGATACTAATTCTGATGTTGATTGTTTCTGTTTCTCAATTTGGGGTTTGCTATTATCTATGTTCATTTGGTTACCGTCTTTAGCAAATATGATTATATTTTAATAAATTATAGTGCAAGTGAAACGAAAATAGTTGAAAAATCTGGTAATATCAAGCTTCATTTAAAACAATAGTTTTACTGTCTATTACATTTGAAAAGTATAAAATAAACTAAACCTATCATTTTACATAGATTTAACATCATTATAGTACTTTTAAGACCAAAGGGATAGTAAAATTTTAGTAATTTTGCAAAAAAACATTTCAATTACTTACAAAACATTTCAATATAACAAAAAATGAGTAAAGACAAAAAAGTATGGTTTATTACTGGTGTATCATCAGGATTAGGTAAACAGTTAGCTAAAGAAGTATTATCACAAGGACAAATCGTGGTAGGGACTTTTAGAAAACAAGACCAAGTAGAAGCATTTAACAATGAAAACCCAGGGAATTCTTTTGGAGTACTTATAGATGTTGCTTCTACAGAAATGATTATCGAAGGTATCAAAACTGTTTTTGATAAATTTGGAAAAATCGATGTCGTTGTAAATAATGCTGGTTATGGTATTATGGGGAGTGTCGAAGAAATTTCTGACGAAGAAGTAAGAAGACAATTTGAAGTTAACGTTTTTGGTGTTTTGACGACCATCAGAGCGGTATTACCTGAAATGCGTAAACAACGTTCTGGACATATTATAAATATTACATCTATTGCAGGTCGTATTGGATCTCAAGGTTTAGGAATCTACAATGGTTCTAAATTTGCTTTAGAAGGTATTGGTGAAGCTTTAGCAGCTGAATTAAAACCATTAAACATTAAAGTAACTAATGTAGAACCAGGACCATTTAGAACAGAATGGGCGGGTAGTTCTGCAGCTTACGATAATACAGAGATTGAAGATTACGAAAGTACTGTAGGAGAACGTATAAGAGGTTTACAAGCTTTAAGCGGAAACCAACCAGGAAATCCTGAAAAAGCTGCACAGGCTATATACAAATTAGCGCAATTAGAAGAAGCTCCAGTACATTTACCTTTAGGTAAAATTGCTTACGAAGTTTTTGATAAAGTAAATAACGGTTTAATCGAAGAGTTAGCTAAGTTTGAGAGCTTAGGTAAAGATTGTGATTTTGAATAGGTTAGTTTAACCCGTTTTACAGAGATTAAAAACCGCCTTAATGGCGGTTTTTTTTATTTTATTAAGATGTGCTAAATTATATTTTTGATAGTTTTTAAGCTGATTAAATCAAACTATAATTATTAGGTGGGTTAAAAGACGATTGGTGAAAATTTAGTTTTTTATTAATTTTTTATAAAAAACACCTTCGGAAGTATAAAAGTTTATAAAGTATAAACCTTGTTTAATATTACCTAGATCAATAGTGTTGTTTGTTATGGCGTTAATTGTAATAATTTGTTTTCCGTTTAGGTCAAAAACTTTAATGTAATTAACAGCTTCATTTGTACTGAAACTTATAATCCCATTATTGGTAGGATTTGGATACATACGGATGGTTTCTTTTTGGTTATTAAACCCAGTAGTACTTAAAGTGTTGTCGTTTTTATTTTGATAATATTGTAATGCATTAAGGGTGTAAGCTAAGGGGGCATTCCAGTTTATAGCTACTTCATTAGAGGCATAAGAACACGAGTTGTCTAAATATGAAGCGGCATTGAAGTTACTTGGGTAAGCTTCGCTACAGCCCGAGGCATCTTGTTGGCCTGTATGAGGTCCCCCAGCTAACATACCAGGTATTGGATTGATGATTCCATCGGCTTCAGAAATTCTGTGATGAGGATCCGATGTTGACTTTTCTCCAAAACCAGTAACATAGCAATAACCTGTTCCATTTCTGCCTAATAAATAATCCATCGCTGTGTAGGCAGCATCTAAGTAAGATTGGTCATTGGTTATTTCGTATCCTCTAATTAGAATTAAAACTTGATTGGCAGCAGTACTGTTACTACCCCAAGTATAATCCCAATTATAGTGTCCCATAGTAGTATTCATTACAGAAGATTCAACTGTTGTTTTTAAATCATCAGCAAAGCTTAATAATAAGTTACTAGCTGTGTTTGTATCAATGTCTGGAGACAACAATGCTTCATGAAACATTATTGAAATTAAGGCTGAAGGATCTGCATATTGCCAACTTGGATAACCATTACCTATGGTGCTTAAATTGATGTCATTTTTGTATTGTACATCACTAGTTGTGATAAATAACTCCACAGCTGCCCATTGAAACTCGTCACTAATATCGTAATCTCCATATTCTCCTGTAGAAACATCATCAGGGTTAGAAAACAGAATGTTTGGGTTTGCTATAGCCCAAGTGTAGGCTTCCTGCGCAGCATTTAACAACGTTGCACTATAGCCTGGTATTTCTGTGTCAAAATTTGAATAGATTCTTGAAGCCATAGCCATTACGGCAGCAAAATTTAATGTGGCAGCCGTACTTTTTTGTACTACATATCTATCTGAATTTGAATCTTCAGGCATTTGAGTACCAGAAAAATTTAAAGTCGTAAGTTTATGGTAAACACCACCATCTGAAGGTTCTTGCATGGTTAACATCCAGTCTAAATTCCATTTAATTTCATCTAATATATCTGGTAAGTTATTACCTGTTTCAGGAATATTGAATGCTTTTGATGTATAATAGGACTCATAATGTTCAAATGCAGCTAAAAGGGTGTAAGTAGAAACACCACTATTAACAATGTATTTGTTGTAGTCACCTGCATCATACCATCCTTTTGGAGAAGAGATTATTGTTCCTGTAGGTCGTGTTGGAGAAGCAGCGGAACTATGAACATAGATTTGAGTATCTTCATGTCCTATGTTTCTAGCATATTCACCTCCATAAGTAGATGATATTGATGTGGAAGCTCTGTTATAATAGAAATACTTCAAAGATGCTTCAGATATGGATTCATAGATATCTACTCCTATATTAAATAAAACCTCTATCTCATCTGTTTGGAAGGTGTAAGTCCCTGGGGTATCCATTGATGTGAGATCTACCTTTGCTATATATTCACCCGAATCATCCCAGTAGTCTGGTGTGTTTGTAACACCACTCAAAACAATTACGTTATTATCATTTAATATAGTAAAGTTTTTAGGTGAAAAATTGTTTAAAGAGGCGATATTAATAATTTTGTTTCTCCCTACAAAATAGCCCAACTGATTGTATCTAACATCATAATCGGTTATTTGCTCCAATGGTTCTCCAATAGATAACCATTCTATAGCTACGGTTCCATTGTATTGTCCTGTACCTGGATTGAAATAAAGTACAATTCCTGATAATTGTGAAGCATCAACAGCGCATGGAGCGGAAGCACAAGAACTACCATATCCGCCATCTTCAAGTTTGGCATTGTAATCAATCTCAATGATTTGATAATTGGCATTTGTTGTAATTGCAGAAGGGGTTAGGCTTGTTACATAGCCATTGGTGTCTTTTAAATCTATTCTAACCTGCGGATTGTTTTCAGCTTTAATTTTGATATATAATTTTGGATTTGAGGCCGCATTTATAATTGTACTGCTTCCAGAGTTATGAAACGAATAGCCTAAGCTAGCCCAATCATTAGCAGTACCGTCTCCTACTATTTGTAGATTATCGTTATTAATTGAAGATGATAACGAGGAAGAGGAGGAGCAGTTATTGATTCCTTCATTAAATTGATCGCTATAAATAACTTGTGATACACCAATTAAAGACTGAAGTAATACGAATGTTAGTAATAGTTGTTTTTTCATGATTTTATTTTGAATAGGGCTATTATATAGTAGGTATGATTCTTCCTATTAATGAATCAAGTATAAAGGTTACTAAGTTAGTTTAATATTAGAGAAAATTATAGTGTCAATTCAATAAAAAAACCACCTTGCTTTCGCAAAGTGGTTTTTAAATAGGGATGTTTTTTGTTAATCGTTTATTTTTTAATCATTTTTAGCAAAATACCCATCGTTAGAGACAGCAGCATCACTTACAGAGATACTTCCTGTTTTAAACCACACTTCTGCGTAATTACCATCGGCATATTGCTTTTTAATATCACCGCCATGTGTTTCTGCGCCAGAACACCAATTTTTATTAATTTCTGGGGATTTACCGTTGGTTTGATTATAAGCACCAAGCTTAAAGAAACAACCTTCGCCAGTATAAGCTGTTGGACGTTCTACACCATCTTGACCAATTGGCACAAATAATTTTTGTGTTTGCTCTGGTATATCTGCTTTAGTCGTGTATTCTGATGCGATTAAGTTTTTAGTAAATGTTTTTGGCTCATGTCCTTCACTAGTAAATGTTAGGTTCATGATTCCCTCTTTGACTTCAACGGTATAACTAAACTCTTCGCCTAGCGCAATACCGTCTTTAGGTTCTTCTGGATACGTGTTTTCTTCGGTACCCACGACAGAAAAGTCATTACCCCAAACAGCAGAAGAATAATCCCATCGTCCAGAGTTATCATCACCTGCGGTATTAATTTCGTAATGCCAGAATACAGAGCCTTTAGTCTGACCAGGATACTTTTTGTAAAATATTTTTAAGGGTTCGTTTTCATGCTTGTCAGCACTGTGGATTTGACCTACCACGACAGCATGAGAGGCAGCAACACGAGCATCACCTGTAGCAGAGACATTCATTACTTTAAGTGTGGCTGATAATTTATCATTAGCGGTTTTAGGATACCATTTTTTAATTTGTGCTAATTCTGTTCTAGTATTATTTGAAGTACCGTGTGTATCTCCACCATTGGGCGCTTTAAAAACAACCCATTCACCAGCACTATCGTTTGTAGTGTAAAAGAAGTCTTTGTTCTCAAAATTAGTGGCAATACCAGCATTGGAGCCGTCACCTAGGATTAATTTCCAGTGCTCAAAAAAGGGGATGACATCACTGGCGTAAACAGTCTTGGGAGTGACTTCTTTTTCGACTGGGGTAATAACAGGTTGTTTCGCCTCTTCTTTGCAACTATTGACCGTGAGAAAAAGACCAAGCGTGAAGAGTGTTGTTACTGATGGGATAAATTTTTTGTTCATTCTGTTTTAATTTAGTGTCAAATTAGTATTTTTTTTATGGAATATAACTGTTGATAAACAGAAGTATTGGACCTGTTTTACAGTGTTGGTTTTCAATTTAAACAAAAAAATCCACCTTGCTATTACAAAGTGGATTTTTAATAGTAATGTCATTATATTTTAGAATAAATTCTAAAAGTCAATAATCATTAGTTTAATTGGTCGTCCAATCATTTTTTAGGTAGTTAAGCGCTTCTTCTAATACTTGTTTTGACGGTTTAGGATTGAAACCTAATTCTTGTTGTGAATTGGAGATGTCATAATCTTGTTTTAAGCCATAAAACATGTCTAGATAGTGACGTTGTAATAACGGTTCTTTATTTGTGATTTTACTACTAAATTCCATCAATTCTGCTACAGTGTATAATACCCATTTAGGTACCTTTTTTGGTGTTTTTAATTTTAATTCGGGATATAGATTAGCCGCTATTTTTACGCTGTCTTGTAAAGTTGTATGTGTTGGATTTGAAAGAATATAGCGCGTGTTGTTTTTGCCTTTTAACAGGGCTTGATAAGTACCAAAAGCAACATCTTTGACATCTACCCAGTTTAAGGTGACGTTGGTGTCTATAGGTATTTGTCCATTTAAAATTTGATATACTAAATTGTTAGAATAGCTAAGTTTGTACGCTTGATTTCCAACCATTGCAGATGGTAAAACTAAGACCGTTCTTATACTATACTTTTTACCTAATTCTAAAGCTAATTTATCAGAGTCATTTTTAGAATTATAATACCAGTTTCTGCGATCTTTATTATAACCATTATCGACGTTTGCAGGAAGGGAGCTAAAGTCTAAAGACGCGACAGAGCTGACGTATACTATGTTTTTAATACCACAGGTCTTAGCCATGTCAAATACATTTTGTGTGCCTTGCATGTTATTATCGTAAATTTCAACTTTAGGGTTTTTGGCCCACATGCTAAAATTTGCTGCGACTGCATATACATGTGTAACGCCTTCAAACGCTTTTTTTAAAGACGTTTTATCTAATAGGTCAGCTTGTACAACTTCGCAATCTAAATCTTTAAAAGGCGTCATGTTATTGAGGTCTCTAACCGTTGTTCTTACCTCTAGGTTTTTAGAAAGTAATAAACGGATCAGATTATTACCTAAATGACCATTTCCTCCAGTTACTAATGAAATCTCTTTGCTCATGTTTTATATGTTTTTGTTTGCGCAAAGGTCTGTGGTAATTAAGTGTGTAAAAATAACATTTGTTAGAAAGTGATTTGTTTTCTAATACGGCTTAAGGATTGCGGTTCCATGCCTAAAAATGATGCTATGGTATCTACAGAAACGTTTAGTGCTAGGTGAGGTTGCTGATTTAGAAACTTTAAATAACGTGCTTTTGCTGTTAATGTCTGAAAATCTTTAACGCGTTCTAATTTACAGTTTAGATGCTCGTTGGTAACCGTTTTTATAAAATCATTCCAGAAGGAGGATTGTGTTTGTAGTAAGTCGTAATCTAATTTAGAAATTTTTATAAGCTCACAATCGGTAATTGTTTCGTAATAATCAGCAGCAGGGGTTTGGCTAATGAAACTGTCTAAAGAGGTGAAAAAATCATGGGCTTGTACTAAATGCTGTACGACTATTTTACCGTCTATATTCTGATAGCCTTTTACAATACCTTTACTTAAAAAATAAACATAACGTTCAATTTTTCCTGCTTCTAATAGTTTGGTTTGTGCAGGTACATTTTTACTAATAAAATGCGTCTTAATTAAATGGATATCAGAAGTTGATATCTCACATCTAGTTTGAATGTAGTGTAGCAAGTTTTTCATTAGTGTTAAAAGTAACACTAAAAACTAGAATTATAAAGTTAAATTTGGCTCCTTTTGTAACCGTTACATTGGCATAGTTGAATTTTAAAATATTAGGCATATTATAAATAAAAAAAAACCACCTTGCTATTGCAAAGTGGTTTTTTAGTACAGGTAATTTTTCTTTTTCTTATTTCTATTTATCAATAGAACCTAAAACACGTTTCATAAAATTGTTAACGGCATCCTTTTTAGTAGCACCGTCTTTAATCATTTTATTAACTTCAATAGCACCATACATATTAGAGATTAATTCTCCAATAACGTCTAGTTCTTCATCTTTAAGAGAAGGTACTTCGGTTAAGGCTTCTAGAGTTTCAATGGTTTCAACGATATAGTCTTCGTCATTGTCTTCTATAAATTGTGTTAAGTGTTTTATTACTGGTAGTTTCATTGATAAAATTATTTTTTAATTTCGCTACAGCGAAAAATGGTTACTATGCTACTTCGTCAACTAATTCTTTTAAAACGTCAAATTTGTTAGTCTGTGTTTGATTTACAAATTTTCCGTCTTTAAAAGTCGCAAATGTTGGTAAGTTATCTACTGTAGCTAATTGTCTTGATTCTGGAAATTTTTCCGCATCAGCGATAACAAATGTTATATTTTCTAACTCGCCAGCTAATTTCTTAACCTTTGGTTTCATAATACGACAGTTACCACACCACGTTGCAGAATATTGTACTACTACAGTATCGTTAGCAGCAATAATTTCTGATAAATTGTCTTGACTTAATTCTTGTAACATAATATTTGTTTTTTAGTGTGAAGCTAAATAAGCTGCAGTTCCTTTTGCATCTGCAGACATAGCGTCTTTTCCTTCTTCCCAGTTTGCTGGACAAACTTCACCTTTTTCTTGTACGTGCGTTAAAGCATCTACTAAACGTAAGTATTCTCCAACGTTTCTACCTAAAGGCATATTGTTGATACTTTCGTGTTGTACAACACCTTCTTCATCAATAATATAAGTTGCTCTGTAAGTCACATTGTCTCCTTCAACTTGAACCGTTCCAGTTTCTTCGTCGTAAGTTTCATTTTGGATATCTAAGATACCTAAAATGCTAGATAAGTTACGGTTACTATCTGCTAATATTGGGTAAGTTACACCTTCAATTCCACCATTGTTTTTTGGCGTGTTTAACCATGCAAAGTGTACTTCTGGCGTATCACAAGAGGCACCAATTACGATTGTATTTCTTTTTTCGAATTCTGCTTTAGCAGCTTGAAAAGCGTGCAGTTCTGTTGGGCAAACAAAAGTAAAATCTTTAGGGTACCAGAATAATACTACTTTTTTATTGTTTTTTTTCGCTTCTTCAAGAACGTTAACTTTAAAGGTGTCACCCATTTCGTTCATTGCATCCACATTTAAATCTGGAAATTGTTTTCCTACTATTGCCATTGGTTTAAAATTTTATAATTAATACATTGTTTTTCTTCTACAAAAATACTGTAGTATATTAAAAAAACAAGCCTAATAAAATTTTTAAATCTTATTAGGCTATAAATTTTAACTATAGTAAAATGTGAAGGTGATAATTTACAGTTATTTATCTTTTAGTTGTCTGATCTTAATATTAAGCGCAGCAAAAAATAATGTGGTAAATGGGCTTAGCCAGTTAAAAATAGCATAGACAAAATACTCTCCAACACCAACACCTAAAACACCAGATTGATAAGCACCACAAGTATTCCATGGGATAAGTACAGAGGTTACGGTTCCAGAATCTTCTAAGGTACGACTTAAGTTTTCTGGAGCAAGTCCTTTATCTTGGTATGCTTTTTTAAACATTTTACCTGGTATAACTAAAGCTAGGTATTGATCTGATGCAATTGCATTTAATCCTAAACAACTAATGACTGTACTGGCAAAAAGTCCAAATACGGTAGTTGCTAGTTTTAAAAGTTCTTTTGTAATGCGCGACAAGGCACCAATAGCATCCATGGTACCACCAAAAACCATGGCACAACATATTAGTAGGATTGTCCATAACATACCATTCATCCCTCCAGCACTAAATAGCTTTTTTAATCGTTTGATGGTTATTAATTTTTCTAAGTTTTCAGCTTTAGCTTTAACTAGCGAAGCATCCTTATAATCTGGAGCTAAAAAGTTTTGAAGACTTTGAAGGGTATGCACACCTTTTAAATCGTCGTCTGAAAATAGATTTTTAAGCTCAGGGTCAGAGTTTACTTTTTCTATATCTGCGGCAGATAGATTAGCTAGGTATGCTGTATTATCAATTTCGACATTAGTATCTGTTAATATAGATGTCACAACTGTTTTAGTAGAAGAATCGGTTATGTTTTCAATAAGTTTAGGTTGAAAGACAAACGCAAATATAGCAGCCAATAACACACCGGAGACTAATGCGGCTAAAGGTTTAACTTTAAAAAGAATTAAAACGACTACAGCGACTGGGACTAAAAATAGTAGTGGTGTAATATTGAAGTATTGATCAATGGTTCCTAAAATAAAAGAGGTGTCAGAAGTACCAGTCGATTCAATACTCATACTCATAATAGAAAAGGCTATTAGTGTGATAATAACGGTAGGGATAGTAGTAATACTCATATATTTAATATGCGTAAATAAATCTGTACCAGCCATAGCAGGCGCTAAATTTGTAGTATCACTTAAAGGTGACATTTTATCCCCAAAGTATGCACCAGAGATTACTGCACCGGCAATCATACCTGGACTAATTCCTAAAGCTGTACCAATCCCAATTAAGGCAATCCCAACAGTTGCAGAAGTGGTCCAAGAACTTCCTGTGGCGATGGATATAACAGCACATATCACTACAGAAGCGGGTAAAAATATGGACGGAGTTAATACTTGCAACCCATAGTATACCATAGCTGGTATAACACCACTAATTAGCCAAGTTCCGGCTAAAGCACCCACCAGAAACAAAATCATGATAGGAACAAATACACTTTGCAGGTTTTCCCAGATTTCTTTTAACATTAACTTATAGTTCACTTTATTAAAAAAGCCTAAAATAGCAGCAATAGCAGCTGCAATTAATAAAATAAACTGATTAGAATAACCGCCTAAGGCTTCTCCATCTGCTACAAATATGTTGTAAGCTAGCATACACATTAACAAAACAACCGGTATTAATGCTTCCCAAATGTTAAGTTCTTTATTGTCTATAATGGTTTGATCTTGGATGTCTATTTCCGAAAGATTGTCGTCTTGCATTTAGTTAGTTTTTTTGGATATGTAATGTTACGATTTTAGAAGAAGCTATGCAAATGGATTTGTGTGCTGTAAACTAGTGGGTTAACTGTAATTGACAATACAATAGGGTAGAAGTAGTAACTTTTGAGTAATAAACTTGAATTAAAAAAACAGATAATATAGCATTGTTAATGGGGTAATTTGGAGTATAATTTTTAGTTGTATTGTAAATGTTGCGAGGTTTTTTACAGTTGGAGTTTAAAGTGTTGATATAGTGATGGTTATTAAAACCGTAGTTTTTCTGTTTGAGACTTTTTTACCAAGAAATTAAAAATAATGGGTTTATAGTTGATTTAAGTGAATTGTCTTTATTTTCATTAGAAAAATTAGAAGAGCAATTTTTATACATTACGCAATTAAATAAAAAGATAAAATCTCAGGATGCTGTTATAGAATCTCAAGATGAAAAAATAAAGAGTTTAGAAGAAAGACTTCTTAAGATAGAAGTGCTTTTACAGAAATAGTTTGAATTATATAAAAACAAAAAGCCTGAATAGTATAAATGTTCAGGCTTTTTTATTGTGTAAATTATTTTGGTTATGCCATTTCTACTTGTAAAACACCAACTTCAATCATGCATGCTTTAATCATGTTAAAGGTACGTTCTATATCGTCATCCAATCCAATAGAAAATCTTATTAGACCTTCACTTAGTCCCATTTCAGCTTGTTCGTCTTGAGGGATCTCAGAAGAGGTAGAGGTTCCAGGAGCACTAAATAACGTTTTGTAAAACCCTAAACTTACCGCTAAGTAACCTACGTTTTTTTCTTGCATTAATTCCATTAAGGCATTTGCTTTGTCCAAAGAGCCTGCGTCAATGGTTAGCATTCCTCCAAAACCATAGGCTTCGTTCATCATCGATTTAAAAACGTCATGAGAGGGGTGAGAAGCTAATCCAGGATATACCGTTTTTACACCTAAGTTTTCAAATTTGTCTGCTAAATAAGATGCGTTTTTACTGTGTTGCTTCATTCTAATATGTAGCGTTCTCATATTTTTTAATATAGAAGATGAGCGTAAACTATCCATTGAAGCACCAAGTAACATACTAGCACCATCAATAACACTTTTAAGCGAATTTACAAATTCAGCAGTACCACAAACAACACCTCCCATAGTGTCTGATGAACCATTAATAAATTTAGTTAAACTATGTATTACTATATCTGCACCTAATTGTGCGGGTGAAATTGATAAAGGAGAAAACGTATTGTCCACAACCAACGTCAGATTGTGTTTTTTAGCTAAAGCAGCTAAACCTCTAATGTCAGCAACTTCTAATAAAGGGTTACTAACAGACTCGCAATACAATACTTTTGTGTTTTTAGTAATCGCAGCTTCTACAACGTCTAGTTTAGTAATATCCACAAAAGACGTTTGGATATTCATTCTAGGTGTAAAATTCTTTAAAAAAGCATAAGTCCCTCCGTAAATCGTTCGGCTAGATACAATATGATCTCCAGCGCCACAAAGCTGTAATAAAGTAGGTGTAATAGCGCCCATTCCTGATCCTGCAACATTTGCACTTTCTGTACCTTCCATAGCAGCTAATGCTTCGCCTAAATAAAGGTTAGAAGGAGTAGAGTGTCTAGAGTATAAATAGCAACCATCTGTATTACCTTCAAAAGTATCAAACATGGTTTTTGCTTTCAAAAAAGTATAAGTAGATGAGTCTGAAATAGAGGGGTTTACACCTCCAAATTCTCCAAAATATTGTAAGTCCTGAATGTTGTCTGCTGGTTTAAATGACATAAGTTTGGTTTTAGTATTTATTATATCAAATATCAGAATTATTAGATTAATAATCAATACTTGTTTGTTTATTAGGGATATAAAACTATAATTCTTTGTTTTTACGGAAAATAAATTATGTATATTTGAAATTAATCTAATTACACTGAAAATTTTTCGATTATGACCTTTGATGCAATAGACAGAAAAATCCTGCAATTACTACAAAATGATAGTAAACAAACTAATAAAGAACTCTCCAATAAACTTAATCTGTCTGTAACAGCAGTTTTTGAGCGCATTAAAAAGTTAGAAAATAACGGTGTTATCAATAAGTATGTGGCTTTGGTTAAAAAGGAGAAAGTCGAAAAAAGCTTTGTAGCCTTTTGTCACATTAAGTTGTCACAACATATTCAAGCGTATGTGGTTCAGTTTGAAAAAGAGGTGACTAATTTGACAGAAGTGTTAGAGTGTCATCATATTAGCGGAGACTATGATTACCTTTTAAAAGTTATGGTTAAGGATATGGAAGCTTTTAGAGAATTTATGGTCGAAAAGCTGACCAATATTAATCATATCGGCAGTACGCATAGTATGTTTGTAATTAGCGAAGTAAAAAGTACCACAGCGATCCCTATTTTATAAATGGCACATGATTTGTGTTGAATAAAAATATTAAAAAGAAGACTAGTTTAGTCTAATTTAGTTTTGTCTGATTTTTTTAATTAAAAAATAATCACAAATCAAAGCAACCCTTTCTTCTTTTTTTACGTCTTTATAAATAGATACAATCATTTAAAATCGCTAGTCTTATGAGAAAGTTGTTTAGTTACCTGAGTATTATATTATTGTTAGTCTCTTGTAATAGTATAGAGACCTATAATCTGCAAGTCACCAAACAACACGCTGTACAGGATTTACATGCTGATATTGACGCAATTTACAATCAGTTAAAACGTAATCATCCACATTTATACCAATTTAATTCAAAAGAAACTTTAGATTTTAAGTTTGATAGTTTAAAAATGGCGATTACTACACCAATGGATAGTCGTACGTTTTATAAGCAATTAGCAGAGGTTACAAAGTATGTTGGTCAAGGACACTTCTCTATAACACCGCCGTCAAAAAGATATACTAAAAAAGAAAGAGATAAACTTAATACTTTAAAGTTTGGTCTCCATTTTTTAGAGTTTGAATACCTAGATGATGCCCTTTTTATTGTAGATGCCTTAGGCCAGGATTCTGTTTTGATTAATGCCGAAGTTTTAAAAATTGAAAATGAGACACCTCAAAAATTAATAAAAAAATACAAACGTATTATTGCTTCAGATGGTTACAATACAACATTCCATAATAGAGTGGTAGGTAAGCGTTTTTTGAATTATTACACCAATGATAAGGGACGTTTTGATAGTATTTCTTTGACCTTAAAAACATCAGATTCTACTTTTATAAAAAAATATAAAAGACTTAATACTAAAGATAGTATGGCGTTAGGTTTAGATACAAAAGAGAGATTAGCAATTGTAAAAAAAGACAAAATAAAACTAACAAAATCGGAGCGTAAAGCTAAAAAAACAGAAGCTAAAGCTTTAAGCGAATTTAATAGTAAATATGGCTATACTGCAATACCTTTTTTTCCTGAAGTAAAAAGGTATAATAGGAATTTAAATTTTGTTGGCAAGGATAGTACCGTAGCATTATTAAAAATTAAATCTTTTACTAGAGGTGATTATGAACGTTTTTATGATGATGCTTTTGCAACGTTAGATTCTCTAAAAACCAAAACATTAATTATTGATTTAAGAAATAACTTTGGAGGACGCCTACCTGAAATTGCCTATTTATATTCATATCTTTCAGATCAAAATTTTACGTTTATTAATAAAAGTGAAACTAAAACTAGATTGCCATTTCTAAAAAGTATGATGAGTAACTCTAAACCTTTTGGAGTTAAAGTTTTGGCAGGTGTTTTGTCTCCTGTTATAGCTCCTATAGAGTTTTTTAAAAGTAGTAAAAAGGATGGTAAACTGTATTATGGATTAAAACAAGCAAAGGTTAGTGCGCCTAAAGCGTTAAATTTTAAAGGTAAAATATATGTACTAATTAATGGTAACTCATTTTCTTCATCATCAGTATTATCTTCTAAACTTCATGGTGCGCAACGTGCTACTTTTGTTGGAGAAGAGACTGGTGGTGCATATAACGGTACTGTTGCGGGATTAATGAAAAGGTATATATTACCTAATACTAAAGTAGAAGCAAGGATAGGATTGTTATATATGGATACTAAGCAAAAAATGAGTACTGATGGTTATGGAGTAAAACCAGATGTGAAAATAACACCAACTTATCAAGATCGTTTAAATAATATTGATCCAGAATTACAATGGGTTTTAGAAGATATTGAAGGGCAAAAGTAAATTTAGATATTTAATTAGACTTTATGGGGTATTGCGACATACAGTTTTCATTTGTCCATAATTATTATAAAATTAGCATTAAGTCGTTAGTAAATAATCATTCAAAATTGTACTTTTGTTTTAGGTTTTAACAATAATAATTTCAGCGAAAGCGAAATAAAATATAAAAATATGAGTCAATACGATGTAGCAATTATAGGTTCTGGTCCTGGTGGATATGTAGCAGCAATACGTTGTGCACAGTTAGGAATGAAAACTGCAATTATTGAAAAATACTCAACATTAGGTGGTACATGTCTTAATGTTGGATGTATCCCAAGTAAAGCATTATTAGCGTCTTCGCATCACTATGAAGAAGCAACAAAACATTTTGAAGAGCATGGAATTGAAATTCCGGGAGAGATCAAAGTCAATTTAGAAAAAATGATTGGTCGTAAGCAGGCAGTTGTAGATCAAACAACTGGTGGTGTTGACTTTTTAATGAAGAAAAACAACATCGATGTTTTTACAGGTGTGGGTAGTTTTAAAGATGCGACACATATTACTATTGAAGGCGAAGAAACGACTGTTATAGAAGCAAAAAACACGATTATTGCAACAGGAAGTAAGCCTTCTAGTTTACCATTTATTACATTAGATAAAGAGCGTATCATTACCTCTACTGAAGCTTTAAAACTTAAAGAAATCCCTAAGCACATGATTGTGATTGGTGGTGGTGTTATTGGTTTAGAGTTAGGACAAGTCTACAGACGTTTAGGGGCTGAGGTGACTGTTATTGAGTATCAAGACAGAATCTTACCTACAATGGATAAAGCCTTGTCTAAAGAATTGAATAAAGTCTTTAAAAAGGCTAAATTTAACATGATGTTATCGCATAAAGTACAATCTGTAGCGCGTGTAGGTGACGAGGTAATTGTTAAGGCTGAAAACAAAAAAGGTGAGGTTGTCGAGTTTAAAGGAGACTACTGTTTAGTATCTGTTGGACGTAAACCTTTTACAGATGGTTTAAATGCAGAAGCAGCTGGTGTAAAACTAACGGATAGAGGTCAAGTTGAAGTTAACGATCATTTACAAACTAACATCTCAAATATTTATGCTATTGGAGATGTTGTAAAAGGGGCAATGTTAGCGCACAAAGCAGAAGAAGAAGGTGTTTTTGTTGCAGAAACGTTAGCAGGTCAAAAACCACATATAGATTATAACTTAATTCCTGGTGTCGTTTACACATGGCCAGAAGTTGCAGCAGTTGGTAAAACTGAAGAGGAGTTAAAAGAGGCTGGTGTAGATTATAAAGTTGGTCAATTCCCGTTTAGAGCATTAGGTCGTGCTAGAGCAGGAGGAGACTTAGATGGTTTTGTTAAAATATTAGCAGACAAAAAAACGGATGAAGTTTTAGGTGTACATATGATTGGAGCACGTTGTGCTGATTTAATTGCAGAAGCAGTAACTGCTATGGAATTTAGAGCATCTGCGGAAGATATTTCGCGTATGTCACACGCGCATCCAACATTTGCAGAAGCAGTAAAGGAAGCAGCATTAGCAGCAACTGGAGACCGTGCTTTGCATGTTTAGATAGCAGATTTAAAGTCGCAACCGCGAAAAACGTATAATATTAAAAGCAAACCGAACGGTTTGCTTTTTTTTTGATAAATAAATGGGTAATAGATTGATAGTTATAAGATAAAACTTTATTTTGCCTTCATTAAATATAACTATGAGTATTTCAGCAAAACTATATATAGAAGATAAGGTTTTTAATGTCTTAAAATTTGGTTTTAAATTTAACCAAAAATCTAGTGCTAGCGGGTATCCGTCGGCAACAACCACAGGAGGACAGTTTGATATTGTCATCGAATCTATTAAGGATCCCCTATTTTTTGAATGGATGACGTCAGGCGATATGTTGTCAAAAGCGAAAATAGAAATTTCTCAATCGTTTGTATTTGGAAAAACAAGAAAGATTGAGCTTTTAGACGTCTATTGTTTACAATTTCAAGAAAAATTTGATGGGATAAACAGCCAACCCATGCAATCGTTTTTACGTCTGTCTCCAGCAATAATGTTGCAAGATGGTGTTAAGATCTTTGAGTGGTATTGGAAGGTTACAGATTTGGAGGCTAATGCGGAAGATACTGTTCTTGATAATGCTGAGCCTAAATTATTAAGTTATCATATTGAAGATTTAGAGAACAATATTATAGAAGAAAAAACGATTAAAGAGAATCAAGAAATTTATCTTGTTATTAATTCTGAAAATACGCAGGGTGAGATTTCGGATATAGATTTAGATAATAGCGCCCTAGATTTTGAGTACAATGGGGAATGGATGGAAGATGATATTATTCGGGATATTGTCTTAAATGATAATTTTACTAAGGTTAAACTAAAAGCTGTTAAACAACAACAAAACTAACTATGGGAACAATAACATTAAGAGATTACCCAAATGAAATACTTCAATTTGAACTACCAGAAGTTGAGAGTGATATAATAAGAATCCATATTCATATGGTTAGAATTTATAATGATGGTACCACTATATTAAGTGTTATTAAAATGACTATTAGAAATAAGTGTTATTATTATACATCTGTATCTAGTGATACAGATAATTCTTCACCTGCAAGAGCAAAATCATATCATGGTTATTTAATAAGAAAAAATGATGATAGTGAAGGGGATAATGAAAATATGGCAGACTCTCAAAAAAATAAAAAAAGAATTGAAACTGTTTTTAAAAATTTAAAAAAGTACGATTTGAGATTACCCGAAATATTTCATGCTGGTAAGCAAAATTATAACGGTAGAGGACATAATGGATTAAGGATTTATGATCCAGATATTGCAGGTAATACGGATAAAAATGGTAATATTTTACCTGGAGGAAACCGGTTTTTTCATGTAGGAGCATTATTTTTTAATACTGTTGGTTGTGAGGCGCTTGGTACAGGTCTTCAGTATTACGTTAGATCTGATCTTTCAACAAGAAGTCAAAAATATATTTATGACAATCAAGGATTATATGGAACTCGTAATACGGCTCAGGCTGCAGAAGAATTTTTAGACAATATAATTAAGGTATATGAAGATAATATTTTAAGAGAGTCTCAATCAACAATACATATAGATATTGACGTTGTTGATAATATTCAAGACAATTTTAGTAAAAGAAAGGTTTATAATGCGGAAGAAACGTATTTAGGCTTATACCCGGTTGATAATGAAAAAGCTCTTAGTACAATAAAAACTTCTGGACCAATCTTGAAGGATTCACAACCTTCTGCGCCAAAAGAACTTTAGTAAATTACATAACTAATAAAAATATATGAAATCACTTTTAAAATTTTTAATAGTCTTAAGCTTTTTAAATGTGTATAGTCAAAGACTATGCGAACTTGGAGAGTATGATTTTATTACTCATACAATTATAGGGATTGATAAAGGCTCTTTTTCTAAAATTGAGTATGTTAATAACAATGAGCCTCTTAACGAAAGGGTAAGATATATCAATTACTATGATGATTTTGGTCGCTTAATAAATGCTGATTATAAGGGTAATGGTCATTTTTATGGTGGAGAAAATATAGAAACTGGTTGTTATGAAGTGGAAAATGTTACTTATCAATATTCCGATACTATTATTCCTAAAGAGATAAAGGTTGAAAATACACGTGAAAAATATAATTACATGCTCTATTATAATAAATATAATAAAATTACAAAGATAGAGTATACTGATGCTAAGGGAGAAATACGTTCGACCTTTAATCTAGAATATAATGAGGAAAATCAATTAACAATGGTAGATAAGGGATATCTTAAATATTATTACGAGTGGGATGATAATTCTCGTATAAAAAAAATCACAATCCCTGATCGCTTTTATCTAATTACAGAATATAACTTTACTTATATTAAAAATAGAATGGCAACTATTGAATATATTGTTCGGTATAAGGATAGTAAAGATGATATACCTTATCATGGGAAGTACTCTTACACTTACAAAAATGATAAATTAGATAAAATTGTGTTTAATAATACAGCATTTGGATGGTCCAATATGCGTGTATACAATTATGATGACGAGGATAAATTAATTATAACTGAATACGATAGTAAAGGTGTTTATGAGAGTCATTATGAATGCTATTATTAAGGAAAACAGATGAAAGGTCTTTTTAAATTTTTAATAGTTATAAGTTCTTTAAGTGTACATAGCCAAAGACTATGCGAACTTGGAGAGTATGATTTTATTACTAATACAATTATAGGGATTGATAAAGGCTCTTTTTCTAAAATTGAGTATGTTAATAACAATGAGCCTCTTAACGAAAGGGTAAGATATATCAATTACTATGATGATTTTGGTCGCTTAATAAATGCTGATTATAAGGGTAATGGTCATTTTTATGGTGGAGAAAATATAGAAACTGGTTGTTATGAAGTGGAAAATGTTACTTATCAATATTCCGATACTATTATTCCTAAAGAGATAAAGGTTGAAAATACACGTGAAAAATATAATTACATGCTGTATTATAATAAATATAATAAAATTACAAAGATAGAGTATACTGATGCTAAGGGGGTAATAGGTTCAATCTTTAATCTAGAATATAATGAGAAAAACCAATTGACGGTGGTGAATAAGGGGGCTATTAAATATTATTACGAGTGGGATAATAGTTCTCGTATAAAAAAAATAACAATACCTGATCTCTTTTATACAATTTACGAATACAGTTTTGATTATGTTAACAATAGAATCGCAACTATTAAATTTACTGCTCGGTCTAAAGATAATAAAGATGATATAATTTTACGTAGTACGTATTCCTACACTTATAAAAACGATAAATTAGATAAGATTATGTACAGCAATATTACCTATGGAAAGTCCGATATGACTATTTACAATTATGATAACGAAGATAAATTAATTATCACTGATTACGATAGTAAAGGTGTTTATGAGAGTCATTATGAATGCTATTATTAAAGAAAACACATGAAAGCTCTTTTTATATTTTTAATAGTTCTAAGCTCTTTAAGTGTTAATAGTCAGGAATTATGCGGTTTTGGTACATATGATTTTATTTCCAACACAATAAAGGGGATTGATAAATTTCCTTACTCTAAGGTTAAATACGTGGACAAAACAAAACCAATTAAGAATCGTGTGCAATATGTTATTAATTATGATCGTTTTGGGCGCGTGATTACTATAGATTCTAAAGGTAATGGTTATAGTAATGAAAACCTGATTGAAGGCTGTAAGGAATTAGATAAAGCTATTTATACATATTCAGACTCTATTATACCTAAGGAGGTCAAGATTAAAGAGGTTAATGAATACCAAGGCACTCAAGAGGAATATAGTTTTATGTTTCATTATAATACACATAATAAAACAAAATCTATTGATTATACTGATAATAAAGGAGAAATATTTTCAACTTATAATTTTGAATATGATAAGAAAAACCAGCTTAAATCAATAGATAAAGATTTTGGTTATTATTATGAATGGGATAATAAATCACGGATAAAAAAAATAACGATACCGCGTCCTTTTGCCTCAAATGATGAATATAATTTCACTTATGTTGACAATAGATTAGCTACTATTACATGTTTTAGTCGGCTTAAAGACAATAAAGAGATAATACGTTTTGGAGGGACTGATGTGTTTATATATATAAACGATAAGTTAGATAAAGTTGAGTATACTGATATTAAAACAGGAAATTCTAGTTATCGTTTATACAATTATGATAACGAAGACAAAGTAATTATTACTTTTTACGATGAGCAAGGTATTTACGAATGTCATTATGAATGCTATTATTAAGGAAAATACATGAAAGGTTTTTTAAAATTTTTAATAGTTATAAGTTCTTTAAGTGTACATAGTCAAAGACTATGCGAACTTGGCGATTATGATTTTATTACCCACACAATTATCGGGATTGATAGAGTGTCTTTTTCTAAAATTAGGCTTGTTGATAATGATAGGCCTGTTGAGGAAAGGGTTAGATATGTGTATTACTATGATGATTTTGGTCGCTTAATAAATGTAGATTTTAAGTCTAATGGTCATCTTTATGGAGGAGAAGATTTAGAAACAGGTTGTTATGAAATAGAAAATGCTAGTTATACCTATTCGGATACTATTGCTCCTAAAGAGATAAAGGTTAAAGATACTCGCAAGGAATATAGTATTATGATTTCTTATAATAAAATTAATAAAATAAAAACTATGGAGTATACTGATGATAAGGGAGAAAAATTTTCAAGTTTTAATTTTGAATATGATAATAAAAATCAATTGACATTAATAGATAAAGGGTATAATTATTATTATGACTGGGATGATCAATCACGTATAAAAAAAATAACAATGCCAGATCCCTTTTATACAATTAACGAATATAGCTTTACTTATGTTAGCGATAGAATCGAAAATGTTGTATACACTGGTCGGTCTAAAAAAAATAAAGATCATATAAGTCTTGAAGGTAAGTTTCTATACACTTATAAAAATAGTAAAATAGATAAAATTGAGTTTAAGAATATTACTTTTGGATGGTCAGATATGCGTGTATATAATTATGATAATGAAGATAAATTAATTATTACTAATTACAATAGTAAAGGTGTTTATAGGAATCATTATGAATGCTATTATTAAAGAAAACACATGAAAGGTCTTTTTATATTTTTAATAGTTATAAGTTCTTTAAGCGTGTATAGTCAAAGACTATGTGAACTTGGTGAGTATGATTTTATTACCCACACAATTATAGGGGTTGATAGAGTGTCTTTTTCTAAAATTAAGTATGTTGATAATGATAAATCGCTTAAGGAAAGATTTAGGTATGAGTATAACTATGATGATTTTGGACGTTTGATAAATGTAGATTTTAAAGGTAATGGTTATATTTTTACAGGTGAAGATGTAGAAACAGGTTGTTATGAAATAGAAAGTTCTAGTTATGAGTATTCTGATACTATTGTTCCTAAAGAGATAAAGGTCAAAGACACACGTAAGGAATATAGTATTTTGCTTTCTTATAATAAATTTAATAAAAAAAAATCTATAGAATATATAGATTATAAGGGGGCAGTACGTTCAAGTTATAATCTAGTGTATAATAAGAAAGGTCAACTGACAGAGATAGATAAAGGTAATATTGAATATTATTATGAGTGGGATGATGATTCTCGTATAAAAAAAATTGTAATTCCGGATCGCTTTTATATGGTTAAGGAGTACGATTTTAAGTATGCTAATAATAGAATAGAAACTGTCACAGTAACGGGACGATTAAAAAAGAATAAGGATAAGATACGCAGTCATGCTAAGTATCTCTACACTTATAAAAATGATAAATTAGATAAAATTGTGTTTAAGAATATAAAGTATGGTGGTTCTCATACGACGATATACAATTATGATAACGTAGATAAATTAATTATAACTAAATACTCGGGTGAAGGTGTTTATTGGGGGCACTATGAATGCTATTATTAGTAAAAACACATGAAATGTCTTTTAAAATTTTTAATAGTCTTAAGTTCTTTAAGTATACATAGTCAAAGACTATGTGAATTTGGTGAGTATGATTTTATTTCTCACACAATTATAGGGATTGATAAAGTTTCTTTTTCTAAAATTAAGTATATTAATAATGATAAACCTCCTAAGGAAAGGACTCGAAGTATCTATTATTACGATGATTTTGGTCGCTTAATAAATGTAGATTTTAGAGGTAATGGAAATATCTATGGAGGGGAAGATGTAGAAACAGGTTGTTCTGAAATAGAAAATGCTAATTATAAGTATTCCGATACTATCGCCCCTAAAGAAATAAAGGTTAAAGATTCACGTAAAGAATATAGTATTATGTTCTATTATAATAAATTTAATAAAACAAAATCTATAGAGTATATTGATGATAAGGGGGCAGTGCTTTCTAGCTTTAGTCTAGAGTATGATAAGAAGAGCCAAATGACATTGATAAATAAGGGGTATATTAAATATTATTATGAGTGGGATGATAATTCCTGTATAAAAAAAATAACAATACAAGATCCCTTTTATTCAGTTAAAGAATACGATTTTACTTATGTTAACAATAAAATAGTAACTGTTACATTTACTAGACGGTTAAAAAATAATAAAGATAAAATACGCAGTCAAGGTAAGGATTTCTATACTTACAAAAATGGTAAATTAGATAAAATTACACACGAAAATATTAAATATGGTGGTTCCAATATAAGTGTATACAATTATGACAACGAGGACAAATTAATTATTACTAATTACAATGGTAAAGGTGTTTATGATGGGCACTATGAATGCTATTATTAGTATAAAACAAGAAAACACTTTTTAAATTTTTAATAGTTCTAAGCTCTTTAAATGTTAATAGTCAGGAATTTTACGATATAGGTGGATATGATATTATTACTAATACAATTGAGGGTATTGAAAAATCTCCTTATTCTAAGATTAATTATATTGTTAGAACAAAACCTCTTAATAAGCGTATTCGATATGTTGTTAATTATGATCGTTTTGGGCGTGTGATTTCTAGAGATTATAAAGGCTTAAGGTTCAAAATTAATAACACAAATAATAAGCTTGATAAGCTTATTTATACGTATTCAGATTCTATTGTTCCTAAGGAGATTAAAGTGAAAGAGATTAACGAATCTCAGGAGGTCCAAAAAGAATATAGTTTAATGTTTCATTATAATACATTGAATAAAACAAGATCTATTGATTATACTGATGATAAGGGTGGGGTTCTTTCAACTTATAATTTTGAATATGATACGAAAAACCAACTTAAATCAATAGATAAAGATTTTGGTTATTATTATGAGTGGGATAATAAATCACGCAAAAAAAAAATAACGATACCGCGTCCTTTTGCCTCAAATGATGAATATAATTTTACCTATGTTGACAATAGATTAGTTCTTATTACTAGTCTTAGTCGGCTTAAAGACAATAAAGAGATAATACGTTTTGGAGGGATTTATGTGTTTATTTATAAAAACGATAAGTTAGATAAAGTTGAGTTTACAAATATTAAAACAGGAAGTTCTAGTTATCGTTTATACAATTATGATAACGAAGACAAAGTAATTATTACTTATTACGATAGTGAAGGTGTTTATAGATATCACTATGAATGCTATTATTAGTGAAAAAAATGAAAACATTTTTTAAATTTTTAATAGTTCTAAGCTCTATAAAAATGTATAGTCAAAGACTATGCGAACTTGGAGAGTATGATTTTATTACTCATACAATTATAGGGATTGATAAAGGCTCTTTTTCTAAAATTGAGTATGTTAATAACAATGAGCCTCTTAACGAAAGGGTAAGATATATCAATTACTATGATGATTTTGGTCGCTTAATAAATGCTGATTATAAGGGTAATGGTCATTTTTATGGTGGAGAAAATATAGAAACTGGTTGTTATGAAGTGGAAAATGTTACTTATCAATATTCCGATACTATTATTCCTAAAGAGATAAAGGTTGAAAATACACGTGAAAAATATAATTACATGCTCTATTATAATAAATATAATAAAATTACAAAGATAGAGTATACTGATGCTAAGGGAGAAATACGTTCGACCTTTAATCTAGAATATAATGAGGAAAATCAATTAACAATGGTAGATAAGGGATATCTTAAATATTATTACGAGTGGGATGATAATTCTCGTATAAAAAAAATCACAATCCCTGATCGCTTTTATCTAATTACAGAATATAACTTTACTTATATTAACAATAGAATGGCAACTATTGAATATATTGTTCGGTATAAGGATAGTAAAGATGATATACCTTATCATGGGAAGTATTCTTACACTTACAAAAATGATAAATTAGATAAAATTGTGTTTAATAATACTGCATTTGGATGGTCCAATATGCGTGTATACAATTATGATAACGAGGATAAATTAATTATAACTGAATACGATAGTAAAGGTGTTTATGAGAGTCATTATGAATGCTATTATTAAGGAAAATACATGAAAGGTCTTTTTAAATTTTTAATAGTTATAAGTTCTTTAAGTGTTTATAGTCAAAGATTATGCGAACTTGGTGAGTATGATTTTATTACCCACACAATTATCGGGATTGAAAAGGTCTCTTTTTCTAAAATAAAGCATGTTAATAACAATAAACCTCTTAAGCAAAAGGTAAGATATATCTATTATTACGATGATTTTGGTCGCTTAATAGATGCAGATTATAAGGGGAATGGTCATATTTATGGTCGAGAAAATATAGAAAACGATTGTTATGAAGTAGAAAATGTTACTTACAGGTATTCCGATACTATTATTCCTAAAGAGATAAAGGTTAAAAATACGCGTGAGGAATATAGTTTCATAGTATATTATAATAAATTTTAGAGGTCAGTAGTTAGTTACATATAATTTGTTTATGACTAACTTTTTCTTTTTCGACCATTTTGGTTATTAAGTTATTGAATATTGTAGCTTTGCTTTGAGAGCGATTAATTCTAAAACAAAATTCATTAAAGTATCTATTAATATTAGAATGACTTACCCAAGAATATGTTGTTCTTATCCATGATTTTATTTGATGTATCATGGTGTGAAGCGCTTTAAAATTCATTCCTCCATTACTTTCAATTTGTGTAATATTATAAGCTTTTGCAATAGGTCTGTAACCTCTCCATTTATCGGTTATCACTTTAGCTTCTCGGCTAATATGATTTACAAAAATATATTGAAGCGAACGTGCTGAAAAATCTTCAATTTTCATGGCGTACATTCTTTTTACTTTCCCATCATCAGTTAACTCAATAGCTGTGATAGCCTTTTTTTTCTTCGCATTATAACTTCTACCAACTTTATCTTTTTCTTGTCCGCCAAGCACAAATTCATCAACGTGCACAATACCAGTCATGGGACTATTTCCACTACTTTGCATAGCTTCTCTGATTTTAAGCATAAATAAACGAGCGGTCTTTTCAGTGACACTAAAGCGAACGGCAACATAGCTTGCCGAAAGACTTTTGGTACTGGTGCTCATTTCAAAAACAATAAAAAACGCCTTTCTAATACCAAATTTTACTTTGTGAAATAGTGTGTTTGAAGTTGCTGATTCTTGATGCGAACAAATATTACAAGTGCGAGAAAAATCCTTTCTTATCTGAGCTTTTTTATGGTTACATTTAGTACATATAAAACCATCTGTCCATTTAATATCTGCTAAGTATTTCTTACAATCTAGGTCTGTTTTAAACCGATCGGCAAACTCTAGAAGGTTTTGTCCTTTAAATATATTCATAATAACACTGTATTAGTTGACTTCTAAGGTATGAATTTACATACCTACCTCTATAAATTTAATAAAATTTCAAAAATAGAGTATACTGATGATAAAGGGGTAATACGTTCAACCTTTAATCTCGAATATAATGAGAAAAATCAATTGAGAATGATAGATAAGGGATATATTAAATATTATTACGAGTGGGATGCTAATTCACGTCTAAAAAAAATTACAATGCCTGATCTCTTTTATCTAATTAACGAATACAGCTTTACTTATGTTAACAATAGAATAGCAACTATTGAATATATTGGACGGTATAAAGATGATAAAGATGATATACCTTATCATGGGAAGTACTCTTACACTTACAAAAATGATAAATTAGATAAAATTGTGTTTAATAATACTGCATTTGGATGGTCCAATACGCGTTTATACAATTATGAAAATGAAGATAAATTAATTATTACCAGATACTCGAGTAAAGGTCTTTATGAGAGTCATTATGAATGCTATTATTAAGGAAAACAGATGAAAATACTTTTTAAATTTTTAATAGTTCTAAGCTCTTTAAGTGTTAATAGTCAGGAATTATGCGGTTTTGGTACATATGATTTTATTTCCAACACAATAAAGGGGATTGATAAATTTCCTTACTCTAAGGTTAAATACGTGGACAACACAAAACCAATTAAGAATCGTGTTCGATATGTTATTAATTATGATCGTTTTGGGAGAGTGATTACTATAGACTCTAAAGGTAATGGTTATAGTATTGAAAATCTGATTGAGGGCTGTAAAGAATTAGATAAAGCTATTTATACATATTCAGACTCTATTATACCTAAGGAGGTCAAGATTAAAGAGAATAATCAATACCAAGACAGTCAAATGGAATATAGTTTAAGGTTTCATTATAATACATTGAATAAAACAAAATCTATTGATTATATTGATAGTAAAGGAGAATTGTTTTCAAGTATTAATTTTGAATATGATAAGAAAAACCAACTGACATCAATAGATAAAGATTATGGTTATTATTATGAATGGGATAATAAATCACGGATAAAAAAAATAACGATACCAGATCCTTTTTATATTGTTCGAGAGTATAAATTCACCTATGTTGATAATAGATTAGCATCTGTAATTCATATTAGTCGTTTTAAACATAGTATAGATGAAATAAGGACTTATTCTATCTATATTTATACATATAAAAATGATAGGTTAGATAAAGTTGAGTATACTAATATTAAGTCAGAAGGTTCTAGTTATCGTGATTACAATTATGATAACGATGACAAAGTAATTATTACTTATTACGATAGTGAAGGTGTTTATAAACATCATTTAGAGTACTATTATTAAGGAAAACACATGAAAACGCTTTTTATTTTTTTTATAGTCTTAAGCTCTCTAAGTATACATGGTCAGATAGTATGCGATATTGGTACGTATAACTTTATTACCAATACAATAGAAGGTGTTGAAAAATCTCCTTATTCTAAGATTAAATATGTGATTAGCACAGAGCCACTTAATAAACGTATTCGATCTGTTATTCACTATGACGATTTTGGGCGAGTAATTGCTATAGACAATAAAGGTTTTGTTTACGGTTATGAAAGGTTTGGTGAAGGATGTCGTCATTTTGATGAGGTTGTTTATACGTATTCAGATTCTGTTGTTCCTAAGGAGATTAAAATGAAAGAGATTAAAGTAACTAATGGTATTCAAGAAGATTATAGTTTACAGCTTACGTATAATAAATTGAATAAAACAAAATCTATTGATTATACTGATGATAAAGGGGAAATATTTTTAACTTATAATTTTGAATATGATAAGAAAAATCAGCTTAAATCAATAGATAAAGATTTTGGTTATTATTATGAGTGGGATAATAAATCACGGATAAAAAAAATGTCGATAGGAAGTGCAGATACTTTTTATCTAGTTAATGAATATAACTTCACTTATGTTGACAATAGATTAGCTACTATTACCAGTATTGGACGGCTTAAAGACAATAAAGAGGAAATAGCTTTTGAGGGTATTTATGTGTTTAGTTATAAAAATGATAAATTAGATAAAGTTGAGTATACAAATATTAAATTTGGAGGTTCTAGTTATCGTTTATACAATTATGACAACGATGACAAAGTAATTATTACTTATTACGATGAGCAAGGTATTTACGAATATCATTATGAATGCTATTATTAAGGAAAACAGATGAAAGTACTTTTTAAATTTCTAATAGTTCTAAGTTCTTTAAGTGTGTATAGTCAAAGACTGTGCGAACTTGGCAATTATGATTTTATTACCCACACAATTATCGGGATTGATAGAGTGTCTTTTTCTAAAATTAGGCTTGTTGATAATGATAGGGCTGTTGAGGAAAGGGTTAGATATGTGTATTACTATGATGATTTTGGTCGCTTAATAAATGTAGATTTTAAGTCTAATGGTCATCTTTATGGAGGAGAAGATGTAGAAACAGGTTGTTATGAAATAGAAAATGCTAGTTATAAGTATTCGGATACTATTGCTCCTAAAGAGATAAAGGTTAAAGATACTCGCAAGGAATATAGTATTATGATTTCTTATAATAAAATTAATAAAATAAAAACTATGGAGTATACTGATGATAAGGGAGAAAAATTTTCAAGTTTTAATTTTGAATATGATAATAAAAATCAATTGACATTAATAGATAAAGGGTATAATAATTATTATGACTGGGATGATCAATCACGTATAAAAAAAATAACAATGCCAGATCCCTTTTATACAATTAACGAATATAGCTTTACTTATGTTAACGATAGAATCGAAAATGTTGTATACACTGGTCGGTCTAAAAAAAATAAAGATCATATAAGTCTTGAAGGTAAGTTTCTATACACTTACAAAAATGGTGAAATAGATAAAATTGTGTTTAAGAATATTACTTTTGGATGGTCAGATATGCGTGTATATAATTATGATAATGAAGACAAATTAATTATCACTAATTACAATAGTAAAGGTGTTTATAGGAATCATTATGAATGCTATTATTAGTAAAAAACATGAAATCACTTTTAAAATTTTTAATAGTCTTAAGTTCTTTAAGTGTGTATAGTCAAAGACTATGTGAACTTGGTGAGTATGATTTTATTACCCACACAATTATAGGGGTTGATAAGGTATCTTTTTCTAAAATAAAGCGTGTTAATAATAATAAACCTTTTAAGGAAAGGGTTAGATATGTGTATTACTATGATGATTTTGGTCGTTTAATAAATGTAGATTTTAAAGGTAATGGTTATATTTTTACAGGTGAAGATGTAGAAACAGGTTGTTATGAAATAGAAAGTTCTAGTTATGAGTATTCTGATACTATTGTTCCTAAAGAGATAAAGGTCAAAGACACACGTAAGGAATATAGTATTTTGCTTTCTTATAATAAATTTAATAAAATAAAATATATAAAGTATAGTGATAACAAGGGAAGGGAACTTTCAAGTTTTAATTTGGAGTATAATAGTAAAAAACAACTGACATTAATAGATAAGGGCAATCTTAAAAATTATTATGAGTGGGATGCTAATTCACACATAAAAAAAATATCAATACCCGATCCCTTTTATACAGTAAAAGAATATGATTTTACTTATGTTAATGATAGAATTGAAACTATTACATATACTAGGCGCAATAAAGAAGATAAAGATTATATAGTTATGCATGGTAAGTATTTCTACACGTATAAAAATGATAAATTAGATAAAATTGTGTTTAAGAATATTTTGTATGGTGGTTCCGATATGCGTCTATACAATTATGACCATGAAGACAAATTAATTATAACTAAATACTCGGGTGAAGGTGTTTATTGGGGGCACTATGAATGCTATTATTAGTAAAAATACATGAAAACACTTTTTAAATTTTTAATAGTTATAAGTTCTTTAAGTATACATAGTCAAAGACTATGTGAATTTGGAAAATATGATTTTTTTACTCACACAATTATAGGGGTTGATAAGGTATCTTTTTCTAAAATAAAGCGTGTTAATAATAATAAACCTTTTAAGGAAAGGGTTAGATATGTGTATTACTATGATGATTTTGGTCGTTTAATAAATGTAGATTTTAAAGGTAATGGTCATGTGTATGGTCGAGAAAATATAAAAACCGGTTGTTATGAAGTAGAAAATGTTAGTTATAGGTATTCCGATACTATTATTCCTAAAGAGATAAAGGTTAAAAATACAAGTGAGGAGTATAGTTACATGCTTTATTATAATAAATTTAATAAAATAAAAAAGTTAGAGTATACTGATGGTAAGGGGGTAATAGGTTCAACCTTTAATCTAGAATATAATGAGAAAAACCAATTGACGGTGGTGAATAAGGGGGCTATTAAATATTATTACGAGTGGGATAATAGTTCTCGTATAAAAAAAATAACAATACCTGATCTCTTTTATACAATTTACGAATACAGTTTTGATTATGTTAACAATAGAATGGCAACTATTAAATTTACTGCTCGGTCTAAAGATAATAAAGATGATATAATTTTATGTAGTAAGTATTCCTACACTTATAAAAACGATAAATTAGATAAGATTATGTACAGCAATATTACCTATGGAAGGTCCGATATGACTATTTACAATTATGATAACGAAGATAAATTAATTATCACTGATTACGATAGTAAAGGTGTTTATGAGAGTCATTATGAATGCTATTATTAATAAACAATATATGAAAACGCTAATCACTAGTCTATTGATGTTTTTTGCAGTAAGCTGTGGAGAACAAACTAAAAAAGATATTATAATTAAAAAAAAATCTACACCTTTAAGCGATCAAGAAATAAAAAAGCAAGGATATCAAATTAAAAAAAAGGACACCTTTTTTATCGAAAATGGAAAATTAGATATTGTAAGATTAGAAAAGATTGGTTCCCAGAGTAAATCAAGTGACTATAAAGAAGGTCTATATACTAGAACGATAAATTACTACTATGGACAAAAATTTAAAGATGGTACATTTATCGAGATATCAGGAGGTAACATAAGTGGATATCGCAAGTTAATAACAAGTGAGAGGAGTCTTTTTAAAACAAGGTATATTTATAACAGTTCAGGATATCTTAAGTCAGTAGGAAGGTCTTACAAATCTAATTTTTCTATTGGTATTAGGTATTATTTTAATGAGGATGGTACTATAGCAAACTATGAAGATTATGACAAGTGTTATACATTTAGTTGGGAAGATGTTACATCATTTTTAAAAGAAAAAGAGATAGAAAAAGAGGAAATAATTGATGTTTTTAGAAACGATAAAGATGAGGAATGTGTTTGGGTAATTGTATTTAAGCCTGAAGAATTTAATAATAAGGATAAAGCAATACATTTGATACTTGAAGCAGAAACGGGAACGATTATAAGTTCTAAAATTATAGATACAGGTCGACACATTTAAAGAGCGATAGTCTGCTTTATACTTTCGATTTAGAAACAGCCGTAATAGAATTTTTAAGGATTTATCCTTGTAAAATAGTCAATAAAATACATGAAAACACTTTTAAATTTTTTAATAGTTTTAAGCTCTTTAACTGCATGTAGTCAAAGACTATGCGAGCTTGGTAGGTATGACTTTATCACCCAAACAATTGTAGGGGTTGATAAAGTTCCTTTTTCTAAAATTAAGTCTGTTGATAATGATAAGCCACAGAACGATAGGGTGAAATACGTCTCTTATTATGATGATTTTGGTCGTTTAATAAATGTAGATTTTAAAGGTAATGGTCATCTTTATGGCGGACAGAATATAAACAAAGAGTGCTATGAAATAGAAAGCTCAAGTTATAAGTATTCTGATACAATTAGACCTAAAGAGATAAAGATTAAGGATACACGTGAAGAATATAGTATAATACTTTCTTATAATAAATTTAATAAAATAAAGACTATAGATTACACTAATGATAAAGATTCAATATTTTCAACTTTTAATCTGAAATATGATAAAAAACAACAACTTACAGTCATAGATAAGGGGAATCTTGAGTATTATTATGAATGGGATGATAATTCACGGATTAAAAAAATAACAACAACTGATGTAACGGACCCCTATTATATCGTTCAAGAAACAAGCTTTACTTATGTTAACAATAGAATGACAACTATTGAAGTTATTGGTCGAGCTAAAGACAATAAGGATGATATAAGTTTTCATTTTAAATTTCTCTACACGTACAAAAACGATAAACTAGATAGATCGGTGTTTCAGGATATAACATATGGAAACTCCATGATAACCATTTACAATTATCATAATCCTGATAAATTAATTATTACTCAGTACAATACAGATGAGGAATACTCCGCTCATTTTGAATGCTATTATTAGTAAAAAACATGAAAACACCAATTACTTTAATTCTATTAATATTTTGTATTTATTCATTTGGACAAAAAACAAAAGAAGAACCAAAAACTCCAATTATCCGAATCAGTTCATTTCAGTTGAAAACTCAAATTACAGATGGGGTGAAGCATTATAGTTTTATTAAAATGCAAAAAAAACTTTATAATGTAGAATATAAAATAATAGAAAGAATTGAAAATGAATCTACTAAATTAGATTCTAGAGATTTTAGAAAAAAAATGGGTTTATTTTTTAAAGGAGAATCAACAGGTATTACAACTCAAGGTTTTTTTAGTCATGGTTACAAAAATGGATTCTGGAAAACCGAATTTAACAATAAGTTAGTTCAAACCATTAATTATAAAAATGGTTTAGTAATAGGTAGATATAGGGTGTATAATGTAAATGGAGACTTGATTTATAAAACAACTTTTGGCAGTGCAGGTAATGGTAGATATAAAGGTTTTTATTACAAAACTGGAATACTAAAAGAAGAAGGTAATTATCAAAATGGCAAAAAGGAAGGCGAATGGATTCAATTTAATGAACAAGGAGATTTAACCGAGACTATTTACTATATTGAGGGTATGCCAAAAGAATAAAAATTTATACTTAGTAGATTTTAAATTCTAAAATCTTTAGTGGTTTGTTTTATTTTACTGCAATATGTCACAAAAGAAATTTTACAGAATAATACGTTAGAGTCTTTTAATTAAACAATAACTTTATCTTAAGCGATAGATAGTAGAAATTATTTGAAAATAATTGAGATAAAGAATATAATTATGAGACACTTACTCTGTATTATAATATTTGCAGCGTTAAATAATGGCATAGCGCAAAATAATCCAAGAAAGGATAATTACCTTAATAAACAAGATACAATTATAAATGTTTTCGATATTAAAAAATTCAATTTGAATAAAAACGACTTAAATCAGTTTAGTTTTAAGTTAAATGAAACAACTACTGTAAGTCATAGAGAACTCAAAGATGAATATATCGAAGTAATACAATCAGACACTTCTGTTTTTGAAGACTTTAAATCTTATCATAAAAATGGAAACCTAAAAGCTTCTGTTAAACGTTATCCTAATTCATTTCTAAAAGGAGAACTAAAAGAGTATGATAAGAATAGTAATTTGATTAATATAATTGATCATGACGAGCCTTTTAAGTTCACTTGGAAAGATATTGAAGCTTTTTTAATGGCTCATGAAGTTGAAGATTTGAAAAAAAATATAATAAGTATTAGAAGATTCAATGAAAAAAAAACGTCTAAATTCGTTAGAAAAGGACCTTATTGGCAATTGGAATTTATAGGTAAATACAAAGATCTAATAGGTCAATTTAGTATAGAATTAGACGGGATTACTGGCGAAGAATTATTAGTTAAACGGTTTAGAGGTAAAGGTCCTAAAGGAAAAAGTGGTACAATAGCGTTATATGATACTATTTATGAGAAAGAGTAGATGCATATTAAATAAGCATTACATTATATTTAATCGCTAAAGAACAGTTATATCTATATATAATTGTAGACATTCTTTAAGTTGACCTCATATTCTTAATGGGGTTTTTGTGAGGTTTAATGATGCGTTAAACGAGACATTAACCTAGAAAATTATTGGTTTTAAATCGAGTTTAAAAAGGAAATATATTGCAATAAAAAAGCGAACCAAATGGTTCGCTTTTTTTATGACACTCTCTAAGTGTTTCTTATTTCTTATTGTTACGCTTATTGTAATTTTTATCACCTCTAGTTTTAGGCTTTTTGTATTTGGCAGCAATTTTGAATTTGTAACTACCACCTAAATTTTCTTTACTGTTTTTTTCTGATTTTTCATGAAAAGCAGGTCCAGGAGCATCAATATCGTTTCGTTTGGTTGGATTGTTACGTTCTTTAATTACAGTGCGTTCTTCCTCAATCAACTCAGTAGAAATAACAACAGCTTCTGGGATTTCCAATTCAGGAATTTCCATTTGCATTAACGTCTCTATCTTTTCAAGACCAACTTGTTCTTTTACTGTAGAAAATACAATAGCTTGCCCTTCGCGTTCCGCACGACCAGTTCTACCTATTCTGTGCATGTAGTTTTCTGGATAATCAGGCGTATCAAAGTTAATAACGTGTGATACATTATCGATATCTAAACCACGAGCCATAACGTCCGTTGCTACTAAAATACGGTTAACACCTTCTCTAAACTGCTCGATACTACGTAATCTGTAATTCTGAGTTTTGTTAGAGTGTATAACACATAATTCTTCATTAAAAAACTCGTCTAAAGCTTCAAAAAGCCGATCGGCCATACGTTTATTGGATACAAAAACTAATACTTTGTTGTAGGTTTCGGCATCCTGAAATAAGTGTACTAATAAATTAAGTTTAGTATAATAATTAGGAACACTATATTTTGTTTGTGATATGTTTTCTAAAGGTGTACCAGAAATAGCAATAGATACTTTTTGTGGTGCCGTGAAAAAATCAGTGATTAATTCGTCAACATCATCCGTCATTGTTGCAGAAAACATAATGTTTTGTCTACGTTCTGGAAGGATATCAAAAATGTTAATTAATTGGTGTCTGAACCCTAAATCCAACATAACATCTACTTCATCAATAACTAAACGCTCTAAAGACTTAAGTTGTAGTACGCGACTAACCGCTAAATCGTATAAACGTCCTGGTGTTGCAACAATAATATCTTGACCTTGAGCAACTGCTTGTTTTTGCGTGTTAATGTTTGTACCTCCATAAACACCAAGCACACGTGTATTTATATATTTTGCTAACTTTTCAATTTCGTCAACTACTTGCACTACTAATTCTCTAGTAGGGACTAAAATTAAAACACGAGGGTTTTCTTGCTTAGAAAATTTTAGGTTTTTAAGTATTGGTAACATATAGGCAAAAGTTTTACCTGTACCAGTTTGTGCAATACCAACCATATCTTTACCACTTGCAACTACATTAAAAGCTTCTGCTTGTATTGGAGTTGGCTGTGTAAAACCTAGGTCGTCAATTGCGTTATATAAAGGGGTATTTAAATTTAAATCTCTAAAGCTCAAAACGTATTATTTTAGCCTACAAAATTACTACTAATATTTTGTTTACCCTAAATGATGCTCATGTATTTGTATACTGTAACTTGCATTAAAGGTTTCGTTTTTTGGTAATTTGATAATGCCTTCTTTTTCGGTTAGTTTTTGTGAGGTGTTTTCAGCGTCAGCAATACCTAACCAAGGTTCGATACAAACGTAAGGTGCCTTTGGTTTTGCCCAAATACCTAAATAATTAAAGTCTTTAAAGGTCACATTTAGTATTTCGCCATGAGTTTTACTAACTAAAGCGACTTGTCTCGATTGTAAATCCTTGAAAATAAGCGCGTCTTCAGTAAATAAATCCGGTCTTAAATGGATGCTGTTTTTAGTATCAAAAGCAGGTTTTGTTTGATTGGTAACTAAACCGTTATCCATATTTAATAGATAGGTTTGAGCTGTTTCGTCAGTTTCAAAAACAAGGCTATAATCGGTATAATTTTCATTTTTATAAACAGGACATTTAAAAGCAGGATGTCCACCAATACTAAAATAAATGGTTTGGTTATCTAAGTTTTTAACCGTGTGATTTATTTGTAAGGTATTATTAATTAAAGTGTAAGTGATTAAAAATTCAAACTTAAAAGGAAACTGTTTCAGTAAATCGACATTATACATTAAACTAAAGGTCAAACTGTTTTTAGTTTGATCTATTAGTCTGATAGCATCACTATGTCGCGTAAACCCATGTTTTGGTAATGTGTATGTTTTACCTTCAAAGGTGTATTCATCATTTTTTAAAGCACCAATTATAGGAAACAAATTGGGTGCATAGCTTCCCCAAATGTTAGGGTCTGCATGCCACATAAATTGATTGTCATTTTTAACGGAAGCAATTCCGCATAATTCTGCGCCTTTCGGTTTAACCGAAATTTTTAATACCTCATTTGATAGTTGAAACATCTGTTTTATATTTAATCTCATGACTAAAATACTCGTTTTTTTAACATTTCTGTTTAACTTTACGCAACATTTTTATAGTGAGAACAACGACAAAACATAAACTGACTAATCCTGAGGACTTCAAGCAAAATTTATTGTCTTGGAGCCAGCAATTTGATGATGTCGTTTGGTTAGATTCTAATAATTACCAACAACAGTACTCTAGTTACGACGCTGTGTTGGCTGTAGATGCCTTTACAGGATTTCAAACGGATTATAAGAATGCGTTTGCACAGTTTAAAGAATATCAAACCTTAGCTAACGATTGGGTTTTTGGCTATTTGTCTTACGATTTAAAAAATGATGTAGAGCCTTTAAAATCTGCTAATTATGATGGTTTAGCATTTCCTGATTTATATTTTTTTCAACCTAAAAAAATCTTTTTAATTAAAGGTGACACTGTGGAATTGCAGTATTTAAAAATGGTTGATGATGAAGTGGAAACCGATTTAAATGCAATACGTCATTACAAGGACGACGAATGTGACAATCAGCCGATTGAAAACGACCCAATTAAAATTCAACTCAGAATACATAAAGACGCGTATTTTGATAAGATCAAAACCATGCTGAGTCACATACGTAGAGGTGATATTTACGAGGCTAATTTTTGTCAAGAGTTTTATGCAGAGGACACCGTTATAAATCCGTTAGAGATTTATAATAAACTTAATGCCATATCAAAACCACCATTTGCGACGTTTTTAAAACTGAATGATAAATATTTGATGTCGGCGTCACCAGAGCGTTACATTAAAAAAGAGGGCACTAAAATAATATCACAACCTATAAAAGGGACCGCAAAACGTGAGGATGATTTTATATTGGATTCTATTTTAAAAAACAACTTGATTACGGATCAAAAGGAGCGTAGCGAAAACGTGATGATTGTAGATTTGGTGCGTAATGACTTATCACAAACCGCAACAAAAGGGAGCGTAAAGGTGGAGGAGTTATGTAAGATTTACACCTTTGATCAAGTACATCAAATGATATCCACAGTAACCTCTCAAGTAGCCGAAAACACACATCCAATAGATATTATTAAAAGTACGTTTCCTATGGGAAGTATGACTGGAGCTCCAAAAATTTCGGCAATGAAAATTATTGAAACCTTAGAGGAAACTAAACGGGGTTTATACTCTGGTGCAGTCGGCTATATTTCGCCAACAGGCGACTTTGACTTTAATGTCGTTATCCGCAGTATTTTATATAATGCCAGTAATAAGTACGTGTCATACTCGGTTGGAGGTGCCATTACTGCAAAATCAGATCCTTTAAACGAATATGAAGAATGTTTGCTTAAAGCGAAAGCCATGAGGACGGTTTTAGAAGGTGGTAATTAGGCAAAAGGCATTAGTATAAAGGCATAAGATATTAGCTAAAGGTGTAATTAGAAAGAAAAGACGCTAGTATAAAAAAACGTAAATTTGTTAAATGAAGAGTTATAGAGATTTGATAGTTTGGCAAAAATCAGTAGACATGGTAACTCATGTTTATCGTTTATTGAAGCGATTTCCTGAAGATGAAAAATATGGCTTGACTTCGCAAATAAAAAGAAGTGCTGTCTTAGAAGGTTATGGTCGTAATTATACTAAGGAGTATGTTTGGTTTTTAAATATTTCTAGAGGATCATTATACGAAATGCAAACACAGTTACAAATCGCAATTAATTTAGAGTTTTTAAAAAGTAATGACTTAATTGATGTTAATCACCTGTCTTTACAAATAGAAAAAATGCTTAACTCATTAATAAAAAAGTTGGCTGTATAATTTATGCCTTTTTACTTATGCCTTATAACTTACTAGAACACTTCCAAAATCACATTAACAACACACTTCCTTTTCTTAAAAACAGCAAACTATTGCTTGCTATTTCAGGAGGTTTGGATAGTGTTATTTTAACGCATTTGTGTAAAACATCTGGTTTAGATATTACATTGGCACATTGTAATTTTAATTTAAGAGGTATTGAAAGTGATGGTGACGAGAAATTTGTTACAGATTTAGCTGATAGTTTAGAATTAGAAGTATTTACTGAAAGTTTTGATACTAAGGCTTACGCCGAAAGTAATAAAGAATCTATCCAAATGGCAGCAAGAACGTTGCGTTATGATTGGTTTCAGGAGTTAGCTGAGAATCTAGATTTTGAGTATATTTTAACTGCTCATCATGCAGATGATAATTTAGAAACTTTTTTAATTAACCTGACTCGAGGAACAGGTTTAGAAGGTTTAAAAGGTATTCCAGAAATAAACGAAAACATTGTTAGACCATTGTTGCCATTTTCTAGAGAAACTATCGCAGATTTTGCGGTGTCGAATCAAATACAATGGAGAGAAGATAGTAGTAATGCGTCTACAAAATACCTTCGTAATAAGTTAAGACATGATGTTATTCCCGTTTTAAAAGAATTAAATCATAATGTATTGTCTAATTTTAAAAACACATTAAATAATCTTAATGATACAGCTGATATTGTTAAAGAAAGTGTGCAAGCGGTTTTAAAACGTGCAATTATCGATATTGACGATACGCAAATAAGTTATAAAATATCAGAGTTTATTAAAGTCAACAATCCTAAAGCTTATTTATATGAAATATTCAAAGATTACGGATTTACCCAATGGACGGATATTGTTAATTTGTTGACTGCACAAAGTGGAAAACAAGTGTCTTCTGCAACGCATCAATTACTTAAAAATAGAGAGACTTTAATTTTAAGTGAATTAAAAACGGAGGATAGCCAGCATCAAAATGACGCTTCAGTTGTAATCAATAATTTAGAAAACGAAGTAGATGTGTCGTTGGGCGTTTTGTCTTTTGAAACAGCAGATAGCATTCAAAAATCAGACGCCTCGACAGTATTTATTGATAAAGAAACGTTAAAATCACCATTAACTGTAAGACATTGGGAGGAAGGCGACTATTTTTACCCTTTAGGTATGCAAGGAAAAAAGAAGTTAAGTAAATATTTTAAAGATCAAAAACTATCTTTGTTAGACAAGAAAAAGGTTTTATTATTGTGTAGTCAAGATAAAATAGTTTGGGTTATTAATCATCGTGCAGATGATCGATTTAAAGTAACCAATCAAACCAAATCAATACTAAAAATTAAATTATCATAATGAAGTATATAACCGCTTTTATACTATTTTTTATTACTGTTTTAAGTGTTAATGCACAAGTATTAAAACCAGTAAAATGGACAACTGAGGTCAAGAAAATATCTGACACAGAATATAACTTGATTTATAATGCTAATATAGACGATCATTGGCATGTGTATTCGCAGACGTTACCTGAAGGAGGTGCAATTCCTACTGAGTTTTTTTACCAAGAAGATGTTTTAAATAATGATTTTGAGTTAGTTGGTAACGCTGTGGAAAGTGAGAGTATTACTGAATTTGATAAAGTATTTCAAATGGAGTTGTCTTATTTTGATAATGCGGCGACATTCACTCAAAAAATAAAAGTTACAAATCCAAATATCTCCTCAATTGAGGCTGAAATTAGTTTTCAAGCGTGTGATGACACAAAATGTATTTTTGAAAGCGAAATTGTAACATTTAAGTTAAAAAAAAATAAAACTTCAAAAATATTTGATCCCGTAAAATGGACTTCGAAAATAAAAAAGGTAAACGATACTGATTATGAGTTAGTTTATACTGCAACGTTAGAAGATAAATGGCATATTTATTCTCAGAATAATACGGAACCAATGGGACCTATTCCAACTGAGATTACTTTTAAGGATAACGAGAATAACGATTATAAGATTATAGGTAAATTAGAGGAGTCTCAGACTATTACAAAGTATGAAAATGCATTTGCAATGGATGTTACTTATTTTGAAAAACAAGCAATCTTCACTCAAAAAATTAAAGTATTAAATCCTGCTATCAAAAAAATAGAAGCAGAAGCATATTATCAAGCCTGCGATGACGAAAAATGCTTGGCTCCAACTTCATTTCAATTTATAAATAATCTTGATGGAAGTCAGGGTCTTGTAGAGACTTTAGCTATTGATGCACAGGATTTAGATAAATCAAGAGCACTTAGTTTAGGCGTTACTGGTTGGGATAAATACAAAAAGGAAGACGTTAAAGAAGAGACTAACTTCGGGATATTTGTTCTTGGATTTATTGGTGGTTTAATAGCATTGTTAACACCGTGTGTGTTTCCAATGATACCGTTAACGGTATCTTTTTTTACAAAAAGTGCTGAAAATTCTAAAAAAGGATTAGCCAACGCGATTATTTATGGGCTTTTTATATTAATAATATACGTGTTATTATCATTACCGTTTCACTTTTTAGATTCATTAAATCCAGAAATATTAAATACAATATCTACCAATGTGATTTTAAATATTGTTTTCTTTTTCATCTTAGCCTTTTTTGCATTCTCATTCTTTGGGTTTTACGAGATTACTTTACCTGCATCATGGGGTAATAAAATGGATGAAACATCGTCTAGAGTTGGTGGGATTATCGGTATATTTTTTATGGCATTAACTTTAGCAATAGTATCTTTTTCTTGTACAGGTCCTATTTTAGGGTCATTATTAGCAGGGTCATTAACTAGTGACGGTGGCGCTATGCAATTAACTGCAGGAATGAGTGGTTTTGGACTTGCTTTAGCATTACCATTTACATTGTTTGCGATGTTTCCAAAATGGTTAAACTCATTACCAAAATCTGGAGGTTGGTTAAATTCAGTTAAAGTAGTTTTAGGATTTTTAGAATTAGGTATGGCATTTAAGTTTTTATCAAATGCAGATTTAGTT
>NZ_CP039451.1:2292500-2295000 GCF_004843725.1 Psychroserpens sp. NJDZ02 | reverse complement strand
GCTAAAATGTTACCCCTCGACTTGCATGTGTTAAGCCTGCCGCTAGCGTTCATCCTGAGCCAGGATCAAACTCTTCATCGTTAAATTTTTAAGTGTTTCCACTAATATGCTTAACAATTAAAGAAATATTTCTTTACTCAAAATGGCTTATTCTCTTGTTTGAATCTAATCGTTTCCAATTAAATTCTTACGCTGTCAATTCAATATGTTTATGAACTTTTTTTCTCTGTCTCTTAAGATGTTATTTCCTTAAGCGGGTGCAAATATAATTCGCTTTTTTAAATCCCACAAGCTTTATTTGAAAAGATTTGACTCTTTTCTATTAAACTGTCATAATAACTCTCTGAACGTTTTCTTAATCACTAATTAACCTGTTATAGTTACGTCGTTTTCGGGGTGCAAATATACAAGCCTTTTTGGTTCCCACAACCCTTTTGGTAATCTTTTTTTAATTTAATGGTAACACACTTATTAATGCCTTATGCTTAGTTAGTTACATTAAATATAAAAACTATAAATAAGTTCTACTAGAATCAAAACAAACCATATTTACTATCTTAATAAAGAATCCACTTTAAAATAGAACTTTTGCAACACTGAATTACGCCTCTATTAATCTTAAATAGTCTTATATTTAATCTGCTTTTTTTTCTAAATAATAATCTTCTTGTAAGGCTATTATACAAAAAAAATATAGCACCTCAGTAAAACTTAAGTATTACAATAGTCTCATTACGGAATAGTTCTTTTTAATAGCCTTATTATTTTATTTTAGTATCTAAGACCAACGACTTTTACAACAAAACATAATCCAGGTAAACTCGATCAGACAAAAATTAAATTATAAAATTTCTAATAATCTATTTACACTCTTAAACTATAGTCAAAATATACCAATACGTATTATATATTAGATTTTGGGTTTTGGGTTTTGGGTTTTGGGTTTTGGGTTTTGGGTTTTGGGTTTTGGGTTTTGGGTTTTGGGTTTTGGGTTTATACAATAAAATTTATAGTAATTAATTTACATTTAACTTACGTATGAATCCTGATATCTTAATAGAATAGCTAACAAATAGCTCTAAATTTAGATTTTATATGCTTACACCTATAATTACACCTACAGTGTCTTTGTCTTACAATAGAATTTCAATATAAACACGAATATAACAAGGTTTAATCTAAGGATAATTCCATACGAAAAAAATAAAACTCAATTGAAATTACTACTAGTCATACTATTCTTTACTATATAATGAAGTCTACGACAACACTTAAATATAAATTAGAACAAAAACATTACTTATGGTTTAATTTAAAGATCTAGTTTAAAGTTTATCTAATTTGAATATAAGATTATAAATATTTTACAATGGTCTTAATAATGAATGAAAACATTATCCTCTACAAATAAACGGCACTGAATGTAGCCTAATTAAACAACACTATTAAGAAATCCCTACCAAATGACACATACTTTAAGGATGAAATCCAGTTTAAATGGTTTCTAATTTAAATATTAGATTCTAACCAATTTATAATGGTCATTATAATGACTGAAAATATTATCGTCTACAAATAAACAGTATTGAGTGTCGTTTGATTAAACAACACTTATTAATAAATCTCTACCAAATGCCACATCCTTTAAGAATAAAAGGCCAGATTTATAGCTTTCAAATTTGAATAGAGCATTCTAACGTATTGACTTAATCCTTTTTTCACTTATACATTCTGACCTTTACTTTATACTTAGTACCTCCTTTAAATATTAAGATCCAGATTGAACAATTTATAATTTTAATATTATATACTTAGATAACCACTAATACTTTTATTGCCTTCTGCCTTCTTAAATTTATAACTTAGGTATAGTCATTTATTCCTTTTGCTTTTGCCTCCTCCCTTTTACCTTCTCCCTTTTCCCTCTTTACTTCCGCCTTCTACTTCATTACAATTTAGGGCACAAAAAAACCCTTCATAAATAAATATGAAGGGTTCTCTAAAAAGGCAACGACCTACTCTCCCACAAATGCAGTACCATCGGCGCAAATGGGCTTAACTTCTCTGTTCGGAATGGTAAGAGGTGAGCCCCATCGCTATAATCACCTTAAATCTTTCGGTGTATGTAGTATTAACTACTTGACCGTATAAAATAACATATTGAAAAAATGATTCATGAAAATCTGTATTGAACTTTGTAAAAAAACAGGCGTACAATAAGCCTATGGGTTATTAGTATCACTCGGCTATGACATTACTGCCTTTACACCTATGACCTATCAACGTAGTCATCTCCTACGACCCTTTAAAGAAATCTCATCTTGTGGTGGGTTTCGCGCTTATATGCTTTCAGCGCTTATCCCTTCCCAACGTAGCTACTCTGCAATGCTCCTGGCGGAACAACAGATACACCAGAGGTTAGTCCAACTCGGTCCTCTCGTACTAGAGTCAGATCCACTCAAATTTCTAACGCCCACTGTAGATAGAGACCGAACTGTCT
>NZ_CP039451.1:0-112500 GCF_004843725.1 Psychroserpens sp. NJDZ02 | reverse complement strand
AGACTTTGAAGTGGCGTCGCTAGGCGTTGTGGAGTCATTGTTGAAATACCACCCTTTGCTTGTCTAGAGTCTAACCTTCAATGAAGGGACAGTGCTTGGTGGGTAGTTTGACTGGGGTGGTCGCCTCCAAAAGAGTAACGGAGGCTTCTAAAGGTACCCTCAGCACGCTTGGTAACCGTGCGTAGAGTGCAATGGCATAAGGGTGCTTGACTGAGAGACCTACAAGTCGATCAGGTTGGAAACAAGAGCATAGTGATCCGGTGGTTCCGTATGGAAGGGCCATCGCTCAAAGGATAAAAGGTACGCCGGGGATAACAGGCTGATCTCCCCCAAGAGCTCATATCGACGGGGGGGTTTGGCACCTCGATGTCGGCTCGTCACATCCTGGGGCTGGAGAAGGTCCCAAGGGTTGGGCTGTTCGCCCATTAAAGTGGCACGCGAGCTGGGTTCAGAACGTCGTGAGACAGTTCGGTCTCTATCTACAGTGGGCGTTAGAAATTTGAGTGGATCTGACTCTAGTACGAGAGGACCGAGTTGGACTAACCTCTGGTGTATCTGTTGTTCCGCCAGGAGCATTGCAGAGTAGCTACGTTGGGAAGGGATAAGCGCTGAAAGCATATAAGCGCGAAACCCACCACAAGATGAGATTTCTTTAAAGGGTCGTAGGAGATGACTACGTTGATAGGTCATAGGTGTAAAGGCAGTAATGTCATAGCCGAGTGATACTAATAACCCATAGGCTTATTGTACGCCTGTTTTTTTACAAAGTTCAATACAGATTTTCATGAATCATTTTTTCAATATGTTATTTTATACGGTCAAGTAGTTAATACTACATACACCGAAAGATTTAAGGTGATTATAGCGATGGGGCTCACCTCTTACCATTCCGAACAGAGAAGTTAAGCCCATTTGCGCCGATGGTACTGCATTTGTGGGAGAGTAGGTCGTTGCCTTTTTAGAGAACCCTTCATATTTATTTATGAAGGGTTTTTTTGTGCCCTAAATTGTAATGAAGTAGAAGGCGGAAGTAAAGAGGGAAAAGGGAGAAGGTAAAAGGGAGGAGGCAAAAGCAAAAGGAATAAATGACTATACCTAAGTTATAAATTTAAGAAGGCAGAAGGCAATAAAGGTATTAGTCGTTATCCAAGGATATAATATTCAAAATTAGAAATTGTTCAATCGGGATCTTAATATTTTAAAGGATGTGCTAAGCACTAAGTAGAAAGTAAAAGTCAGAATGTAGAAGTGAAATAAGATTAAGGTAATAAGATTGAAACATTATGAGGAAGTATCAGTACTTCTGGTATCAAAATAATTGAGTATGTTTTTTTAATCAATAGACATACTTCTTGCAATGGTATTGAAACTTTTTAATTTTGTTGTCTTATCTATTATCCCATTTAGCTAATCGTAGTAGTGTTGATTTTTTGTCTTGAGTGTTATTAAATATTGGCGTTAGATTTCGGCATAATTTATATGCTTTTTCTAAATTTGGATAGAGAAAAAAAAATATCAATTCTTTTAGATTGATTATTATTCCATTTTTACTTGATTTGTATTGCAAATATCTGTTTCTGGCTGATAGTTGTTTCAAAGCATTTTTGTTATATAGTAATTTCGGTTTTAGTTTGACAGATTCATTTGGAGTAGTTTCTATAACATTGTTCTCAACGTTTATAACATTCCTTCTGTGTCTGTTCTAATGTCCTGTGGTAAAGGCTATGTTAGTTTTTTAAGATGAAACCGATGTATAACAAGTGTTGCATTAGGGAGTAATTTATTTACTTTGAGTATCCTGTTCTCAGGCATATCCAAGATTGTTTCTTTCCCTTTGCTTTATTATTCGTCAATATGCTATATAAATCACAAGAGGAGAGTCATGTTTGGTCTAAAGAAGGATGGGGTTCTATCTTTTTTGTAAACAACAACTAATCTTTAGCATGTGGCATTTGATTAAGCGATTTAAAATTGCTTAACTAATCGTTGTATTGTAATTGTGATCTTTTGGGTTTACCTCATGATAATTCGCATCATCCGTTGTGCTGGAATGATTGGTATTAACGTAGGATTTAAAAAAAGTAACTAACTATTGATTGTAATGCCTTTCTCTATTAATTGTCAATCTCGTGTTACTGCTTTGATTGTAGATTTATACAACCATCTACGTCGTGTTATATGCAAAAACAGATGTTTTCCACGTATATGAAAATCTTAAACCGTAGATTTAGTGAATAAGTCTTTCGAATTAAACTTGACCCAATTAGTTACTTTGGAACTTCATTTAGCTTTCTCAAATAAAAGTGAATTTCTGCCCCTATTATTTCATACTTGTTCAAATCAAAATAACTGACAATTATTTCAGGTATTAATAATTTTGCAATAGTTAATAAGGAGTCTGAAACTATATAAAGTTATAAATCAAAGGACAGTCAATTATATTTAATCGACAACTATATGAGTTGATCCGAAGTGGTTGTAATTTTGTTAGTCAGGATTATCTAATTTATATTATTTCGTTTTTTTGCTTTTAAAAAGGCTGTCTAATATTGTGTTGATACCTTTGAATATAAAAAATAGGGCTAAAACACATAATAGAATTGCTATTATTAATAAGGGAATATAAAAGTCTCTTTCTCTATTGGTTAATACTAAATGTAGTAACGTAGGTCCAGCAAACATAAAGAATAGCGATATCCCAAGCTGTTGCAATCCTTTTACTAATATGTCTTTGTCGGTGGATTTAGTTTTCATTGTTATAATTAGTTATTGCATTACGTACATTTTTATGCGTTTTAAGCAAGTTTTCTGCTTCGGAATAGGACACGTTTATTTCTGACATAATCATTTTTGTACCGCGGTCTACTAACTTGTCATTGCTTAATTGCATATCGACCATTTTGTTTCCTTTTATTTTACCTAGTTGTATCATTGCAGTTGTAGATATCATATTAAGCACTAGTTTTTGAGCTGTACCTGCTTTCATACGAGAACTACCGGTTACAAATTCTGGACCAACAATAACTTCGATTGGATATTTTGATACTTGACTTACTGGACTATTATGATTTGAAGTTATACATCCTGTTATGATGTTATTCTCGTTACATTGAGTTAGTGCAGCTATAACATAAGGTGTGGTACCTGATGCTGCAATACCTATGACTACATCTTTATCTGATATATTGTGTTGCTTTAGATCCTCCCATCCTTGAGTTTTAGAATCTTCAGCAAACTCAACTGCTTCTCTAATCGCTTTGTCACCACCGGCAATTAAACCTATTACTAAGTCATAGGATACTCCAAAAGTTGGAGGACACTCTGATGCGTCAACAACACCTAATCTTCCGCTTGTTCCGGCGCCTATATAAAATAATCGTCCGCCTTCTTTTAGTTTTATTACAATTTGAGAGACTAATAATTCTATTTGTGGTATGGCTTTTTTTACGGCATTTGGTACTGTTTGATCCTCTTTGTTTATATTTTGAAGCAAGTCTTTTATAGACATTTTCTCTAAATGATTATATTTTGAGTCTTGTTCTGTTGTTTTTATAAAATCCATATTTTGATTTAGGTTCTGTATTGCGTTAGTGATTGAGGCATTTGTTGAAGCTCCTCGTAGAGAGCGACTGCCGAAAGCGCGACCCTTGGGGTAACGCCCAAATTGTTATTCTACAATATAAGTCGTTTGATAAGCTTGTGATAGTCTGAAATATCCTAATGGGAAATTATCTGGGTTTGAGATGTTAATACAGTTACCTCTTACGGTTGCTGGTTGTGTTTGAAATGGTCCACCGCCACCATCTGAGGTTTGTTGTAATAATAAATCCATGAACTGATAGAACTGATCTGATACACCATAATTATTTATGATGACTTGGTTGCCTGATTCTAGATCTTCTTCTGTATAGAATGCAAATATTTGATTTCCGTCTGTAAATTGGTCATCATAGACTGTTAAAACAGGTATTTCTGGTATGTCAGAAATAAATTCGTAAAAGTAATAGTTATCTATATTAGCTGGATCTGTATAATAGGCTTTAAGTTCTATGTCCTCTCCAGAGAAACCACCGTCGTCATTCTGCTCGATATAATCTATGGGCGTAACTGAGGTTAATATTTCTGTTCCTATGTATGTTTGGTTTTCATAAGTGATGGTCAGTGTATATTCCTGATCGATTTGAGGAATAAAGTTTGTTGTTTTATAGACGCCTGTTGCGTTATCTTCAGTAAAATTGAACTGATTACCATTAGTATCTTCTACTATGACCATGGCATTGTTTGCAGGCGGTACTTCTGCATCAAAAAACGGGGCAGAAAGCGTTAATTTTATTTCCTGTTCTGATCCATCTGTTCCATCAAACCAGTTTAAAGATGCTTCTATTACTAGTTTGGGTTGTGAAGTTGGTACTTTTAAATCTATTACGTCTTCACAGTTAAATAGTGCGAAAGCGATGAGTATGTATAGTGCTTTTTTCATTCTGATTAAAATTTAAAATTGTAAGACACTGATGGTATCAAACCAAAAATAGCTAGTCTTGTTGCTTCGTTAGTACCTGTCATTCTATTTTCTCCAAAGGTTATGGAAGCTGCATTTCGTCTATTATAGACATTATAAACACTAAATACCCAATAGCTTTGCCATCCTTTTGTTTTATCAGGTTTAGGGGTATAGTTAGCCGAAAAATCTAAACGATGATAGGCCGGTAATCTATCCGCATTTCTATTACTATAACTTGGTATGTTTACACCATTATATACATATTGTCCATTTGGATAGGTCGTTGGTTGACCTGTTTGGAATAAGAAATTTGCGCTAAAGTTCCATTTTTTATTCCAGTCATAACTACCGGTTAGTGATATGTCATGTGTTTTATCATATGGCGTGTTGTACCAATTACCATTATTTATACCTAACTCTGAAGATGTGAAACCTGGGGTTCTCTGCTCTGATTTAGATAATGTGTAAGCTAACCAACCTTTGAAGCGTCCTTCATTTTTTCTTAATAAGACTTCTAAACCATAAGCTCTTGCTTCTCCGTTAAGTATAACTTGTTCTATAGCATCGTTTGCAATTAAGTCGGCACCATCTATATAATCAATCCTATTTTGAATTTTTTTGTAATACGTTTCGACTTCTAAACTATATTTATCGTCATTTATACTTCTAAAATAACCTAAAGCGACTTGATCTAGCAACTGTGGTTTTACATATTTACCACTTGGTGTCCAAACATCAAGCGGTGTAGGGGAAGATGTATTGGATAGTAAATGTAAATATTGTGTCATACGGTTATAACTAGCTTTTATTGAGGCATCGTCACTAAGTTGATAAGCTAGGGATGCTCTTGGTTCTAGATTTGCAAAACTTTCTATTATATGACTACTGTTATAAGTCTCCGTACCTGTAGGTGTTGCTTTTTGGTATATCTGAAAACTATCATTAAATACCACCGCTTGATCATTTTGATAGGTGTTAAGTTGGTCTTGTCCTAATCGTAAAAAGGAACTGAATCGTAGGCCATAGCTTAAATTTAATTTATCGTTTATCTTGTGTTCTGCATCGATGTACACGGAATTTTCAAAAGCATATTTATCTGTTAATTTAAAAGAATTTATGCCAGAAGTTGGTGTTGAAGGTTCAATTTCGCCAGGATTGAATTTGTAGTACATACTATTTATACCGTATTGTAGTTTAAACCCATCTGCGACGTAATGCTTGAAATCGTATTTAAAGTTAAAGTTTTGAATACCAGAATTCCAATCGAACTCTACAAAGTTTAGTTTTAAACCATAATAGTAGTCGGAATATATTAGGGACATATTAGAGAATAGTTTGTCAGAAAATAAATGATTCCATCTAAAATTAACGACCGTATTACCATAAGTATTTTCAAAACTATCGGCAATACTAAACACATCACGACCAAAATACCCAGAGAGATAGACACTGTTTTTATCGTCTAGATCGTAACTTAATTTTGTGTTTAAGTCATAAAAGTAGGCTTTGTTATCAATATCAAATAAGGGTAAAAACAAATGCGCATAGCTACTGCGTCCACCTAACAAAAAAGAACCTTTATCTTTTTTGATAGGACCTTCTGCTAAGAGTCGGCTTGCTATAATCCCTATTCCTCCATTGATATGAAACTCTTTACTATTTCCTTCCTTTTGATAAATGTCTAAAACTGACGACACGCGTCCTCCATAACGCGCAGGAATACCTCCTTTATATAATTTTATATCTTTTATCGCATCTGGATTAAATACAGAAAAGAAACCAAAAAGATGAGACGAGTTAAATACGGTTGCTTCATCCAATAAAATTAAATTTTGATCAACAGCTCCACCACGAACATTAAACCCAGAAGCCCCTTCTCCAGCATTAGTAACTCCTGGTAATAATGTGATAGCTTTTATAACATCTGCTTCTCCAAAGACTACAGGTATATCTTTTATAGTGGCAGAACTAAGAGCATTAACACTCATTTGAGGTTTTTTAATGTTTAGTTTTTCTATGTTTTCTGTTATAATCACTTCGTCTAAATTTTCAAACGACTCTTCCAAACTAAAATTTTTGGAGGTATTCTTATCTAAAGTTATGGTTTCTATAATATCTGTAAATCCTAAATAAGAGACCGCTACTGTATAGGTGCCTTCAGGTAATGTGATAGAGTAAAAGCCATATTCGTTAGTGACTGCTCCTGTATTAAGTTCTGGAATAATTACATTGACACTTATTAAAGTTTCGTTACTACTAGCTTCTGTTATTTTACCACTTAAAGTATATTTTTCTTGAGCAAAAGCTATAGAACAACTAAATAAAAGGAGTAATAATATAGAGTTGGTGATTTGTTTCATTTCTTGATTTTGGATAGTAAAAATAAAGAAAAAGCTATTTAAATAGTAACTTTTTACAATAGGATTAAGTTATTATTTGCTTTTGAAGTGTTTTAAAAAAACTATGGATTAGATATGGAATAGTTTAGCAATCTTTAAAACTAATTATTGTGTTGGTTATTGATTAATATATATAATCGTTTAAATAAAAAAAGCTCCCAAAAGGGAGCTTTTTATTAATATGAATTCAATAATTTAGATGCTTTTAAGCAAGTCGTTAAACGATTGAATTGGTCTCATTGCTTGTACTGTTAATGTCTCATTTGGTTCATAATACCCTTCAATGTCAACAGGTTCTCCTTGTATATCATTTAAAGCAGGAATAATAGTCGCTTCTTCCGCTTGAAATGCTGTAGCAACAGGCGTAAATTGTGCTTTTAATTCAGCATCTTTATCTTGTTTTGCTAAAGCTTCTGCCCAATACATTGCTAGATAAAAATGGCTACCTCTGTTATCAATTTCTCCTACTTTTCTAGAAGGGCCTTGTTTGTTTTCTAATAATTTTTCAGTAGCATCATCTAATGCATCACCTAAAATTTTAGCTTTTGGATTGTTATTTACTTGACTATAGTGTTCTAGAGATACAGCAAGTGCTAAAAATTCTCCTAAACTATCCCAACGTAAATGATTCTCTTCTAAAAATTGTTGTACATGTTTTGGAGCAGATCCACCGGCTCCAGTTTCGAATAAACCACCACCGTTCATTAAAGGAACAATCGATAACATTTTTGCAGATGTTCCTAATTCTAAAATTGGGAATAAATCTGTTAAGTAATCACGTAATACATTTCCAGAAACAGAAATTGTATCTTCTCCAGCTTTAACACGTTTTAAAGTGAATTCGGTTGCTTTGATAGGAGACAAAATATGAATGTCTAAATCAGAAGTATCATAATCTTTTAAATATAAGTTTACCTTTTTGATTAACTCGGCATCATGTGCTCTGTTTTTATCTAACCAAAATACAGCAGGAGTTTTAGATGCTCTTGCACGTAATACTGCTAATTTAACCCAGTCTTGGATTGGCGCATCTTTTGCTTGACACATTCTCCAAATATCTCCAGCTTCTACATTATGTTTTATTAATACTTTTCCGTTAGCATCAATCACTTCGACTTTTCCATCAGCAGCAATTTCAAATGTTTTATCATGTGAACCATACTCTTCTGCTTTTTGAGCCATCAAACCGACATTAGGTACGGTTCCCATAGTTGTTGGGTCAAACGCACCGTTTGCTTTACAAAAATCAATTGTTGCACTGTAAATTCCAGCATAACTACTATCTGGTATTACTGCTTTGGTATCTTGTAATTTACCATCTGCATTCCACATTTGACCAGACGTACGGATCATTGCTGGCATTGATGCATCAATAATCACATCACTAGGGACGTGTAAATTTGTAATTCCTTTTTCGCTATCTACCATGGCTAATTCTGGTCCATGATCCAGAGCAAATCTGATATCTTCTCTAATTTCGTCACGTTTGTCCTCAGGTAATTCATTTAATTTACCTAATAAGTTTCCGAAACCATTGTTTACATCTACACCTATCTTTTTAAAGCTTTTTCCATGTTTTTCAAATAAATCTTTGAAGAATACACGAACGGCGTGACCAAAAATTATTGGATCACTAACTTTCATCATTGTAGCTTTCATATGTAATGAAAACAACACATTTTTATCTAAAGCATCCTCTACTTGTTCTTCTAAAAACTCAATTAATGCTTTTTTACTTAATACAGTTCCATCAATAATTTCTCCTTTAAGTAAGTCTAAATTATCTTTTAAGATGGTTTTTTTCCCGTCTTTAGCTGTTAATTGTATTTTTATAGATGTTGCTTCAGGTAAAGTTACCGATTTTTCGTTGTGTGCAAAATCACCATGTGTCATTGTTGAGACATGAGTTTTAGAATCTTTAGACCACGCTCCCATAGAGTGCGGGTTTTTCTTAGCATAATTCTTAACAGCTTTAGGTGCACGTCTATCAGAATTACCTTCACGTAATACTGGATTTACAGCACTTCCTTTAATTTTATTGTAACGTTCCTTTGCATCCTTTTCTTTATCGTCAGTTGCTTCTTCTGGATAATTAGGAATTGCAAAACCTTTAGATTGTAATTCTTTTATTGCTGTTTTTAATTGTGGTACAGAGGCACTAATATTAGGTAGTTTAATAATATTTGCTTCAGGTGTTTGAGCCAATTTTCCTAAAAATGCTAAATCGTCAGACACACGTTGGTCTTCCGTTAGGTAATCAGGGAATGTTGCTAAAATTCTAGAGGCTAAAGAAATATCTTTAGTTTCTAATCCAATTCCTGAAGAGGCTGTAAACGCTTGTACTATTGGTAAAAATGAACGCGTAGCTAATGCTGGCGCCTCATCTGTGATGGTATATATAATTTTTGGTGAATTTGACATAAATGTAAATGTATTTTAGTTTAATTTTAAGCTTGGCTAAGATACAAAAAACAGTAGGGTTTTTAAAGCGAAAACGTTTACTTAACAACTATGTTAAGATAAAAAAATCAAAATCACTATTTTTTAAGGAATTGATAAAAAATGAATCGTATTTTAAGAAATCACTATTTTGTATTGGTCTAATAAGCCTTGAATTTGGTCTTTTGAAAATTTAGCACCTTTAATTTTATTATTTTCTGGATGAATAGAGTAGTTGTAAGAGGTCTTAAAATTGGTGTTTTCTAAATTTGTATGAAAGAAGACGGCATTTTTGAAGTTGCAATCTTCAAAAGTTGATTTAGAAAAGTTTGCTTCTGTAAATTCAGTTGTATCAAATTGACATTTAGTAAAATGAGTACTGACTAGCTTTACTTTAAAAAAAGAGGCATAATTTAATTGGCAATTATCAAATGTAATAGAGAGTAATAATTGGTTACAGTCATTATATAACATGCCCAGTAACTTACAGTTTGTAAAAGTTATATCTTTAAATGTTGTGTCTTTAGTTTTGCTATTACTTAAATCACAGTCTATAAATTGACAATCTAAAAAGCTAATTGCGGATAGATAGCATGCATTAAAATTGCAATTAATAAAAGAGCAGTTGTCGTATTCTCCTTTTGGGAATTCTTTTTTAGTGAAGTCCTCATTTTTAAAAGTTTTGTCAGCAATAAAAGGGAGATGCATTATTTTTTTTCGTAAATCTATAAAATATAATGTCGTTTTTGTAAAAATGACTACTTATTTAACTGGGATTAATTTAGTGGTAATTATGTTTTGAATGGATTACGCAGTAATAATAAAAGCCATAACATAATAGATTTAACTAGTGTTGCCATGGCTTTCTTGAATTAACGCTTTGTTGTCTTATTTAACTTTCATTAAATCAATCCAAAACTAACGTTTTACATTTTTTCAGAACAAACTGCCGTTAAATCAATAGTACATTTGGGTGTAACTTTCAAAATGTGTTGACCTGTTACTAAAAGTCCTAAGTAATTGTTTTTCTTTTATTCTTATAGCGCTTGTTTACACAAAAGCTATTCTCCTAAAAAGTTTGTTTTATTAAAACACGTTTGCTTTCGCGCTTTTATTTTATTTAAAACGGTCTACTTTGCGAGTTGAATCCTGCAAGCATTATCTACTTTTTAAAGTATCATCGCCTTTATGTACACACGACTACACATGTACCTTTCAAAACCTAAAAAAACAATTTAACTAAATCAAATTCAATATTTAATTGAAACTAAATATTACAATTATTATTAATTCGCTGAGTTCAACCCATAAGTGCAACACTCATACTTTTTAGGGTTTCAATAGGGTTATTATAATTAAACTTTCTAATAGGTCTGTAATTTAGTAATCTTTCTACTTCTTTTATTCTTTTGTTAGAGACTTTTCTAAGGTCTGTTTTCTTTGGAAAAAATCTTCTTATTACCCCGATTCTGTTTTCTACAGTTCCCTTATCCTGAGAGGTGTATGGTCTTGTGAAATATGTTTTCGCATTGACGTCTTTTGCTATTTCTCCATGGCGAGCAAACTCCTTTCCATTATCAAATGTTATTGTCTTAACCCAAGATGAGTCAAAATTAGTTAGGCGTTGATTCATTTTTTGATAAACTTCATCTGCATTTTTACTACTGAGCTTTTCTATCATCGTTACAAGAGTTGCTCTGTCTGTCATAACCAGTAATGCTGATTTATGATTACTACCCATCATAAGATCGACCTCTATATCTCCAATGCGTGAACGTTCTTCGACAACCTTAGGTCTCTTATCTATCCCTATACGACCGATAATAGCTCCTCGTTTATCTTTTATGTTATTTCTCTTTTGCCTTCTACCAGTGTGGCGCAAGTGCTTGTATAGTTTCTTGTAAGCATTGTGATTTCTATGGTTGCTGTGCTTTGCTGTCCATATCCATTTATAGATAGTCTCGTGGCTAACGCAGAGTTCAGATTCTTTTACTAATCGTTTTGCAATCAATTCTGGACTCCACTTCTCATGTTCCATTAAATCGGCTATTCGTTTTTTAAGTCCATCAGTTAAAATAATTGATTTTGGTTTTAGGCAATGTCTATTAAGCGCTTTATGTTGCGCGTGTTCTGCAATGTAAATGCCAGCTGTACGACCTCGACTGGGAGTATTCCTTTTTAATTCTCTTGATACGGTACTTTTATTAACACCAATAATTTTTGCTATTTGTGTTATACTAATTCCTGTCTCTAATAATGCAGAGATTTGATACCTTTGTAACAAGGTCAATTGTTTGTAATGTTTCATCCAAAACGAATATAAATATTGAGCCTAAAATAGATGGGGCTAGCTCCATCTATTTTAAATAGTCGTGTTGCACTTATGACTTGAACTTGGATTCTTTTACTAAATTAAAAATTAAATAGGAGTTGGGTGTTAAAATAAGTTGTTAGATATCAACTAGTTATGAATCGTGTTTATTAACAAAAGTTAATAACGTAAAAAAGCCTAACTTATAAAAGTTAGGCTTTTTAATATGATTAAGGTTGAAGAGATTATTTTCTTCTAACTTCTTTAATTCTAGCTTTCTTACCAGTAAGACCTCTAAAGTAAAAGATTCTAGCACGACGTACTTTACCTTTTTTGTTAACTTCAACTTTTTGTAATGCCGGTAAGTTAACTGGGAAGATACGCTCTACACCAACTGTTCCTGACATTTTTCTAATTGTAAATGTTTCAGTAGATCCACTTCCTCTTCTTTGGATTACTACTCCTCTAAAAAACTGAGTACGTACTTTTTCTCCTTCTCTAATTTCATAGTACACAGTAATCGTGTCTCCAGCTGAAAATGCAGGGAAGTCCTTTGTTGTTACAAACTCGTCTTGAACAAATTTTATTAAAGATTCCATCTTTATTTTAATTTTAAATGATTGTTTCAGAACAACATTCGCGTATCTCGCCAGAGGTTAATCCGAAATTGGGTGCAAATATAAGTAAAAAGTAAAAAGTAGAAAGTAAAAAGATTAAAAAATGTAAAGCTTTTTTTTGAAACAATTAAGATCCATCTATTTAGTTTTTATAATTATGACAAAAGACTATTTAGTCTTCAAGTAAATCAGGGCGTCTTTCTTTAGTACGCTGGTAAGCTTGCTCTTCTCTCCATTTATCAATATTAGCGGCATGACCACTTAATAATATTTCTGGTACTTCTAATCCTTTATAGTTTCTTGGTTTAGTGTATATTGGTGGGGCTAATAAATTATCCTGAAAACTATCCGTTAAAGCAGAAGTCTCGTTACCTAAAACACCAGGTATTAATCGTATTACAGCATCGCAAAGTACGGCAGCACCAAGCTCTCCTCCAGATAATACATAATCACCAATAGAGATTTCTTTAGTAATAAAAAGATCACGAACACGTTGGTCAACACCTTTATAATGTCCACAAAGAATAATAATATTTTCTTTTAATGAAATATGATTAGCAATACCTTGGTTAAGTGTCTTCCCATCGGGAGTCATGTAAATCACTTCATCATAAGTTCTTTCGCCCTTTAACTGTGTAATACACTTATCTATAGGTTCAATACTCATAACCATTCCAGCACCACCACCAAACTGCGTGTCGTCAATAGATTTATAGTTGTCTGTCGTGTAGTCTCTTAAATTATGAAAATGGACTTCTACCAATTTTGCCTCAATCGCACGTTTTAAAATTGACGCTTCAAAAGGACTTTTTAATAATTCTGGTAAAACAGTTATAATATCTATTCTCATGGTTTTGCTTTATAGTTTGCAAAGATAACGGAAATGTTTGAGTTGAAGATCGCTTTTTTATGCGGTTAATTTTACTTGTTTCTATTACTAAAGATTATTTTTTTTCAAAATATTAATCGGAATATATTAAAAACAACCTCTATAAATTAAGGTTATTAATAATTGTCTAATCGCTATTTAAACTTCTTACAATAGAAGAGAACGCAAAGTTTAATTTAAGCAATAATAAGTAGGGTATAAAATAGTAAAGGGGTTTTATATTATTAGTAGTAATAAGGTTTTAGGTTAACAATAGTAATTAAAACAGTTTTTTAAAATCTAATAGGAGGTGTTTCTTTGGAATTAATGTTAAAGTTGATGATTTTTTGAGTTGTTTTGATGTATTTAATTTATTGATTTATAAAACTTTATTTTTTTTTCATACATTTAGCCCCTAACTCATATTAAACTAAATCAAACTAACCAAACTAACCAAACTAATTAAATTATGAAAAACCAAATCAAAAATTTATTTACACTACTACTTCTTGGTACATTTTTTTTTACTTCCTGTAAATCTGAACAGGAGGCTATAAGCGAAAACTCTTATAAAGTTAGAGATAATGTTGTACAAGCTAAACTGAGTAAATTAGTAAAAGCAAAATTGGAATATCCAGAGAGTTTTGAATTTGTTGAACTTAAGGTTAAAGATTCAGTTTTGTATAGTGATAATATAAAAAATACTAAAGATTATTATGAACAAATTATTGTTGCAGATAAGAAAATTATAGAAAAGCAAAAGTTATATCAAAAAGAAGGGTCGTCAATGTATAAAGAAGAAAAAGTAAAAGACCTAGAGGCTTCAATTATTAAAAATGAGAAAATACTAATAGAGATAGATAAAATATCTACAAAATTAGGAGACATTAATAGTGAGACCGCCTCTTGTAATTATTCTTATAAGTTTAAAAGCAAAAATGTTTCAGGAAAATTAGGGTCTTATAATTATTTTGCTCAGGCAGGACATGCTCCAAACTATAAAGTGGTAATGGTTGCTGAAGAAAAAAACCTGAGAAGTCCAAATCCAAATGATTTTCCAGGTTACAACGAAATGATTCAGTCATTTGAGTAAACCTAAAATTGATATCATAATTGGGTTAACCCTTTGTCGTGTTCAAATGCTTTAAGTTGAATTCTGTTTATTTACTTGAATTACTGTAGGGTATTATGCTTGTAATGATGTTAAAATAGTTAGATTTTATGATCATTCTATCAATAAGATCATAAGTTAAATAAAATATACAATAGTTTATCAAGGGTGATAGATTGTGTGTTTTGTAAAATAATTCCAATTTCAATAAATTGTTATTAAGGTCCGATTTTGTAAAGAATTTAATTTCTTTATTAAATCGGACCTTACTTTTTAAGAGTTGTTTACTAGATATTTATAAGGATTCTTAAAGTCATAGACTTCGTTTTGGAGAAAGTGAAGGAATATATCTATACTAAAATAGTTTAAACGATATCTTTTAAAAATAGCAACTTGTTTGTTTTGTTGTTAATTGAGAGGGTAGATATTATACAGATGAAAACAAATTTTAGATTTGTTACTATGACTAACGGTTATTAGTGTATTTTAATTACGGTCTATTGCGTTATTTTAATGTGCCTTCTAATAGTTTTTGTAGTTCTGATGTTGTTTTTGTATCAATAATATCAAGTAATGCACCATTATTAAAATCGTATTTTTTAATTAAAGTAGGCTCGTTATGTTCATTAAATTGGCCATCATTATTTTTATCAACTCCAAAAGCTATTATTAAATCTTTACTTTTATCTATAAAAGTATAATTGTAAACATCCATACCGTCCATATTTATTTTTTCTATTTTATTTTTGCTGAAAGAATAGAGGTATAACGATTTAAGGTCCTGTAAATCTATAACACCATCTTTGTAGGTGTCTTTTTCGGATGCTTTAATTACTAATAGAATGTCATTGTCATAATACGTTGTATTGATGGTATTAAAACTTACTCGGTGGTCAAATAATTTTTTATTTGTTTCGTCCTTTGGATTGTAAATAATAACATTATTATAAGCCCCATAAAAGTCATTAGAGTATCTGTTTTCTGCTGATTCATAGTTTTCATAGGAAGAAAAAGCATTCAAAACCTCATTGATGTCCTCTGTTTGGTTTAGCGTTTTATGCGAAACAGGTATAATATAAACCAAATTTAGCGTATCAATAAGTTTTGGTGTTTCGTATGAGATGATTTGTTCTCGTTTATTTTCTTGTTGTAGTTTTTCAATCTTTTCATCAGATAAAATCCCTGTCTCAATATCATCATAATTATATCGACGATGTTCCATAATAGTAATCGCAATAATTGCAACAAGAGCAACTGTTAAAAAAAGGACTCCAATGGTTCCTAAAATTGCTAATAATTTTTGATTGTATTTTTCTATAGTCATTTATAATTTATTTCTTTAGATCTGTTAGGAATTTGCTTCAGCCGATATTTTAGTGCACTATTTTTATTTTTTTAAGGTGTTAAAACGAAGTTCGGTTTTTTTTCTGACAAAGTCAAATCAAGATTGTTTTAGATACTAGTCTTTTTATTACTTTCGCAACATTAAAAAACAGACTATGATTTCTATAGATAATTTAGCAGTAGAGTTTAGTGGAACCACTTTATTTAGTGATGTATCTTTTGTTATTAATGCAACAGATAAAATTGCATTAATGGGAAAAAATGGAGCTGGTAAATCTACTATGATGAAGATTGTAGCAGGTAAGCAGAGCCCAACCAGAGGACATGTTAGAGCACCAAAAGATGCTGTAATTGCTTATTTGCCTCAACATTTATTAACAGAAGATGATTGTACTGTTTTTGAAGAAGCTGCTAAAGCTTTTAAGCATGTTTATGATATGCGTGATGAGATGGAGTCACTTAATAAGGCATTAGAAACTAGAACAGATTACGAAAGTGATGCGTATATGTCTATCATAGAAAAAGTCTCTGATTTAGGTGAAAAATACTATGCGTTAGAAGACGTTAATTATGATGCAGAAGTAGAGAAAGCATTAAAAGGATTAGGATTTAAACAAGAAGATTTTGTTAGATTAACTAACGAGTTTTCTGGCGGCTGGCGTATGCGAATTGAGCTGGCTAAAATACTATTACAAAAACCTGATTTAATATTATTGGATGAGCCTACTAACCACATAGATATCGAGTCTGTGATTTGGTTGGAGGACTTTTTAGTTAATAAAGCAGATGCCGTAATGGTAATATCTCACGATAGAGCTTTTATTGATAATATCACCAATCGTACTATTGAAGTTACTATGGGGCGTATTTATGATTACAAAGCTAATTATAGTCACTATTTACAGTTAAGAGAAGATAGACGTGTCCACCAAGTTAAAGCCTACCAAGAACAACAAAAATTTATTGCAGATAATCAGACCTTTATTGATCGTTTTAAAGGGACATATTCTAAAACTAATCAAGTCACCTCAAGAGAACGTATGCTTGAAAAGTTACAAATTATTGAAATTGATGAAGTCGATAATTCGGCATTAAAACTTAGCTTTCCTCCGGCACCAAGATCGGGAGATTACCCAGTTGCTGTACAAGGTTTGACAAAAAAATATGATGATTTAGTCGTGTTTAGTGATGCAAATATGTCTATAAAAAGAGGTGAGAAGGTCAGTTTTGTTGGTCGAAACGGGGAAGGTAAGTCTACTATGATTAAAGCTATTTTAGGAGAGATAGAGTATGATGGACAATGTAGTTTGGGACATAACGTGCAAGTGGGTTATTTTGCACAAAATCAAGCTGCTTTATTAGATAACGATCTTACCGTTTTTCAAACAGTGGATGAAGTGGCTAAAGGAGATGTTAGGACGGGTGTTAAAAATATTTTAGGTCGTTTTATGTTTAAAGGCGATGATATTGATAAAAAAGTAGGTGTTTTATCTGGAGGAGAAAAAACAAGATTAGCCATGGTTAAATTATTATTGGAACCTGTTAATCTGTTAATATTGGATGAGCCTACAAATCACTTAGATTTAAAGTCTAAAGATGTCTTAAAAGAAGCGTTAAAAACGTTTGATGGTACGTTAATATTAGTATCTCACGACAGAGACTTTTTACAAGGGTTGTCAGAAAAGGTGTTTGAATTTAAAGATCAACGTGTTATTGAACATTTTGAAACTATTGATGCTTTTTTAGAGCGTAATAGAATTAAAAGTATTGCAGATATTAATTTGATGAAATAAGTTATTTTTGTTTGTAATTTTTGATAGAAAAAACTTCTTTTATCGTTAATGCATTTAAAGGAAATTCTAAAAATACATGCAGAAAGCTTAAAAAGAATAAAGCAATGAGACCTGTTTTATAATCATAAATATAAAGGGCTATAGATAGTGACCAGATACAAATTATTAGGATTCCTTTTTGTTTAGTAATTGATTTTTTCCAACCTATAACAGAGGTCTTGGAAAACCAATTAAGATAATGGTAGGTGTACGCAAAGCCTATAAATACTTGGATTTTTAAACCAATCTCTGAAAGTGCCATAAACTGACCATTTTGTAATAGATTTAAATACGCTGCAATTTTAGCATTTACGCCCATCATATTAGTTGCGATATAAGTTTCTCTAACAGTTTGACTTAAATTATAACTTTTTGGATTGATTGGAATAAACCAAATAATAAAAGGAACACAGAGCATTATAACTGCTAAAATAAACCCATTTTTACTCTTTGATTTTAGAGCACCAAAAACAATAAAAAGAAAAGTGAATAAATAGACATGTACAATTGTAGGTAAGAATAATCCAATAAAAATTAGAGTGCTCGGGATGTAAAGTGTCAAGATTATAGCTAATAGTATTGCTAAAAATAAAACTAAAAATATGTGTTTTGCTTTAGTTACAAATAACAATCCTAGAGCAATAAAAAAACCGATTAATAGTAACGTATTACTATGACCATTAATTAGTATCAAAATATCATTTAAGGAGTTACTAATACCAAGATTGAGAAACGCATAGATCGGGTAAATAGCAATAATGATTGGAAATAGTATGAATAAATAAGTCCATTTTTTATTTGACTTAATAAAGTAATGATGCTCTTTTAACCAATTGATTTCTGTTAGATAATGGAGAGGTCCGAGTACAGCGTAGGAAAATAAAAATAACTCAAAAGGTAGTTTAAAAGCGACTAACAGTGATATAGCGACAAGACCTATATTGAGAAGGTCTAAATTTTTTGTATTCATTTTTTTGGTGTCATTGTTAATACTAAAATTATAAACCTAATTGGTCTTCAATAGTTTGCGCAGTTCGTTTTAAAAAATTAGGAGGTTCAAATCTGTAACCAAAATAAAGGCTTGCATAACTTTTATCTGTAACGACACTTTGTGCGATATCTTTATTTATGGCATTCGAGTCAAAATTAAAACTAGCACCAGCACTAATAGTTTCAGAAGTATAACCAAATTGTAATGTCAGATCTAAAGCACGTGATACAAAGATGTCTTTGCTTGTCGTTTCATTAAATTTTTCGGTAGTAAATCGTAAGCCTACTGCAGGAGCTATAGAGGAGGAGATAAACCAATGCTCTTTAAATGCCCAGGTATAATAATAAGCTGGGGCAATAGATATATCAAAACTATTTTCTACAACCTTTTGATTGTCTATGATGTTACTTAATCTATTAAAACCATATTTTAATGTGGGTACAAAACTACCGGCAGTTTCTCTTTGCCATTCATTTAAATGCGTTAAGTGTTTTAAAGAAAAATTATTATTTAAAACATAGGATGTTGTCCCGATCCAACTCGTAGTTTTTAATTTAGGGAACTGCGTCAATAACTCGGCATTATTTTCTTGATAAAAACCTTGAACCTTTCTATATTCAATACTTTGTATCCATTGTTTTACAAAAACGTTTAGCTGATAATTTAAAAATTTGGATTTAAAATTGGAGTTTCTACTACTTGGGGAAAAGCCGATTTTTAAGCCTAGAAATTTATAATTAGCAGCAACTTCTAATCTATAGGTGTTATTAGCATTTACTAAAACAGATTGGTCGTTGTCTTGAATAGAAAAGGATTCACTTTGTGTATTAATATTTGATTTCAGTAATAACTTTTCTCTAAAAGAAAGGACAGAGTTTTGGCTGTTAGCGTGTGTTGAAAAAAATACTGAGAGCAGTAACAAGGTGTATTTCATAATTAAAAAATCGAAATAAAGGTGTTAATACCTTGCGTAGCAGTTTCAGCAATAACAGTTAAGTCTTTAGTACTGGAAATAGAAGGATTAGGATCGATAAAAAACTTGGGTATATTTTCTGGGACATAGTGCATTAAACTAGCTGCGGGATAGACCTGCAACGAGGTACCGATAATTAGTAATTTATCTGCTGTTGCACATATTTCCATAGCTTTATCTATTAATGGTACAGCCTCTCCAAACCATACGATATGCGGTCTTAGTTGGTTTCCTTTTTGATCAACATCTCCAATAATAAGGTTTTTTTTCCAGTCTAAAACGACGTTTTTATTTTTGGTGCTTCTTACTTTTAATAATTCGCCATGCAAATGCACAACGTTTGTACTTCCTGCTCGTTCGTGAAGATCGTCAATATTTTGAGTAATAATAGTGACTTTAAAATGTTTTTCTAGGTTAGCGAGTTCTAGGTGTGCTTTATTAGGTTTAACTTTTAAAAGTTGCTGTCTACGTTGGTTATAAAACTCTAAAACCAGTTCAGGGTTAGCAGCAAATCCTTCTGGAGATGCTACTGTCATAACATCATGTCCCTCCCATAAGCCATCTGCACCTCTAAAGGTTTTTATGCCGCTTTCGGCACTCATACCTGCGCCAGTAAGTACTACTAAATGTTTCATATTAATTTTTGGTCTTAAGTTTCCATGATTTGTATGGTTCGGATTGGACTAAGGGATCTAGTATATTTTCGCCATAAGCATCATTTTTTTCAATGTAATTTATTAGTGCATCTCTTTCATAGCCTTCAGAAATTAAAGTATCTATAAAATCGGTAACTTCGGTGTACTTTTTCATCATTGCTAAAGTATTTAAATAACCAGCTTGTCCTTCAAAGAAATCGGGATAGTTTTGAACCATATAGTCATAGTTATTTAATGCAAAATCAAAGTTTTCATCCTGAAAAGCAACATTAGCTTTTAGAAAATTTAAAAAATCATCTTCTGTGTTTTCTTGTAGCTGATTTATAACTTGTATAGCTTCAAAATAGTTGCCTTTATAAATATAATAGTCTATTTTATTTAAAACAATTGTAGGGTCGTCGGAAAAATTTGTTAATAATTCTTCTAAGGCATTTAAATAAGTTGCATCATCAATAGTACTGGCAATAATAGTTTTAAAAACAAGAAAAAATTTCTCTTTAGAAATTTCTGAAGTAATACTATTTATCAGTGCATAGGCTTGTTTAAATTCACCTGTTTTTTTGTATTGTATGGCTTTAAATAAATCAGCGACACCTTCACGTTTAGTATTTTCTATAAGCCCTAATATTTTTTTATTAGGCATAGCATAGCCCATTAATCTCGCCATAGTTTGTGATATATCTTCACCCGAAAGGTAGAGGTAGGCATCAGAGATTAGCATCTCTCCATCTTTTTTATGAATTCTATAATCATGATAATTCATACCGCTTTCCGAAGAGTATAATCTAAATAAGATATAATAAGTTTGACGATAGTGGTCATACCTGTAATTTACAAAATCATAATAAGCACCATTTTCTACGTCTCTTATAATTTCTAGCGGAAATTTATTTAGCCCTTGTTGTATGCCTTTAGCAAAAGGCTTTATGACTTCAGTATTTTGACTAATTGAAGGATTTATATCTAGAATGCGCTTTACAAAAACATTAGTATAAAATTTTGATATATATACTTCAGGTTCGCTTTTATATATCGTGGATTCAATCAGGTTTCCTAATGCTATTACTTTTTCTGAATTAATAGCGCTGTAAGCAACTGTGTCTTTTGGATTAAACGGTATGGCAACCTGTGCTATTGCGTTCAAAGCGTATAATGAACAGAATGATAAACAGGTGAATAGTTTTATTAGTGCCATTATTTTTTTTAGTACTTTTGATATCAGATTATAAACTTAAGATTAATTCCCTTTAATACCTTAGTGCTTAGAAAAAAAATAAGTCATTTATTTAAAAAATTAATCCATGAAATCCCTCAAGTACCTTTTAATTATTTTTTCCATTACTCTATTTACTAATTGTTCTGATGATGATACACCAGAAGTAATTACGCAAATAGACTCTAAATCATTTAGCATAGAACGTTTTAATAATTCTGGAATTTATGGAACTGCTAATTTTATAAAAAATTCTAATAATTCTGTTACTATCGCTATTAATTTAGTTGGGACAACTGCAGAAGAGTTGTATCCAGCACATATTCATTTTAATACAGCAGCCGAAACTGGCGCAATTGCAGTTAGTTTAGTGTCTGTAAATGGAACCACAGGATATAGCGAAACAACATTTAGTACTTTAGCTGATGGTAGTGCAATATCTTATGAAAACCTGTTGGATTATGACGGGTATTTTGCAATACACCGTAGTGAAACAGATAATGCTATTGTTGCAGAATCTGATATTGGTCAGAATGAGTTAACAACAAATACGGTAAGTTATCCATTAAATGAAGTTGATTTAGATGGTGTAATGGGAACAATTGTGTTTACAGAGCGTGTTAATGGAGAAGCTTTAGCGGTTATAGCATTAACAGGAACACCTAACGGAGGTGTACATCCAGCACATATTCATTCAGGAGCTATTGCAACAGCACCTGGCGCTGTTTTGTTCTCTTTTGCTACAATAAACGGAACAACAGGGATAAGTAGATCTAATATAGATATGTTAGACGATGGTACGCCTTTTGGGTATAATGATGTGCTAGCTGTCGATGGTTATGTTAATGTGCATTTAAGTCCAAGTAACTTAGAGTATTTAATAGCACAAGGAAACATTGGTGTTAACTAATTTAAAATTTTAATCCATATTTAAAACCTGATGATAAAATATCAGGTTTTTTTATTTTTGTAATATGATAGATATACAATTATTAGAACATTTAGAAACATTTTTAACAGATCATAGATTGGGACGGTTTAAAAAAGTGTTAAGTCAACGAACTAAGCATTTTACGGTTGCAACAGAAGATGTCTATCAGCTACACAATACAAGTGCAGTGATGAGAACTTGTGATGTTTTTGGTTTGCAAGAGTTGAATATTGTAGAAGAAACTAATAGTAAAAGTATTGATCGAGAAATAGCGATGGGTGCGCAAAAATGGGTGGATTTAAATAGATACCATTCTGTAAATGATTGTATCAAAGATATGAAGGACAAAGGTTATCAAATAGTTGCGACAACACCGCATACTGATGATTGTGATTTATATGACTTTGATGTGACTAAAAAGTCTTGTTTTTTCTTTGGAAGAGAAACAGAAGGTTTGTCCTCTGAGGTATTAAAACAAGCAGATAGCTTTTTAAAAATACCAATGGTTGGTTTTACTGAAAGTTTAAATATATCAGTAAGTGCTGCAATAATACTGCAACATGTGACCTCTAAATTAAAAAAATCAGAAGTCAACTGGAAACTTAGTGAAAATGAAATTTTAGAAAAGAGATTCGATTGGTGTAAGCAGACTATCAAAAGTTATGATAAAATTATAGAACGCTATTACAACAAGCCGACGACAGATATTTAGTGATTATAGCTGTATTAAAAGTATGCTTTAAAATACCAATAAAAAAAACGCCAATTATTTAATTGGCGTTTTTTTTATTGGTATCGACTATTTATTAAATTCTTTTTTTGCGACCTCTGTTTAATACTTTGTATTCTTCATAACATTCGCTAATCGCATCCAAAATCTGAAGATCGTTTGCTGTACTAACAAATTCTAGAGAATAGTTACATTGGCTAACAATTTCGTCTAAATCAACTTTATTGACTCCAAGTAAAGCGGTTAATACTTCTCGGTCAAATCGACCAGCTAGAGTATTTCGAATGTTATCATCCTCTTTCATTTGCTTTAATTTGCGTAACTCTTTGCCTTTTTTACTAAACGTATTATATAAAAAGTCTAAAGGGTTAAATATGGAACCTAAGACTTTAGTAACGGCACTTGCTTGTCCTTTTCCTGCTTCATAACCATTTGATAATCCAGAAATACTATATCTGTAATTGGTATTAATTTTAACTTGTTTGATGTCTACTTCTAAATATCCCGTTAATTGAAGTCCAGTAACAACAACTTCTTCTAAAGCTAAAGCTAGTTCTGTAAGTGTAATTGTAGATTTTTCTATTCTATCAACCCAGTCATTAGTTACCTTTACTTTGATGGACTTAAAACCTAAATAGGAGAGGTGTAGTGTGTCATTTGCTCTAGCACGTAATTCAAATTCACCTTTAGCATTAGTTGCAGTACCAATAACTTGATTTAAGTTAACAATATTTACATTTTCTAAAGGTTGATTAGATGTGGCATCGATAATAATACCTTTAACTGTAGATTCTGATTTTGCAGTTATAGAGTCCGTGCTTTTTTTAGCAGTTGTGTTTTCTGCTTTGTTTTGAGACAAACCGACAGAGGTGCTCAAAGCAAGTAGAAAAATAAATAAATAATACTTCATGTAGAATAGTTCTGATATAAAAATAACAAAGAAAACGCTAAAAATGGCGTCTTCTTTGTTATTTGACTAAATATTAACAAAAAGGTTTAAGTTTTTGTTGCTCTATTTTATAAGATTAATCTCTACGTCTAGATCTTGTTGGTCTTGAGTGAGAGGTTTTAAATTCAGATTTATCTCTGTCTCCACGTCCTCCATTGCTGTCAGAGTTACCTTCATTACTTCTACGTCTGTCACTTCTGCTTCCAGAACTGTCATCACTTCTTCTAGAAGAACGTCTTTCTCCTCTTGGTTTGTCATCGCGACGTCTTCCGCCACCACTTCCACCTTCACGACGTCTTCCACCACCGCCACCACGGTTTCTATCACGACCACCACCACGACTTCCGCCTCTGTCTTCTGTAACTTCTACATTAACAAAACGTCCATTGTCTTTGTAATCTGTAAAGAATGCTAAGACTTTTTCTTGGTGTTCTTTTTCTGTATTAAAGAAAGAGAATGTTTCTTTAACATCTACTTTAAAGACATCATCACGACCTAAATCTAAAACTTCTTTCAAGAAATCTTTTAATTTCATCCAGTCATAACCATCTTTTTCTCCAACATTAATAAAGAAACGTGCTGCGCTTCCAGAAGATTGAGGTCTTCCTTCACGACCACTATCACGACCAGAGTCTCCACCTGCAACATTTAAGTTTTTAGATTTTTGATAATAGTTAAAGAAACGAGTAAACTCTACAGAGAAGAATTTTTTAATAAGTTCTTCTTTTGAAGTGTCTTCAAATAAAGTATTAATATCTCCCAAATATTTATCAATCTCATGATTGATTTCTGTGTTATGTATTTTATTTGCTAAAGACATTAATTGTACTTCGCAAATAGCCATTCCGTTAGGAATTTCTTTTAATTCAAATTTCTTGTTAATAATACGCTCGATACTTTTTAAACGACGTACTTCACTTTTAGAAACAATTACCATAGATACACCTGTTTTACCAGCACGACCTGTTCTACCAGAACGGTGTGTATAAGTTTCTATCTCGTCACTTAATTGGTAATTAATAACGTGTGTAATATCATCTACATCAATACCACGTGCAGCAACATCTGTTGCAACAAGCATTTGGATTTGACGAGATCTAAATTGCTTCATTACAATATCACGTTGATTTTGAGATAAATCACCATGTAATGCACCAGCACTGTAACCGTCTTCTATTAAGTTTTCAGCTACTTTTTGCGTATCACGTTTTGTTCTACAAAATATAACTGAAAATATATCAGGATTTGCATCTGCTAAACGTTTTAAAGCTTGGTAACGATCACGAGCGTTAACCATGTAATATTCGTGAGAGACGTTACTTGTACTTTCATTTTTATGCCCCACAGTAATTTCTTGTGGATTAACCATAAATTTCTTAGCAATAGTGGAAACTTCTCTTGGCATTGTAGCAGAGAATAACCATGTGTTCTTGTCGTCAGGAGTACCAGATAATATGTCTGTAATGTCTTCCTTGAATCCCATGTTTAACATCTCATCAGCTTCATCTAAAACCGAATATTGGATTTTAGTAATGTCTACTAAGCGACGATTGATCATATCTTTCATACGACCAGGTGTAGCTACAATGATTTGCGCTCCACGTTTTACTTCTCTTGCTTGATCAGTAATACTTGAACCACCATATATAGCGACAACATTTAAACCTTTACAGTATTTACCGTAGGCTTTCATTTCATTCGCAATCTGTAAACAAAGTTCACGTGTTGGAGATAAAATTAAACCTTGAGTGGTACGACTGTTTACGTCAATCTTCTGTAACATTGGAAAACCAAATGCTGCAGTTTTACCAGTTCCAGTTTGCGCTAACGCTACTAAATCTGTTTCTTCGTTTAATAAAATTGGGATTGCTTTTGCTTGTACTTCTGATGGTTTTTCAAAACCTAAATCGTTAATACCTTTTAATAGATCTTCGTTTAGACCTAAATCTTGGAATGTGCTCATTCTTTTTTGTTATGTATTTCAATGTCAATCTGTTTGGTGTTACAAATAGAAGCGCATTGAATATACTTAACCTTAACTTCTAATAACACATCCTCTCTCTGAGGAATAGAGAAACCCTCATGGGTTTTTCAGGTTGCAAAGGTACACTTTTATTTTGATATTCAATTTTTTAATTAATAAAGTGCTAAAGTGTTCTAAAACAAATACATGGAAAGCTATTAATAGAGAAAGGTCAACTTTGATATTTTAATTACGTTAAATAATAAATGATGTATTTTTATTTAATGCAAAGAATTTTTTTTTAATAAACTTATAAAGTGTCAATAGTTGATTTTTTTTGTTTAGAAATAGTTGTAGGTTGACGTAGTTTATATATTTTTTTTATGAATTTCCCGGTTGGTTTCTCAATATATTTATTCAATAGAAAGGATAATCCTATTGTGAATATTATGGCAATAGTTATAGAGATTATAGGATGTATATCATATTGATATCCTTTTCTAATAATTATATATCCTATGTTTTGGTGTATTAAGTACAAGCTGTAAGATATAGTTCCGAGGAATATTAGTTTTTTGTTTCTTAGAAAGCTCATTTTGTTATTAACTGCTAAATATAAAATTATAGTAAAACAACTATAAATTATGAAGCTCTTAAACGAAAATATAAGTATTGTTATTAGAAGCGATAATGTTAAATTTACAAATGTAAAGGTGTTATGTTTTTTATTTGAAATTTTATAAAGACATATTCCAATACTGAAAAGGGCAAACCATTGGAACATTAATAGTTCTTTTACCTGTCGCGGTAAGTGTATAATTTTTAAATGAATTAAGGCGCTTAAAATTAGTGCGAAAAGGATAATAATATTTATTTTATGGAGTTTTTTTAGGCTTAAGATTACTAAAATCCATAAGTAAAACGTAAGCTCTACTTTTAAAGTCCAGTAAACTCCATCTACGCTTGGTATATCGAAATAATCATGAAACATTAGAAAATTTCCTATAAACGAAGGTAAATCGACAGCTCTTCCAGGTAATTCAAAAAAGCCAACAAATAAGAAGGTTAATATAACGGCAATCCAATATACTGGATATAAACGAGAGAAACGTGAGACAACAAAGTCTAAGGGTTTTTTTATACTATTTAAGGACCAAAAGATGACAAAACCACTAATTATAAAAAATAATTCGACACCATTTTTTCCATAAGCAAAAAATGCTCCGTCCATATTTGGATGTCCAAATAATTGATTGTATCTGAAAAAATAATGAAATAAAACCACAGAAATTGCAGCAATACCTCTTAAAGCATCTAATTCTTCTATTCTTTTTCTCATTTATGTATTAGTATAGTTTTTAATCAAAGACATGACTAATAAAACAGTTTACACGTTTATTAGTGATTTTATTAATTTGAATGGTAGTTTTTTTCTTTTTGGTACGAGTCGTTAAAGACTATTTAAATAAGCAACTAATTGTTGTACTGCTTTTCCGCGATGACCAATACTGTTTTTTTGTTCTAAATCCATTTGAGCAAATGTATTCTCAAACCCTTTTGCTTTAAAAATAGGGTCGTAGCCAAAACCTTTTTCGCCTTGTTTTGTAGTTGTTATTTCACCTTTACAAATTCCTGTAAACGTTTCCATTTTATTATTTATGTTTAAAGCGATAACGGTTTTAAATTGTGCCTTTCTATTATCTTTAGTCTTTAATTTCTCTAATAGTAAATTCATGTTATCACTATCATTACGTTGTGGTCCAGCATATCTGGCGCTAAAAACACCAGGCGCTCCATTAAGTGTTTCTACCTCTAAACCTGTATCGTCCGCAAAGCAATCGTAACCATAGTGCAGTTTTATGTATTCTGCTTTTTGGATGGCGTTGCCTTCTATATTGTCTTGAGTTTCTGGTACGTCTTCAAAACAACCAATATCTTTTAAGCTTAGTAGTTTTATATGACTTGGTATTAAGCTTTGGACTTCTTTGACTTTGTTTGAATTGTTTGTAGCGAAAACGAGTTGCATGAGATTGTTTTTGGTGCAAATTAATAATAACTTATAATGTTTGTAACAAAATAGACGTATTTATGTCTAATTAAGTATGAAAAAACTAATATTAATAAACGCAATTGTATGGGTTACTATTGTTTTGGTAGGTGCATGCCTTTTTAAAGGGAGCGAGAATTGGAACTACTTATTTGGTACTATATTGGTTGCTTTTTCTATTGTAAATGGTCTGATGACCAATCAAATGAGAAAAGATAAAAAGGAATGTGCAGGTTTGAAATAGTATAAAGTACTTTAGTAATTCTAAGTGTATTTTTAACAATTTAAGTACATTTGATACAAATATTTAAATTAATAATTAATGGTTCGATTTTTTATTATCACTTTAGTTTTAGGCGCATTAACAAGTGCAAATGCTCAAAAATCACATGATTACCCGGTTACGCCCAGAGATTCCACAGTTGATGTTTATTTTAATGATAAAATTTCAGACCCTTATCAATGGATGGAAAACTCTGAGGATGTTAGATTACCAGATTGGTTAGCTGAGCAGACTAAAATAACAGATAAAAATAAAAAACGATATACTAATTGGTGGGTTCTTAGAAATCAAATAGCAACCATGTATAATAGTGTTCGTACTAAAGAACTTTCGACTTATAGAGAAAAGGAAGATAGTTTAAAGAGTAAATATGAATTTGATTTTAAAAATGACAATTCAAACCGGGCACCTGACTTAACGTATAGAGTTAGAGGTCAAAAAAACTACAGACGATTAGTTAGGATTAAAGACTTTATGATAGATAAAGAGGATAATGTTGCTATAACAAATCGTTATTTAAATGAAGACGATAATTTAATAGCTGTCGAAATATCTCATAATGGAGGGGATTGGAGAGAAGTGTTCTTTTTTAATTTATTAACGGGAGAGCAATTAATAGACAGATTATCTAATTTAAGAGTGAGTAGCAATATAATCTGGCAAGGGAAGGATGTGATATATGATTCTTATAATAAAGCGGAACCGGGGAGAGCGCTTTTAGATAAGGCTACAGGTCAAAAATTATATTACCATAAATTAGGACAAAATCAGTCAGAGGATAAACTATTATATCAAAATGGAGATACTTCTGGAACCAATAGTTTTACTTATTTTAAGTTGAATGATAAGTTGTTTTTTAAGCATTATTATACGGTAAAAGGTACTATTTATAGAGCCTTATCTGTCGCTAATGTCAATTCGGAATCGTTTTATTTGACTAATTTTTTATTATATCCAAATTCGCCAGGACTTTATGTTAGCATAGAAGAACTTTTTGGTAATACAGCTATTTTAAATACAAACTGGGACGCTAGTAATGGTAGAGTTTTAGCTGCGGATATCACAGCATTAAATAAAGTCTCAGAATTAGTAGGAGAGTATGATATTTTATTATCTAAGGTTAATAAATTGGGTAAAGATAAAATAGCGTGTATCTATACTGATAAAGGAAAAAATATTGCTTTAATTTTCAATACGACAGGAGAATTATTGCGTAAAATCGATTTTCCAGAAGGAAAACAATTAAACTATTTTTACGAAAATGAAGACAGTGCAACGCATACCGATTTTTGCGTATCGTCGTTTTTTCATCCTAAGATATGGTATCAACTGACCTTGTCAGATTTAACTTTTAAACCAATTCAAGTGTTATCAGTTCCTTACAAAGTTGAAACCTTAGAAACTAGATATATTAACTACAAATCAAAAGATGGAACAGAAATACCTATGTACATTTCTTGTCTAAAAGACACTAAATTAGATGGTAGTAACCCAACGTTATTACGCGGTTATGGAGGTTATGGAACAACCATTGTTCCTAGTTTTGACGAGTCTTTAACCTTGTGGTTATTACATGGAGGTATTATTGCGGTACCTAACGTTAGAGGCGGTGGAGCAAAAGGAAGTGATTGGGGATTAGCAGGACGTAGATTAAACAAACAGGTTGCAATTGATGATTTTATTGCTGCTGCAGAATATCTTATATCTGAAAAATATACTAATACCAATAAGTTAGCTATTAATGGAGGATCTCATGGTGGTTTGTTAGTTGGGGCAGCCTATACACAAAGACCAGAACTGTTTAAAGCAGCCATCGCTCAAGCGGGGGCTTTTGATATGTTGCGTTTTTCTGAATTTACAGTAGGTTCTGTTAATACTAATTTAAATGAATTTGGTACACCAAGCATTGAAGAAGACTATTTAAATCTTAAATCATACTCACCATTACATAATATTAAAGACAATGTAAATTATCCTAATCTAATGTTAATCACAGGTAAGAATGACGATAGAGTGCCTCCGTTACATTCTTATAAGTTTTTAGCGACACTTCAAGAAAAAGGGAGTGATGAGTCGCTTTATAGTCTATTACTTATTGATGGGACAGGGCATGGAGGCGCCTTAAATAATAAGGATTTTGAAAAACTAACGTTATATAAATACGCTTTTCTTTTTGATCAATTAGAGGTTAAAATTGACTAATTAATTATGTCATTTAAGATTACCTATGATGATACGGTTCGTTCCGTAAAATTGTAAAACCACGATATAATTGCTCAATAACAAATAAACGAACCATTTGATGGGAAAATGTCATTTTTGATAATGATATTTTTCCTTGTGCTTTGGCATATACTTCAGGACTAAACCCATAAGGTCCTCCAATAACAAAAACAACTTGCTTGGCACCAGAATTCATGTGCTTTTGTAGGTAGTTAGAAAAACCAACGCTGTCAAATTGTTTCCCATTTTCGTCCAGTAATATTAAAACATCGGTCGGTTTTAGCTTATTTAAAATAAGTTCGCCTTCTTTTTGTTTCTGCTGGTCTTCACTTAGGTTTTTTACTTTTTTTAAATCAGGAATGATATCTAGATCAAAACCAATATAGAAACCTAAACGTTTAATATAATCGTCAATTAGCTGTTGTAATTGCTTATTGTCAGTTTTGCCTATGGCTAGAAGTTTTATAGTCATAGGCAAATTTACAATTTATGATATAAGATTCCTTAATATTTTCGTTTGAAAAATCATAAATCAAAATCGTTATTCAAAAATGTATTCTTATTTTTACATCAAATAATATACAAATGATAAGTCAAGCGCAATTTGATACAGAAATAGAATTAATTATTACCAATGCTATTAGAGAAGATGTTGGAGATGGTGATCATAGTTCATTATCTTGTATTCCTGCATCGGTACAAGGTAAAGCTAAGTTGTTAGTTAAGGACGAAGGTATTATTGCAGGAGTAGAGTTTGCTAAGCAGGTCTTTAGCTATGTAGATGCAGACCTGAAAGTGGAAACACTTATTGAAGATGGAAGCAGAGTTAAGTATGGCGATATCGTTTTTTACGTCACTGGAGCATCTCAATCTATTCTAAAAGCAGAACGTTTAGTGTTAAATGCTATGCAACGCATGAGTGCTATTGCAACAAAAACGAGACAGTTTGTAGATTTGTTAGAAGGTACAGGAACAAAGGTTTTAGATACACGTAAAACAACACCGGGAATTAGAGCTATCGAAAAATGGGCAGTTAAAATTGGTGGTGGAGAAAATCATAGGTTTGCATTATATGATATGATAATGCTTAAGGATAATCATATTGATTTTGCGGGAGGCATTACAAAAGCTATCGAAAAAACAAAACACTATTTAAAAGAGACCAATCGTGATTTAAAAATTATTGTTGAAGCTAGAGATTTAGACGAAATTAAAGAAATTTTGAAAACAGAGGGTGTCTACAGAATATTAATCGATAACTTTAACTATGAAGACACAAAAACAGCAGTTAAACTTATTGGAGACCAGTGTTTAACAGAAAGTTCTGGAGGAATTAATGAGGAAACCATCAGGGACTATGCTTTGTGTGGTGTTGATTTTATTTCGTCTGGTGCATTAACACATTCTGTTTATAACATGGATTTAAGTTTAAAAGCAGTAGATTAACCCACTGATATATCTTAAAGGTTATACTAAACAAAATATCGCGTAATCCAATTTATCTAATTAATGTCTCAAGCAATAGAAGAAAAGCTTAGTAAAATACCTGTAGTTAATCTTTTGGTTAAATTATTAGGTAAAGTAAAACTACCTGGTTTAGAAGGGTTGTCTTTATACGATTTAGTGGAGTTATACGTTATAGGTATAGCTAAAGGTGCCTTAACAGCTCGAGCAAGTGCCATTGCATATAGCTTTTTTATGGCATTGTTCCCTTTTTTGCTGTTTGTCATTATTTTTATACCACATATACCAATAGATGATTTTCAAACTGACTTTTTAGTCTTTTTAGAGTCTATCTTACCACCAACAACATCAGATTTTTTCTCTGATAATATATTTAGTAATATTGGAGGTAATCAAAACGGTAGTTTATTATCCTCTGTGTTTTTATTGTCTATTTTTTTAATGGCCAATGGTATTAATGCTTTGTTTTCTGGTTTTGAAAACTCGTATCACCAACAGTTAACACGTAGTGGGTTTAAGCAATATTTATATGCTTTAGGGATTGCTTTAATACTATCCTTTTTATTAATAGTCACAGTTGCTGTTTTGGGGTATTTTAATATCTATGTTATTGATAATTTGTCAGATCATGGTTATATTGCAAGACGTCAAGTTAATATTTGGAGTACTTTAGCGCAGTATGGTTTTTTTGTTATTATGGTATATTTGGCTACCGCAGTATTATATTACTTTGGGACAGCAGAAGGACGGTCGTCTAAGTTTTTCTCCGTAGGGGCATTATTTACTACGATTTTAATTTTGTTAACGTCCTTTTTATTCGGTATTTATATCGAGAATTTTGCACAATACAATGAGCTGTATGGTTCTATTGGTGCATTATTAATTTTATTATTTTATTTATGGCTTAACGCGAATATCTTATTGTTAGGATTCGAATTAAACATGTCTTTAAAACAACTTAGAAAAACTTTTTAAAAATGAAAAAAATTAGCTTTATTGTAATTATTATGTTATTCAGTTTTTCTGCTGGAGCACAAACTATTCTTGGACAATGGAAAACTGTGGATGATGAGACCGGTGCAAAAAAATCTATTGTAGAAATTTATAAAAAAGACGGAAAAGTCTTTGGTAAAATCATAGAGATTTTTGATGAGAAAAAACGCGCTAACCTTTGTGCAAAATGTGAAGGTGCCGATTATAATAAACCTGTTTTAGGTTTAGATATTATAAAAGACATGGTTAAAGACGACGAATACTATAAAGAAGGTACTGTTGTAGATCCACAAAACGGAAAGCTTTACGATTTACGATTAGGAGTAATGGAAGACGGAACACTTCAAGTGAGAGGTTATATCGGATTTTTCTATTCTACGCAATACTGGGAAAGAGTAAAATAACCCAGTAAATCAATAATCTACTCAACAAATACAATTTGCATTATATAGATGTTATACTTCCAATTCCTTTAGAAAACCGTTTTACGTATAGTATTACGGAAGCAGAAAGCGGTTTTCTAAAGATAGGGATGCGTGTGTCTATTCCTTTTGGTAAGACAAAAATCTATACAGGGATTGTTGCTGCTATCCATCAAACCAAACCTTTAATTTACGAGGCTAAGGAGATACATCAGATTTTAGATGATACGCCGATAGTAACACCTACACAGTTGCAATTATGGCAATGGATTGCAAAATACTATATGTGCACAGAAGGCGAAGTGATGCGCGCTGGATTACCCAATGCTTTTTTGCTTGAAAGCGAAACCATTATTAGTAAAAATGAAGCTTTAGAATTAGATATAAACGATTTAAAAGACGATGAGTATTTAATTTATGAAGCTTTACAGCATCAATCATCACTTAAAATTCAAGATATTTCTAAAATTTTGGATAAGAAAAGTGTGCTTCCCGTTGTTAAACGTTTAGTAGAAAAGGAAGCTATTATTTTAAATGAAGAAATCTACGACAAGTACAAGCCAAAATATGTTAGATATGTTAAGCTAACAGAAAGTTATACCTCTCCAGAAGCTTTAAACCAATTGTTGGGCGAGTTAAGCACTAGAGCAAAAAAACAACGTGATGTTGTTATGACTTTGTTTTCAATTTCGGCTAAGACTAAAAAGCCAGTTAAAGTATCAGATTTAGTAGCGGAAAGTAAAACGACCTCTTCGACAGTAAAAGCGTTAGTTGACAAAGGAATTTTAGAAGATTATCATATTCAAACGGATCGTGTGGTTTATGATGGTGAAGAAAATGAAGCCTCTAAAGCTTTAAACGAATTTCAAACGGAAGCTTTACAACAGATACACACCAATTTTGAAACCCAGAATGTAGTATTGTTACATGGTATAACATCTTCGGGTAAAACGGAAGTGTATGTCAAATTAATAGAGGATATAATTGCCAAAGGACAGCAGGTATTGTATTTGCTTCCAGAGATTGCATTGACGACACAGTTAGTGACGCGTTTGCAAAATTATTTTGGAGAGCAGGTCGCCGTGTTTCATAGTAAGTACTCAGCACATGAGCGTGTTGAGGTTTATAATCAAGTATTGAATAATTCAGCGAAAGCGAAAATAGTGTTAGGTGCGCGTTCATCTATATTTTTACCTTTTACTGATTTAGGATTAATTATTGTGGATGAAGAACACGAATCTTCTTTTAAGCAATTTGATCCCGCACCACGTTATCATGCACGAGATGCTGCAGTTGTTTTAGCATCGCTTTTTAAAGCAAAAACGTTATTAGGTAGCGCAACACCTAGTGTAGAAAGTTACTTTAATGCTCAGGAAAACAAGTATGGTTTAGTCGAAATTAATAGACGATATAATAATGTGCAGCTTCCAGATATCGAGTTGGTTGATATCAAAGATAAACAGAAGCGTAAAAAGATGAAAGGGCATTTTTCCGATCGATTAATCGAAGAAATGACAGAAGCTATTGCGGATGGTCACCAAGTTATTTTGTTTCAGAATAGAAGAGGGTATTCTCCAATTGTCGAGTGTAATACTTGCGGACATTCGCCGCAATGTCCTAACTGTGATGTTAGTCTAACGTATCATCAATACCGTAAACAATTACGTTGTCATTATTGTGGTTATAATAGTGCGATGCTTATCAAATGTCTTGCTTGTGGTACGCCAGGGTTAGATTCTAAAGGTTTTGGTACGGAGCAGATAGAAAGTGAGGTCAAACTTTTGTTTCCTGATCTTAAAGTGGGACGTATGGATTTGGATACGACACGGGGTAAGTTTGGTTACGAAAAGATTATAACCGCTTTTGAGCAACAAGAATTAGATGTATTAGTTGGTACGCAAATGTTAACTAAAGGACTGGATTTTAGAAATGTCAAGTTGGTTGGTATCATGAATGCGGATAATATGCTAAACTTCCCGGATTTTAGAGCACACGAACGTAGTTTTCAATTAATGCTTCAGGTGTCGGGTAGGGCAGGACGTACCAATAAACAGGGTAAAGTATTAATACAGACTTATAATCCATATCATAAAATATTGCAACAAGTCTCAACTAACGATTATGCTGGTATGTTTAAAGAGCAGTTGGAAGAGCGTTATAATTATAAATACCCACCGTATTACAGGTTAATAAAAATCACGTTAAAACATCGTGATTATAATAAGGTAGATATGGCTGCGGATTGGTTAGCAAAAGCATTAACGCAATTGTTTAAGCATAATGTGTTAGGACCAGAATTTCCGCCAATATCTAGAATACGTAACCAGTATCATAAAAACATCTTGATTAAGATACCGCAAGGACAGCCATTAGGTAAGACAAAAGAAGCTATTAGAAAAGTAAATGCTAGTTTTGGAGCTATTGGAGGTTTTAAGGGCGTTCGTGTTATTATAAATGTAGATAATTATTAGCGTTTAGGCTCGGCTTCCAATTATAGATAGCTTAAAAGATGTAATGCAACTTTATTTTTTTTGTAAGAACCTGTGTATTGTCTTAGATTATGTTGGTTTTCTTTTTTAATGACAATAAATAAATATAGAAACAAAAAATCCCACTTCAAAGAAGCAGGACTTATATTTATGGGGGTAAATTAGTGTCTTTTTTAAATGCTATTTAAAGCGTCTACTAATTGTGTTTTTTTGTTTCTACTTAATGGGATTTCGTAAGCACCGACTTCAACATTTTTACTGTTAAATCTATCTACTTTGTCTAGGTTAACAATGTAAGATTTATGGATTCTTAAAAATTTACCTTCTGGTAATTCACTTTCAAACGCTTTCATTGTGGATAACACAACAAGACTGGTATCTTCAGTTACTAATTTTACGTAGTCACCAAGGGCCTCAATCCATTTAATATCTCTAATATAAACTTTACGTTTTTTAAGATTACTTTTTACAAATATATGTTCTCCTTCTTCTTGATTGTAATCTAGTTTTAATTTATGGTGTTCTACAGCTTTATCCACCGCTTGACTAAAACGTTCTCTTGTAATAGGTTTTTGTAAATAATCAGTAGCATCGTAGTTAAATGCTTTAAATGCGTATTCTGTTTTACCAGTGACAAACACAATTTGTGGTTTGTTATTAAGTACGTCTAATAGCTCAAAACCATTCAATACAGGCATTTCAATATCTAAAAAGATAAGATCTACTTTGTGTGTGTTTAATCCGTTTTTAGTCTCTAACGCACTGCTGTATTCAGCAATCAAGTTCAGATGATTATTGTTTTCTATTAATTTTACAATAGAAAGTCTTTGTATCGCTGAATCATCAACTACTACACAATTTAATATCATAGTATTTGTATTATTATAGGTTAAGTTATCGACAATAGTACGAAAAATTCGGATAAAATCCAAAAAACATCGCTTAAACGTAAAAATTAACATTTAAATTCACTTGATTTTGACTTACTATTAAAGTCTAAATTATTTTAAAAAAGTATTTGTTTCATTGAATAAAAAGAATTACTTTTGCACTCATTTTTAACACAATAAATTAGATTTTTATGAATCATTATGAAGCTGTTTTCATCTTAAATCCCGTTTTATCTGAAACACAGATAAAGGAAACAGTACAGAAATACGAAGAATTTCTTGTAACTAGAGGAGCTAAGATGATATCAAAAGAAGATTGGGGGCTAAAGAAATTAGCTTACCCTATCCAAAACAAGAAAAGTGGGTTTTACCATTTATTTGAATTTCAAGTAGACGGAGAACACATTAATCCTTTAGAAGTAGAGTTTAGACGTGATGAGCGTTTTATGCGTTACTTAACTGTAGCTATGGACAAACATGCAGTGTCATGGGCGGAACGTAGAAGAGTTAAACTAAAACAAAAAGCGTAATTATGTCAAGTATAGAGCAACAATCAAAAGGAAAAAAAGAAGGAGAAATTAGATATCTTACTCCTTTAAATATTGAAACTAACAAACAGAAAAAGTATTGTCGTTTCAAGAAATCTGGTATTAAGTACGTAGATTACAAAGATGCAGATTGGTTATTAGGATTTGTTAACGCACAAGGTAAAATTTTACCAAGACGTTTAACAGGTACATCATTAAAGTATCAAAGAAAAGTGTCTGTAGCTGTAAAAAGAGCACGTCACTTAGCTTTAATGCCATATGTAGCAGATTTATTAAAATAAAAATATCATAACAATGGAACTTATATTAAAACAAGACGTTGAGAATTTAGGATTTAAAGACGATGTTGTAACGGTTAAGAACGGTTATGGTAGAAACTTTTTAATCCCTACAGGTCATGCAGTTTTAGCAACAAAATCTGCTAAAAAAGTATTAGAAGAAACTTTAAAGCAACGTGCTTATAAAGAAGCTAAAGAAGTGGAAGAAGCTAATGTAGTAGCGGAAGCTATTAAAGCTTTAGAAATAAAAATAGCAGCTAAAGTTGGTCAAGGAGACAAATTATTTGGATCTGTAAACAACATTAATGTTGCTGAAGCATTAGCTAAAGCAGGTCATTCACTTGACAAAAAATACATCTCTGTAACAACAGTGAAGCGTTTAGGTAAATATAACGCTGCTGTACGTTTACATAGATCAGTAAATGTAGATTTAGAATTTGAAGTTATTGCTCAAGCATAACTCTAAGTTGTTGTTAACAAAACGTTAATAAATTATATCTTAAAATTAAAGCCACTCTGAAAAGAGTGGCTTTTTTTGTTATATTTTTGTTAAATATTGTAGCTACACAATATTTAACACAACCAAAACAACAACACAACACAATGAAAAAAATTAATCTAATCATTACTTTACTGTTTTTTACTGTACTGAGTTTTGCTCAAGTCACAACGTCAAACATTAAAGGTCTTGTAGAAGACGACACTAATGTGCCATTACTTGGTGCTAACGTGTTAGCAGTTCATGGTCCAACAGGAACCAAGTATGGTGCTATTTCAAACTTTGATGGACGCTATAACTTATTAAACATGAGAGTTGGGGGGCCATACACGGTATCTATCACTTATGTTGGATTTAAAGAGCAAACATTTACTAACGTATATTTAACGTTGGGTAAAACAACAAATCTAGATGCTGTGATGAATAGTTCAGCAGAGTCTTTAGAAGAGGTTGTTATTACAGGATCAGCATCTGGGACTTTTGGTAGTGACAGAACAGGTGCAGAAACTAGTGTTGGAAGACGTGAATTAACAACGTTACCAACTATTTCTAGATCGGCAGCTGATTTTACAAGATTAGAACCTTCGGCTTCAGGAAACTCTTTTGGAGGAAGAAACGATCAGTTTAACAACTTTAGTCTAGATGGTGCTGTTTTTAATAATCCATTTGGATTGGATTCAGCAACTCCAGGAGGTCAAACAGATTCTCAACCAATTTCACTAGATGCTATCGAACAGATTCAAGTATCGTTAGCTCCTTATGATGTTACGTTATCTGGTTTTACAGGTGCAGCAGTTAATGCGGTTACAAAAAGTGGAACTAACGAATTTCATGGGACTGTTTATGGTTTTACTAGAAACGAAGACATGACCGGAGGACAGATAAAAGGCGAAGATGTTTTTCAAGCAGATTTAGAGCAAAATCAATATGGTGTTAGTATAGGTGGACCAATTGTAAAAAATAAATTATTCTTCTTTGCTAACTTTGAAAAGGACGAACGTTCTGATTTAGGGACCAATGGTTTTGCTCCTAATACTGGAAGTGGCGCAATTAACGAAACACGTGTTTTAGAGTCTGATTTATTAATCGTTCAAAATGCGTTATTAGATTTAGGGTATGATCCAGGACGTTATAAAGGCTTTAATTATGACTCTAATTCGACTAAAGGTATCTTTAAATTAGATTGGAACATAAATGATAATAACCGTTTAGCTGTAATTTATAATTTCTTAAATGCGTCTAAACAAAAACCAGCACATCCATCTGCATTAGGGCTTAGAGGTCCAAGCACAAATACATTACAATTTGAAAATACAGGTTACGAAATCAATAATAACATAAAATCTGTTCAAGTAGAATTAAATTCTACATTATCAGGTAATGTGACTAATAAGTTTCAAATGGGTTACACGCATTTTGATGATTATAGAAATGCATTATCAACACCAGCTCCTACCATAACTATCACAAATGGTGGGTCTAACTATATTATTGCAGGGCATGAACCTTTTTCTATTAATAATACATTGGATCAAAAGGTCTTTCAATTTTCAAATAACCTTAATTACGTAGAAGGTGATCATACGTATACTATTGGTTTCTCTTATGAGAAATTTCAGTTTGATAACTCTTTTAACTTAGGTGCTTACGGTGCGCAAGGGGTGTTTTTTCCAACGACAACAATGGCAGATTTTCAGAACTTTGCAGATTCAGGGCAATTACAAACCTTATTTGACGAGGCAGCTGCTGCAAATGCAAGCTTAGCAGCAAATGGAGCTGGCGTTGCTGGTGGTTGGACTTTAGCTGAAACAAATGTGGGTCAATTAGCATTTTATGTTCAAGATGAATGGAATGTTACAGAAAACTTTAAGTTAACATATGGTGTTAGATTTGATAAGCCATTGTTCTTTGATTCTTCTTCAAAAGCACAAGATGTTATTGATAGAGCATGTTGTTATGCACCAGATACAGAATATGTAAATCCTAACACAGGAGAAACTGTGTTTTTAGATAACACTAAAATGCCATCAAATAAAGTGTTAATCTCGCCAAGAGTAGGGTTTAATTATGATGTAAAAGGAGATAATAGTTTTCAAGTGCGTGGAGGAACAGGTTTATTTACAGGTCGTTTACCATTTGTATGGTTAGGTAACCAAATAGCTAATCCAGAAGCATCCTATTATCAAGTAGTAGATCCAAATTTTAAATTTCCTCAAGTATGGAGAACAAATATTGGAACAGATTACCGATTTGATAATGGTATAGTGGCAACAGGGGATATCTCTTATACAAAAGATATTAATGGCGCGCATGTACAAAACTGGGGCTTACGTAATCCTTCAGGAATTTTAAATGCACCAGGAGATACTAGAGCAATCTATACGTTAGGAGATAAATTAAGTAATAATGCCTATGTTTTTACAAACTCAAACAAAGGTCGTGTTTGGAACTTTACAGCTAAAGCTCAAAAAACATTTGATAATGGCTTATATACCAGTGTAGCTTATAACTATTTAGATTCTAAAGATGTTAATTCTATTGAAGCAGAAATCACAGGAGATGCTTTTAATTTTAATCCCGTAGTTGGTAATGCAAATAATGATGTGTTATCAGATTCTAAGTATGGGGACACACACCGTTTTATTGGTGTTGCTAGTAAAAAATTCACTTATGGTAAAGATAAATGGGCAACTACAATATCTACATTCTTTGAGTATGCGCAAGGTGGACGTTTTAACTATACGTACGGTGGAGATTTAAACGGGGACGGTTCTGTCTTAAACGATTTACTTTACGTGCCTACGACTGCAGAAGTACAAGAGATGCAATTTACGGGAGCAGGACAAGCAGAGGCTTTTGAATCTTTTATCCAACAAGATGATTATTTAAGTGATCGTCGTGGGGACTATGTAGAGCGTTACGGTGCTTTAGCGCCTTGGAGAGGGCGTTGGGATCTTAAATTATTACAGGACTATAAGTTTAATGTAGGTGGTGGTAAAACTAATACAATACAATTTAGTGTTGATATATTAAATGTTGGGAACTTATTAAATAGTGATTGGGGGGTAGTACAACAACCAGCAAGTGTACAGCCAATAGGATTGTTAAGTGATGATTATGGTGTCGTAATCTTAGATGCTAATGGAACACCTACTTATGAGTTTACTGGAGATGTGCAAGAAACGTTTACTTACAACACAAGCTTATTATCAAGATGGCAAGCACAATTTGGAGTTAGATACATTTTCTAGTCCATACGTCATAGATATTTTTTAAATTTGCGCTCCCTAAAAGGAGCGCATTTTTTTTTCAACTTACTTTTAGACTTAAAACATTTTTGTATTAATTTTTTATTAAACCGCTTTCGCGGAAATCAAGCCATGAAACATTTATATTTAGTATTACTTTTAATAGGACTTGTGTCTTGCAAGAAGCAGCCGTCTAAAGTTCCAAAGACTACAGAAACTAAAGAAGTAGAAGTCGTATCAGAAAAACAATCGGCCTTAATTGAAGCTTTTAAATACACCCCAGACCAAGAAGTTATAATAAGTGTGCATAGAGGCGGAAAAGGCTTAAAAAACTATCCTGAAAACTGTTTAGAGACCTTAAAATATATTAACGATAGTATTCCTGCTATTTACGAAATTGATATTGCGCAAACTAGAGACAATGTTTTAGTCTTGATGCATGATAATACATTAGAACGTACGTCAACAGGAACAGATAAATTAAATAAATATACATATGAAGAGCTGCAAGCTTTTAATCTTGAAGATGATTATGGTAATGAAACTACATTTAAAATACCAGCGTTAAAGGATGTGTTACTTTGGGCTATAAAGAATAATGTAATACTAACTTTAGATAAGAAAAGAAGTGTGTCTTTTGATGCCATCGTCGCATTGGTAAAACAAGTAGAGGCAGAGGATGTTTCTATAATTATTACTTATGATATGGAACAAGCAACTGAAGCTTACAAATTAGCGCCAAATTTATTGTTATCGGTGTCTGCTAGAAATCAAAAAGAATTAGATTGGCTATTACACTCCAACATACCAACACAAAATATGTTGGCGTTTACAGGTACAAAATTAGCGCCAGTTGAATTTTATAAAACGGTCCAATCACATGGTATTAAAACAATGCTAGGGACTTTAGGAAACTTAGATAAACAAGCCGAAGCAAAAGGAGAATTACCATACACTATTTGGAAAGATAAAGGGATAGATCTTTTTGCAACAGATAGACCTTTTGAAGTGGCTAAAGTATTAAACATTAAGAAATAGAGAAGATGAAGTATTCTAGATTAACAAAAGAACAATTTGAAGAATTACATAAAGAGTTTATAAACTTTTTAGCAACACAGACTATTACAGCAGACGAGTGGACTAATTTAAAAGCTAATAAACCAGAATTAGCAGAAGTAGAATTGGATATTTTTAGTGATTTAATTTGGGAAGGTGTTTTAAATCAGACAAAGTATTTAGAGCATATTTCGCCTAAAGACATTCATTTGTTTGCTTTAAATGAGGACCATATGCATTTAATTGGTATCAAAGTAAAAACAGATCAAGATTTAACAACTACTGAAGGTTTTAATTGGTTGCGAGAAAACTTAATGCATGATGATGTCGAGTTTGTACAAGCCAAAAAAGACTACACAGAAGATAAAAACTTAGATAAGTTTACACTTATAGAGCAGGGCGCAAATATTACAAAAGGACAGTTATATAATTATATGGCTAAACTTATTAATTAAAACCTTTATGTATCGGCAGTAATCCAGCATTAAAGCCATTCATTCCAATTTGTAATTTCTGTAAAAAAAAGAATTGTAGACAACGGTTTTAAAGTTTAAATTATCGTCTAAAAGCTTTCAAAGACAACAGTATTATATATTTTTGTCAAGCCTACTTTGATAGGTGTTATTTTAAAATTAGAAGTAATCATTAAAAATAATTCTGCTTTAGCAGAAAATATTATGGCACAAAAACCAAGCATACCAAAAGGAACAAGAGATTTTAATCCAGAACAAGTCGCAAAGCGTAATTATATTTTTAGTATAATTAAGTCTAGATTTGAACGTTTTGGGTTTCAACCTATAGAAACACCAAGTTTTGAAAACTCGGATACCTTGATGGGTAAATATGGTGAAGAAGGTGATCGCTTGATTTTTAAAATTTTGAATTCTGGTGATTATTTGTCAAAAGTAAACGAGGCGTTATACTCGGAAAAAAATTCAAATAAAATAACAGCTAAAATTTCAGAAAAAGCATTGCGCTACGATTTGACGGTACCATTTGCAAGATATGTGGTACAACATCAAAACGATATAGAGTTTCCTTTTAAGCGTTATCAAATGCAACCCGTATGGCGTGCAGATAGACCTCAAAAAGGACGTTTTAGAGAGTTTTATCAATGTGATGCAGATGTAGTAGGAAGTGATAGTTTATGGCAGGAGGTCGAGTTTGTGCAATTGTATGACGAAGTATTTACGGCTTTAAAACTAGAAGGTGCAACTATTAAAATTAATAACCGTAAAATCTTATCTGGTATTGCTGAGGTTATTGGAGCAAGTGATAAGCTAATTGATTTTACTGTAGCGTTAGATAAATTAGATAAAATAGGGGAAGAGAAGGTTAAAGAAGAAATGCTTGGTAAAGGTATTTCTGAAGAAGGGATTGCTAAATTACAACCGTTGTTTACTTTAACAGGTGATTTTGGTACGCAAATAGAGAGTTTGAAATCTATCTTATCCACGTCTGAAGAAGGACAAAAAGGGATTGAAGAATTAGATTTTATTAATACCGCAATTTCTACTTTAGGCTTAAAATCAGCTAAGTTACAATTAGACGTTACCTTGGCAAGAGGCTTAAATTATTATACAGGTGCTATTTTTGAAGTGTCTGCACCAGAAGGTGTCGCTATGGGATCTATTGGAGGCGGTGGTCGCTATGATGACTTAACGGGGATTTTTGGACTTAAAAATGTTAGTGGTGTCGGAATTAGCTTTGGTTTAGATCGTATTTATTTAGTTTTGGAAGAGTTAGGTTTATTTCCTGAGACAATTACAAAATCGACAGAAGTCTTATGTGTCAACTTTGGAGATACCGAAGCGTTGTTCTGTTTGAAAGCTGTAAAGGCATTAAGAGAAGCAGGAATAAATGCCGAATTGTACCCTGATAAAATTACAAACGGTAAGCACATGAAGAAACAAATGAATTATGCTAACAAGCGTAATATCCCATTTGTTGTTTTAGTAGGAGAGGAAGAATTAAATAATAATCAATTCACTTTAAAAAATATGGTGTCAGGAACTCAAGATACGGTGGACCTAGAGACTATGATTTCTATGTTGAAATAGCATATTTTATTTATACAGGACAAAAAAAAGCCAAAACTAACGTTTCGGTTTTTTTTTATATATCCCATTTTATGTAAAAAAAATGTCGTGTGTAATTAATGTTTTAGACTGGTAATTTAGGTGTAGACGTTTCGTTTTGTAAATAATAATACACGGATCAAATTAAATAAAAAGACTTCAAAAATGTTTTTTTAAATATAGTCTTATGATATACAGTGTATTGTGTAGATAAGGAGAGTCGAGTTTAAGCAAAAAAAAAGACTTACAATTGTAAGTCTTTTTTAGTAGCGAGAACGGGGCACGATCCCGTGACCTCTGGGTTATGAATCCAACGCTCTAACCAACTGAGCTACCTCGCCATAATTTTGAGAGTGCAAATATATAAACAATATTAGAGTTGACAAACAATTTTGTAAATAAAAATTTTTATTTAATTTTTTTTCTAAACTTATTAATTAATGTATATATTGAACATTATAAAAATAACAAGATTAGAATTAAATGGAAGATAAAATTAAGTACGAAATGGAGTTTGTTGTTCACGCGTCTCCATCATTACTATACCAATATATTTCTACGCCTTCAGGGTTATCAGAATGGTTTGCAGATAATGTGAATTCTAGAGGAGAGTTGTTCAAGTTTATCTGGGACGGTTCTGAGGAACAAGCTAAATTACTGACTAAAAAATCAGGAGAGCGTATTAAATTTAAATGGTTGGTAGATGAAGAGGCTCCATATTTTTTTGAAATTAAGATACAAGTAGACGAGATCACTAAGGATGTGTCCATTATTATTACAGATTTTGCTGAAGAAGATGAGGTGGAAGAAGCTAAAATGCTTTGGACTAATCAGATTTCTGATTTAAAACAAGTCATAGGTTCTGCTTAAAAATAAATACATTTAAAGTATATTTGTCCCATTGAAAAATGGGACTTTTTTTATGATAAATTTTAACGGTAAACTTCAAGAAAATAATATAGTAATTTCTAATAATAATCGTGGCTATTCTTACGGCGATGGGCTTTTTGAAACTATAAAAGCAGTACATGGTAAGTTATTGTTTTTTGAAGATCATTATTTTAGGTTAATGGCTTCGATGCGTATTTTACGTATGGAAATACCTATGAACTTTACAATGGAGTATATTGAGGAGCAGATAAAGCAAACCTTAGATGCTAATAATCTATTAGAGCAGTCAGCGCGTGTTAAAATACAAATTGATAGAGTAGAAGGTGGTTTGTATTTACCGGAGTCTAATGATGTTAATTTTATGATTAGCGTTAAGACAATCGATGCAGATTTTTATCTTTTAAATGAAACTAAATACGAAGTAGATTTATATAAAGACCATTACTTATCGCCAAGTTTAATATCCACTCTTAAAACTAACAATAAAGTAGTAAACGTTATTGGTAGTATTTATGCTAAGGAAAATAAGTTAGATAGCTGCTTACTTATTAACACAAACAAAAGTGTTGTTGAGGCCTTAAGTGGTAATTTGTTTTTAGTAAAAGGAAACACTATAAAAACGCCTCCTTTATCAGATGGGTGTTTAAAGGGAGTTTTAAGAAAGCAATTACTAGAAATCATTAAGCTAATTCCGGAATATAACTTAGAAGAAACATCCATCTCTCCTTTTGAGTTGCAAAAAGCAGACGAGTTATTTACAACCAATGTTATAAAAGGAATACAACCTATAACTAAGTATAGAAAAAAACAGTTTAAAAATGAAGTCTCAAAAATGTTATTGCAAAAATTGAATGTAAAAGTAAGATTAGGCTAATTGTAACTTGGGTTTTCTGGTGCATTAGACCAGATAGAATAATCTCCACCAAGTTCTACCATTTTATCTTTCCAGAAACTTTCATAACTTTTTTCTATGATATCTTTCTTATAGGTGTTTTTAGTAACCACCCAGGCGTTAGATTTTAACTCCGTTTCTAATTGGTTGCTATCCCATCCTGAATAGCCTAAAAAGAATTTAATATCTTTTGCTGTTATTTTTTGCTCTGCTATAAGCTTGGCAACGACACTAAAATCACCACCCCAAAATATCCCTAAAGAAATTTCGACGCTATTTGGTATTAAATCAGGGCGTTTATGTATAAAATAAAGGTTATCCTGTTCAACAGGGCCGCCATTATAGACTTTAAAAGACGCGTCTAATTCTGGGATTAGGTCACTAATATTGTAATTTAAGGGCTTGTTTAATATAAAACCAATAGCGCCTTCTTTATTATAATCTGTTAAAAGTACTATGGATCTATTAAAAGACATATCTCCTATAATGGAAGGCTCAGCAATTAACAAGTCACCTTTTTGTGGTTTGGTTGTAGTCATTTTTAAAAGGATTTGTTTTTTAAATGTAGCATTAATTTTGTTAAAAAACAATATTATCAGTGATATAAAATAAAAAAAGCCTTCATTACTGAAGGCTTTTTTAAAATATCTTAAACAAATACTAGTTAACAGCATTTGCTAAATCAGAACCAGCTTTAAACTTAACAACGTTTTTAGCTTTAATCTGAATAGTTTTTCCAGTTTGTGGATTTCTTCCGTCTCTAGCAGCTCTTTTAGATACTGACCAAGAACCAAAACCTACTAAAGAAACTCTATCACCTTTTTGTAAAGCTCCTTCGATTTCAGTTAACGCACATTCTAAAGCTTTCTTTGAAGCTGCTTTAGTAATTCCTGCGTGTTCTGCCATAGCATCGATTAAATCTGTTTTGTTCATAATTTTAATTTTTATTATTAATAAATTGTTGATTAACAGTTTTTGTTAAATCCTTTTACAAATTTATACGGATTATGCTACTATGCAAGTAATAGCAAGGGAAATGCGTTGATTTGTTAATAACTTTCGGCATTTGTTAATAAAGAGGACTCTTTTTTAGTGTTTTATAACAATATCAATGATAATAAGGGTTTAGCGCAGTTTTGCATCTTCTTCAAAACGATAACCGTTTAAAAGTGATTTAACATCCATGTTGCGTTTTCCTGGTAGTTTTAAATCTAATATTTTTATAAAGCCTTCTTTTACAGCAACCTTAAGTGTTGATTTGTCACTAATAATTGTTCCTGTTTCTAAGGTGTGTGTGTCTATTTCTTTTTCAGCTTTATAAATTTTGATATCTAAGACGTCGTTATTATTAACTAATTCGCACCAAGCAGCTGGATACGGGCTTAAACCTCTGATTTTGTTGTATATATTATCGATAGTGTCAGAAAAATCTATTTTGCAATTGTCTCTGTCCAACTTATAAGCTGTTCTAATTACGGCATCTTCTGGCTGAGGTGTTGTTTTAACAGCGCCTGTTTCAATAAGTTTAATGGTGTCTATAACTAGGTCACTTCCAATAGTCATTAATTTGTCATGTAAACTTCCCGCGTTTTCAGAAGGATCTATAGCAATGTCTTGTTGTAAAATCATTTCACCGGTATCAATTCTTTCATCAATAAAAAAAGTAGAGACCCCTGTTTTTGTTTCACCATTAATAATAGCCCAGTTAATCGGAGCAGCACCACGGTAGTTGGGTAATAAAGAGGCATGAAGGTTAAAAGTACCATGTTTAGGCATGTCCCAAACCAATTTAGGTAACATTCTAAAAGCGACAATAATTTGAAGGTCTGCTTCAAGTGCTTTTAAGTCTTCTAAAAAATCAGGATTTTTTAAATTGGTTGGCTGTAGTATATTTAAACCTTTGTCTTTGGCAAATACTTTTACCGCAGATTCGTTTAATTTACGACCACGTCCTGCTGGTTTATCTGGAGCGGTAATAACACCAACGACATTATACTTGTGATCTAAAATAGTTTTTAGGGTGGTTACAGCAAAATCTGGCGTTCCCATAAATACAATCTTTATAGCTTTATTCATATGTGTTTTAATTTGTAGCTATTGGTGTTTGTGATCACTATTATGTCATCTTCCAATAGGGTTTTTAAGGTGTTATTGATATCAATCTCAGTAAACGGTAATACTTTAAATAAATCTTTAGAGTTTTTTGCACCAAACTCTAAGGTTTCAATTATCTTGTTTTTTACGGTTTTATAATCTGTTTTAGGTTTCGCTTTCGCGGAAACACAAACACTACAAATCCCACAAACATTGACATCCTTTTCGCCAAAGTAAGTTAGCAATTGTATGCTTTTGCAAATTTGATCATTATTAACGTAATCTAAGACAGCTTTGACTTGTTTTTGTTTTAACGTGTTTTGTTGTTTTATAATAGTCGCGATACGGTTTATTGTTTTTTCGTCCTCGCGAGGTTCAATAAATGTAATCTGTGCATCCGTTTTATTAGATATAAGAGAGATGATTTCGTCTTTTTCTAATTGCTCTAAAATGGAGATTAATCTAAATTCCTTTACGGAAGCTTTATCAGAAATTAATGTACTATTTATTTTTGTGCTGTGTTCAAAAATCCCACCGTATGTTCTTAAGACCGATTTTATTACGATTTCAAAATCTTTATGAGATTCTAAATATTTAAATAACGCATTGCTGGATACTAAAAATTGGACTTCAATACGCTTGTTAAACTGTTTGCTTAAGGTAATAATACTGTTATTGTCTAAAATGTTTAATGTATTGTAAGTCGTAACGGTATTAAACTTATAGGTTTTACAAAATTCATTGAAATTAAAATCAAAGGTTTGATAAGCGCCTTCGCCATAAGAGACTTGAAAATAACTACATAGTTTTCTATACACTATTTTGACATAGTCTACCGTTGGTAAAACTTTTAAAAATTGATTGTGTAATGCATTATCGTCATTTTTGTTTTTTAAAATAACAGCATAGGCTTTATTTTCATCACGTCCAGCACGTCCAGCTTCTTGAAAGTAACTTTCTATACTATCTGGTAAGTTAATATGTATGACCGTTTTCACATCAGATTTATCAATTCCCATTCCAAAAGCATTGGTGGCTACCATAACTTGCTTTTTGTTATTTATCCAATCATTTAAATGGTCATCTTTAATCTTATTATTTAATCCACCGTGATAATAGGTGCTAGTAATATTTTTTTGTTCTAAATATTGTGTGATTTCAAGTGTCAGCCGTCTATTTCTAACATAAATAATAGAGGGTTGTGGATTTTTTTTTAATATAGCTTCTAATCTAAAGTATTTGTCCTCTTCAGTAAAGACCATATACGCGATATTAGGTCTATAAAAGGACTGCTTAAAAACCTTAGGACTAATAAAATCAAGTTCTGTTATAATATCCTGAACAACTTCTGGCGTGGCACTAGCAGTTAAGGCTATGACATTAACTGTTGGATGTAATTGACGTAAGATATTTATATTTTTATAAGCAGGTCTAAAGTCGTTTCCCCATTGACTAATACAGTGGGCTTCATCCACTGCAATAAGGTTAACATTCATTTGTCTAATACGATCTTGTACTAGCTCTTGCTGCAACCGTTCTGGCGACAGGTATAAAAATTTATAATTTCCGTAAATACAATTGTCTAAAAGGGTATCAATTTCCCTATTTGGAATACCACTGGTTAAAGCCAATGCTTTTATTCCTTTATTTTGAAGCGCACTAACTTGGTCTTTCATTAATGCAACTAATGGTGATATAACAATGCAAATGCCTTCTTTAGCTAAAGCAGGAATTTGAAAACACACACTTTTACCACCACCAGTGGGTAGTAAAGCAAACGTATCTTCGTTATCAATCACCGCATTTATAATCTCTTCTTGCAGAGGTCTAAACGCTGTAAATTTCCAATAACGTTCTAATATGTTTATGGGGTGCGTCATTATAAGGCTTTAACCACGTCTAATATATGTTGCGCTCTAGTCTCAATACTACCAAAAGGAACATCTTGCAAGTTATAATCGTATTTTTCGTAACTTTTTAATAGATTTTGATGTATAATTTTAGCTTGTTCAAAGCTTTCATAACGTACGGCATCACTTTTATAAATTTCTTGCCATGGGGCTAAAATAAAGACGTAGTCGTAAGTGTTGTCAATACAGGATTTAGTAAATTTTTCAGGATAGTCTTCCTTAGCATAGTCCATGTATGCCACAACGTCAGGTACACCTCTGTCCAAAAACACAAACTCGCTAGTACTATTAACAGCGTCTACGTACTGTTGTTCTCTTCCTTTTAATAATAACTCACTAAATAATAAAGGTTCAGTCAAAAACATTTGTTCAATCCCTTTTTCTCTTGCTTCAAGTGTGACTTGACGAGATATTTCTTCGTAGCAGGTGTAGCCTCGTTTTGTTAATTCGTCAATAATTGCTGACTTTCCTGTACTTGGGCCTCCGGTAATAACTATTTTTTTTGCTTTCAATTGAAATTAATTTATGTGTAAAAATCCGAAATTAATTCATTAAAAAAAAATATAAACAAAATGGTATATTTGTTGTTTATAAAATAGGCATGAATAAGACACCAAATCCAGAAGAATTTTACGCAAAATTAAAAGAACAATTATTGGACACATCAACGTGGCCCAGTGAATATTTATATAAATTTATTATAATCTCTGATTTAGAAAAAATGGCAGAAGTCGAAGCTATTTTTGATAATATGGGATCTGTAATTAGAACAAAAGAATCTAGTAACGGTAAATATACAAGTGTATCTATTAGAGTTATAATGAATAATCCGGATCATGTTGTAGAAAAATATTTAGAAGTTACAGAAAAAGTAGAAGGCGTGATTAGTCTTTAGTTTTTTTTTGTATTTTGCACAAGCATTAGAAACTTCGATGCAACACTTATAAATTCTACACTTTTTTTATTTTGATAGACGACATAGAGTACAACACAGAGCGTGAGCATTTAATTATTCCTGAGTATGGACGCCATATTCAAAAAATGATTAATTACGCAAAAACAAGAGAGACCAAAGAGGAGCGTAATAAATTGGCGAAATCTATTATAGCGGTAATGGGTAATATGCAACCACATTTGCGTGATGTTGCCGATTTCCAACACAAGCTTTGGGATCAGCTATTTATAATGGCTAATTTTGAGCTTGATGCGGACTCACCTTATGGCGTACCTTCGGAAGAAGAACTGTCAGAACGTCCAGCACCTTTAGAATACCCACAAAATTTCCCCAAATATCGTTTTTATGGTAATAACATAAAGACAATGATTGATGTGGCTAATACATGGGAAGATGGTGAGATGAAGGAAGCGCTGACGTACACGATTGCAAATCACATGAAAAAGTGTTTTTTAAATTGGAATAAAGATACGGTGGAAGACAGCGTGATTTTTATTCATTTGTTTGAATTATCTGATGGTAAAATAAACCTAAAAGGTAGTGAAGAAGCACTGACCGATTCTGGACGCTTAATGAAAGCTTCAAGTGGTAAAAAATATTCGACCACTTCTAGTCACAAAAAAGTGCCAAATCACAAAAAAAATAATACTCTAAACCGAAACAGAAAACGATACTAATACTATTTATGGGAACATTTAAAATTGAAGGTGGTCACCAACTTAAAGGAGACATACAACCTCAGGGCGCAAAAAACGAAGCATTACAAATATTATGTGCGGTTTTATTAACTCCAGAAAAAGTAACCATAAATAATATTCCTGATATTATTGATATTAACAAGTTGATATCGCTTTTAGGAAATTTAGGTGTTAAGGTTGAAAAGTTAAAAGACGAATCATACGCTTTTCAAGCAGATGAGATTGACTTAGAGTACATGCAAACTGCCGATTTTAAAAAAGAGGGTAGTGGGCTAAGAGGATCTATTATGATGGTGGGACCATTATTAGCGCGTTTTGGTAAAGGGTACATCCCAAAGCCAGGAGGAGATAAAATTGGACGTCGTCGTTTAGATACACACTTTGAAGGCTTTATAAAATTAGGGGCTAAGTTTAGATATAATCGTGAAGATTATTTTTATGGTGTAGAGGCTGATAAGCTTGTTGGAACAGATATGCTTTTAGATGAAGCGTCTGTAACAGGTACGGCTAATATTGTAATGGCTGCTGTTATGGCAGAAGGAACAACAACAATATATAATGCCGCTTGCGAACCTTATTTACAGCAATTATGTAAAATGCTGAATAGAATGGGGGCGAAAATTACTGGTGTTGGATCTAACCTACTAACTATTGAAGGTGTTGATAGTTTAGGAGGAACGGAGCACACGATGCTACCTGATATGATTGAAATTGGTAGTTGGATTGGTTTGGCTGCTATGACAAAAAGTGAATTAACCATTAAAAACGTAAGCTGGGATGATTTAGGTCAAATACCAGATGTGTTTAGAAAAATAGGAATTACTGTCGAAAGACAAGGTGATGATATCCATATTCCTGCACATAAAGATGGTTACGAAATTCAAAACTATATTGATGGTTCTATTTTAACTATTGCAGATGCGCCTTGGCCTGGTTTTACTCCAGATTTATTAAGTATTGTCTTAGTAGTAGCCACACAAGCAAAAGGAGAAGTGCTAGTGCATCAAAAAATGTTTGAAAGTCGTTTGTTTTTTGTCGATAAACTTATTGATATGGGAGCAAAAATTATATTGTGCGATCCACACAGAGCAACCGTTATGGGGCATGATTTTAACTCGCAATTAAAAGCGACAACCATGGTATCACCAGATATTAGAGCAGGAATCTCTTTATTAATCGCTGCATTATCGGCAAAAGGAACGTCAACAATTCATAATATTGAACAAATAGATAGAGGTTATCAAAAAATTGTAGAGCGTTTACAAGCTATTGGTGCTAAGATTGAACGTATAGAAGGAAATTAAAAAATAAAATAATTTGTAAAAAAGCTTCAGTGAAAACTGAAGTTTTTTTTGTTCATAGAATTAAATTCATTTTATAGGTTATTAGAGCTTTGTATTGCATACATTAGAGGAGAAATAAATTATTGAAAAACATTCGATTTAGGTTTGTGTGTTAGAGTAGTAATTTTAAAATTTATCTTAATTAATAAAATAATAAGTATGAAAAGAGTTTTGTTGTCAATTTGTTTACTATTTATTGTTGTCACGAGTTGTAGTGATGATGATATTAATAACTCTAACACTGAGGAGTTACCTAATTCTGAGGTGGAAGGTGATTATGTGCCCCCTATAGGGATTCCTAATGCTTGGATTTCTCCAGATATTGAGAGTCCAGAGCGACCTAGTGAATGGGAGACAGAACTAACAGGTTATTATTTTGTAGAGTATTCTGTTGGCTCTGATACGGATAATACCTATGGTACGCCAAGTACGCCACGTAAAACAATTCCTTTTCCTGTTCCGGCAGGATCCTATGTTGTAGTTAAGGGGAATTATAATTATGTGCAAAATGACATTAAACTTAGGGGAGAAGGTACTGGAGATGCATGGGTTGCTGGTGTTAGTGGTCCTACTTGGATTGTTGGTGATGCAGATGATAGAGCCGAAATTACAGGTAACAAACTACTAGTTTCAGGAAGTTATGTGTATTTGGATAATTTTTATTTTCACTCTAATGGTCGTGTGCAACTAGGATCTTATGTTTCAGGATCTCAAGTCGATCATATCTTAATTAGAAATAGTGAAATGAAAGGCGAGGTTGATGTTGCTGGTGGTATTTTGATAAGTACTGTTGGTTTAGTTGACGATCCAGCAAGCGATATTATTATTTATAACAATAAAGCACATAGAATTGGACCGCTTGATTCGGAAGTTGATATTGATGCTAGAGGATGTTCTATTCAAAGTTACACAAGCAATATGTGGGTGGTAGATAATGAATTTAGTGACTCGTCTGCAGGACTTCAAGTCGAAGCGGGTTCTATAGATCGTCAAGCAACTACGCATCATATTTATATAGGACGTAATCATATCCATAATATTGCGCAGGCCGGTATTGGTATAAAATATGCTTTAGATATTATTATTAGTGAGAATAATGTTCATGATATTATTGACACACCTTGGTCACCATCTAAAGGTATTGGTTTCCAATATGCCCCTGATCGTGTTTGGATTCTTTTTAATCAAATTTCAAATGTATATACAGGTATTCGTGGCGCAAGTGATAATGGAGGTGCGGGATCTATTGGTCAAAGTGTTTTTATTATTGGTAATTTAATCAAAGATGTCACTATAACTGGTACGGCTTATAATGGAGCAACAGAAGGTTTAGGGATTGAGATTAATAATGGTGCTACACCAAGATATATTATTAATAACACCATTGTAGATAGTGATATTGCAATTGGAAATGGATACTATAATTCTACTATGATTATGGAAAATAACGTTATTTCTAATACTAGAGACTTTGATATTATGCTTGAGGATAGTTATCAGACAGGAACGTTATCTACACTTAGAAATAACCACTTTGATGCGGAAGCTAAAATTAGATGGAGTAATGGAGTTACACATAATCTTGAGAGTTTTCAAGCCGCTTTTAGTAAAGGAGAAGGTTGTATTAGTGCCGCACCTTTGTTTGTAGATACTAGTTCAGATGATTTTTCATTACAATCGGCTAGTTCGGCTGTTGGTAGTGGTTTATCCGCAATTGATTTAACAGTTGATGTATATGCTCTTTTTGAGACTTTATATGGTCTAGATATAAGAGTTGATATAAATCAAGTTACTAGACCTGATACAGGGCTTTGGAATATGGGAGCTTATGAAAATTAAAGACTAAGATACTACTAATTAAAAAGGGCTCTTTACTATAAGGAGCCCTTTTTATTTTGTTGTTATATTAGTTAGCATAGTGATCTTATTTAGCCCTACGTGTTCTAATAGCTTCACTTTAAGCGGTTTATTTTTTACAACATTAATAGTGGATGTTTAAAAGTGTGAAGGATAATGCGTCATTAGCGGTAATGCGATTAGTCTAATAGTTTCTATATGTTCAAATAATATTATCATAATAAGCAAAACTATATTTGGGATTCCTTCTAATAGTGCAACACTATTAATTGGGTAAAGTCGTCTGTTTCTACAATTTTTTCTTTGTAATATTGCAAGACGTATTTTTGTTAAAACAACCAAAATGAATTTTTTTTTATACCAAGTAATACCCGTTAATTATACCTATGGTTTTTTAGCGCTAACCCTATTATTAACTTTCTTTATTGCGAAACGATCAGGAAAAACAGGTTGTATAGGGTTTGGATATATCGCTTTGATTGTTGGTGCAATTAATCTGTTTACAGTATTGGTTTTCTTTTTAATATCGACCGCTATTAAAGATCTTTATGCCATTCCGTTTGGGACAAACTATACAGCAGAAGTTATTGATTCTGTTTCAAAATCTACAGAAGATGGTACGATGTATTCTCCGATAGTTACTTTTACAACGCAATCAGGAGCTACAGTCATTGAAGAACTAAGTTTCTCTTCTGGAAGTTTGCAAAATAGTTATTATATAAACTATAATGAAGACACAGGAAAACTCATTCCGCTTGGGTTTATTTTGGCATTAGAACTTGCAGCAGCCATACTTTTTGGAGTGATTTTTATATTCTCATTTACGGGCATTATTCTTTATGCAGGGGGAATAAATATGAGTGGTTATTTAGAAGTTATAAAAGTGGTTGGTCTTAAGTTTTTTCTTCCGCTTATAATGATTGGTTTTGATGCATTACTTATTTATGCACTGTTTTACGGAAATGAAATGCCTATTTTTATTTCAGGGATTCTTGTGTTTTTTATTTTTATGCTGACATTAGGCATTTTTGGTTATATTAAATCGGGTATTTGGAAGTAAATTGATGGAGTGAATTTATAGATTCGTTTCTTTACAGTGCGGTTTAATTAATATTCAATAGTATTTTGGTAATATATTTTTAATCGCTTTCAACGCTTAAAATTTAACATTCGAGTAAGTGCTTCGTAAGTCAAATCACGTCATATTTCGATATAAAGTTGTAATTAAAATAGGTGCTATTTATTGCGTTTGAGTACATTTTATAAGCAATGCTAACAAGTTAACCTTCAAAAAAATCTAGAGAAATAAGCGTTCTAGATTTTTTGACTACTATAAAAACATTGTATTTAGCCGTTAAATATGCTTACATTTTGGTAAGATCATCTGTATAGATTCTGAATTAATATACAGTATAGCTTTCGTCAATAATTGTATCTGTCGAAAGATGATTAAATCTTTGTAAATCTGTGTGGTTATTGTCTAAGAAATTAGTTAGGTGGGTTACTGTCTCTTCTTGCAAAACACCTGTAGCTGCAGTTTTATTTTCTTCAACAGCTTTTTCTTTAGAACCTCCAAAAAGCTGACTAAATTTTGAAGTAGGCACTATTTTAGATGACATAAATTCTAACACCAGTTTAATTGCTTCTGGTTGTACAGATTTACTAGGGTAAAGGTGTGGATGAATATGAATAATAGATTCTTTTTTGTTGTTTTTAAATGTAACCGAAAAATTCCAAGAGTTGTCATCAACTATATCAGAGTCGTTTTGGTTTGCATCTGTAGCTTTAGTTAATAGGTTAAACCAATTAATACTTTTGTATAGTTCCATTACTTCTAAGCTAGAAGAAACTGTCGTATCTATTTTCTTTTCTCCGGACGAAAAGTTTTCGAAACAAATTATATATTTTCCCATTGTGTTTTTTGAGGTTTAAGAAGCTAATTTAGTAAAAAAAACACACTCGGATTTTAATACTTCGGGTTCTTGTTTATATTCATTTGTATTAACATGAGATATTTTTAAAAAAAATGTATCTAAAAGTTAAGCGTAAAAATCTGATTCAGTTAGGTATAGAGCCAGGACAAGCTTATGCTTGGAATAGAACCAGGATGGGAGGTTGTGGAGTGGTTTAAAATCTTATTTTAGAGCCTGCTATCACAATTTCTAGGCTTAATCGAAAAGGGTATAAGCCTTTGTTAGATTATATTAATAATACGCGAACTTCCATTTGGTTAACCGCCGTATACGTTCCTGAGTTGTATTGCTAGTAGCAATAGGGACGAAAGGACCAACGTAGTTACGTACGTGTGGTGTGAGAGGCGCACTCCGGCTATTTTAGTCGGAGTCGTATATTCGATTGTTAATAGTGCTTTGTGTTAGTTTGAAATCAATTCATAATTCTTGATCATTTTGATATAAATTTAAAAACGTTTTCTAATGATATTAAAAATGCCTTTTATTATCATTAATATTATTTGTAACACGACAATAGCAACAATAGCAACAATAACAGCGGGAATAAGCATTAAGCCACTAATAGCAAGCCAGCCAGCAGATAAGCCAATTAAAATCAATCCACCAACAACTAGAATCATTATTATAACAATAACTGGTTTCATCCATTCGTCTCCTTTTTTTGTATAATTAGTTTTTTTTAGTATAAAACCTTTTTTGCCTTTAAGATTATCGATTTCTATAAAAATATATTTTTTACCAAAGACATTATTAATTATATAAAAATGCTCTTTCTTTTTTAGAACGAAAGGATCCACTTGTATCAAATCTTTATTATATGCTAATTGAATATCTATTTTTTTACCTTCCTTAGCATCTTCAATACTTTCAGCTTTGATAATACCTATATTTTCTATTTCAGTTAGAGTGTCTTTTTGGTGAAAAAGGGAATCAAATAATGGTTTTTTACTTGTTTTATAAATAACACTAAAGCCTTGAACCGAATCATCATCCAGTATTACATTTTGACATTTATAAAAATTATCGTGGTCCTTTTTTATATATGCTTCTTTTTTATCTTCAATGTAAATTTCCATCCAGTTTACTTTATCTCTTCTTTTTTCTCTATTAAAAGAAATTATAGTATCTGGTTCTAATGTTGTTAAATGACTTGAAGATAATTCGTGCCTGCTGTAAACCTTTGTAGGCTTTAAAATTCGTAAATAACGTTTCATAAAATAATTAGTATTTAGCTTTAGGAAATTGAGTTTAGAGAATAATATCGTATTGTTACCAACGTCTTGGCTATGATTAGTACGGGAATTAAAAGAAATTAATTTGCGATTAAGCACTTAACCAAAACTTTTTATTTTGTTTTATCTTTTTTGTTCTAAAGCCAAATCAAAAGATTTTGCGGACTTGGTTAAAAGTTCTAAACTTTGGATTAAGCACTAAAACCCTTATTAATTATAGGTGTTGTTTGTGCCCAGCATGAGCGTCTTTTTATTTGCGGAAAGGTAAATAATTAATCTACATGGTGCAAGTTTCTTATGCGCAGTCGTAATCCATCGGCTACGCTTAGGACAGGCTTATTGAAGTATTAGTAAGTAGCAAGGCTGAAAAACGTGAGGTTTTGTCTGAATGCTATTTATGAGCGATTAGTAGCCAAAGGAAAAAGCAAAAAACTAGCCTTAATAGCGGTTTGTAATAAGTTATTAAAACAAGCCTTTGCTATTACTAAATCAGGGTTAATATTTGATAAAGAATATAAAAGTACGTTAGTGAAAAATTAATGAGATTTTACTTATTTTTTAACACAGTACTTTGTTGGTGGTAGTTTTTTTATTGTTTTACATTTTCTAGAGTTATTCCTAATCCTTTTAATACTTGTAATCCATTATTATTCTCAGGATTTAGTTTTATAGATTTTTTATAATTTTCAATTGCTTTTTTCTTTTCACCTTTTTTTAAAAGAGCTTCACCATAGCTATCATACGCATTGGAAGAATTGGGGAATGCTGCGACATATATTTCAAACACAGCGAGTGAGAAGTCAATATTCTCTTTACTTAAATAATAATATCCTAATTCGTTTAATTGCTCCTCTGAAATGCTGTATTTACCTGATTGGTTATTTTTTAATTCGAAGTATTGTTTCTGAATATCTTTGACACCATTGATATCTATTATTTTTTTTATTTTATTCGCTATAGAAGGTAAGACTGCGCAATTGTCTAATGATTCTTCATTAGTTACCCAGTTCATCCATTCGCAAATTATTTGCCCATAGACCTTACCTCCAGAACCCCCGTTAGTGAACATGACAAAACCATCATCAGTAGCAGGATTAACCATAAATAAAGCTTGCCAACCAGTATTAGCACCTCCGTGACCATATAAAACCATTGAATGCTTTGGCATTGATTCTACTTGATACCCTAAACCATAGCTACCATTTGAAGCAGGAGCTGGTAGCATCATCTGTTCTAGATAATTAGCTGATAGAATATTTTGAGAATATTGTTTATTTTTATATAGGCTTGCTAATGCAAATTTTGTAAAATCTTCGATATTTGTATGTAAACCCGCAGCTGCTTTCGCTGTAAAAAGTTCAAAATCGATTTCTTCTCCAAACATATCATATTCTCGGGACGATATACTCATTATCTTATCATCAATAGTAAAACTAGTATTTTTCATGCCTAAAGGTTGAAGTATTTCTTTTAGCATGTAATCTTCAAATTTTTGTTTGGTAACTTCCTCAATTATGAGCTGAAGAATTGAATAGCCTCCTCCAGAATATTTCCATTTTGTTCCAGGTTCCATGATAATTTCCACACGTCCAGGTCCATTGTTTTTGCCATTTAAAGATTCTTCAATGGTGGGTAATTTGTCTTTTGGTGACCATCCTGGGTATCCGTGTAGCGATAATCCAGCAGTATGACTTAGGATTCTTCTTATGGTAACTTTATTTGAATCAAACTCTGATTCTGGTAAATGCCACCTAGTAAGATATTTTTCAGCAGGCGCATCAAGGTCAATTTTACCTTCTTGAACTAGTTTCATGATGCCCCATGCAGTAACAGTTTTGGAAATAGACCCAATATTAAAACCAGTAGTAATATTAACTTTGGTTTTATTGTCAATATTAGAACAGCCATAACCTTTCTTTAGGATTATTTTACCATTTTCTATAATAGCAATTGCTGCCCCTGGAACATTAAAGTCGTTTAGTAGTTTCGGGACTTTATTATTTAGTTTATTTACAAATTGGTCAATGTTTTTTGACTCCGCTTGAGCATTAATTTTTAAAGGAAGAATGAAAATAAAAAGTAATATTAATCTTAATGTCATTTGTTTTACTTTTATTGTTATTAATGAATGAAGTTTTATTTGGAACACAACTCTTCCCAAATTACCACCAACGGTCTTGTGTATGATTAGTAGCGGATTTATACATTTGCTTTTCAGTTCGCTACTATCGTTTGAGTTTATAAAATCCATCTTCGTTTTAGCAATTAAACCATTATTATTTTTATACCTTGTTAGCGATAGTATTTATTTTTTTGGTTTGATTATCTTTCTCTTTAAATTGTAAAACTCTCTTTTGGAATTTTGAATGTAAACATTTGATTTCAATCTATTCTGTTTTATTATTTCAATCGGAATTTCTTTATTAAAATTAATATTATTCCTATCGTTTATATAGTTTTCAGATAGTACTTCAGAAGATGAATAATTTAATGACACAAAATCATTTTTCTTTTTTGGTTTTAATCTCCAGCTCATAGTTGTTAAATCCAATAATCCATATTTTCCGTTAGTCTTTAGTATTGCAAAGCCTATTGTCTTTGCGTAGTTATTTAGATTTAATGGTCTATCAAAAAGACCACTGATTTCTTTGTTTTTCAAGAGAGACCTAAATTTATATTTTCCAGCTTCAGTTCTAAAATAAAACCATATATCATCTGAGTCTTTGTAATGAAATACCTTTATTGGAAAATTTGATAAATTTTCAAACCCTTCCATTTCATCTCCTTGTTGATTAACTATAGAATATTTGTTCTTATCGTTTATTTTTTCTGTTACTATAGCATAATAATTATTTTTAAATTTGATTGCCCAAGTTTTTAAAATTGATTTCTTTGTTTTTTTGTTATAAAACTTAGAGTTAAATCCTATTATCTTGTTATTATCATTTACCTCAAAACCAGAAATCTCATCATTAATTAATTTTTCATAATTTATTTTAGGTGTTGTTTCGCTCTCAACATCATAGACTTGATAGTCGCTTTGTTTAATGAATTCAATTTTATAGTTTTCTTTAGAACCCAAAATATTAGCATCGCATCCATTTTCTTGATTCCCATTATTCATTTCATAAAATAATCTCAAATTAGGTTTGAAAAAGTGAACTCTATTTAATATTGGGCTTGTCACTATTTTTCTTGTTTTTTTATCAAAAAAACCCCATTTATTTTCGGTTTTTGAGAAGTAGGGAATCAAATTAATGGATTCATGTTTTTCAACTTTATCAATTAAATGTTTAGAGACTTTATCTTCACAAGAGAAATTTTGCGAAAAAAGGTTATTTGAGATTATTAAAAAAAATATTAATGTTCTTTTCATAATTTATGTTCGTATTATCGCTAACGTTTAGTATATGATTTAGTGCGGGAATAGAAAGTCAGAGTACTTTCAATTTAGCACGAGGCAAAGCATTTTGTTTGCCTTTATTTTTTTGTGTACTAAAGTCAAATCAAAATGATTTGACGGATTTAGTAAGTATACGCAAAACTTTTGATTAAGCACTAAACCCGGTTTAATTATATACATTGTGTGTGCCCAGCATGGGCATCTTTTAATTTACGGAAAGGTAAATAATTAATCTAGAGGGTGCAAGTCCCTTATGCGCAGGAGTAACGTCTTGAAGCATTAGTAAGTCGCAAGGGTGGTAATCGCGAGGTTACATCTGAAGGAAGCGAGACTACAAAACTCGGTACTGATACTTCGACTGCGCTCAGTATAAACTAAACAGAAATCGTATACAGAGGCATGGTTATTCGGGTAAGCAAGCACATCATTGTAACGCCCAAACAGTAACAAAAGGGTAACTATGTAGATACGGCAGTGATTGAGTGAAAGAGGATGCCATTACCTGGGGAGGTCTCCAAAGTTACGAGTTGACTATATGGAGAAGTCAGCAGAAGTCATAGTACTTACAGGAAACGAGTTGAGGCAATACCTCAGAAGGTCTCACAAGTAAGGAAGGACTGAACGTAATTCTCTTCAAAATTCGCATAGGAGCACTAGTGGTAGCCTATGCCTAAATTAGAAGATAGTGTCAAGGGTGAAAAGAGCTTTGGCGTGATGATTTACGAACCGCCGTATACGAGACCCGTATGTACGGTGGTGTGAGAGGCGCACTCCGGCTATTTTAGTCGGAGCCGTCTACTCGATTAGCTGTAGTTTTTTTCAACAGGTCATTTATTTTAGGTTGCATAATCCAAATTCCAATAGGGTATATTAAAAGGAGAAAAAAATCACCAATAAAATCCATAAATTTAGTCCTTTTATTTAATTTATATGTCTTGAATGATTTAGCAGCAAAATAAATTGAATGAATTATTCCAAATATCGATAATATATGTAAAGATAAAAGTATTCTCTTTTGATTATGTTCGATTCTACCAATAATATTTTCTAAAAAAACATTATAAATAATAAGATATATTAGAGATATAAAGAAGAATATTTTAAATCTATTGTTTTTTGTTTTTTCAATGATTCCATTTTGAAATGTTGTAAAAATTTCCCAAATCCAACTAAATAAAACCACAATATTTAATACTTGAAAAAACTTTTTTAAGTAAATAAAGGTTTCTTTTGATAAAGTGTTTGAAATTATATTTTCACCAAATACAATAAATACTATAGGTATAATAAACATTAATGTAAATAATTGCCAATGTTTAGCGCTCAAAATTTTTTTATTCATTTTTTTTGTTTTTGTTAATTACAACTAACGTTTCGGCTATGATTAGTACGGGAATTAAAAGTAATAAACTTCCGATTAAGCACTTAGCCAAAACTTTTTATTTTGTTTTACCTTTTTCTTTATAAAGCCAAGTCAGAAAGATTTGGCGGACTTTGTTAAAAGCACTAAACTTTAGGTTAAGCACCAAAACTCGTATTAATTATAGCCCTTGTGTGTGCCCAGCATGGGCATCTTTTAATTTACGGAAAGGTAAATAATTAATCTAGAGGGTGCAAGTCCCTTATGCGCAGGAGTAACGTCTTGAAGCATTAGTAAGTCGCAAGGGTGGTAATCGCGAGGTTACATCTGAAGGAAGCGAGACTACAAAACTCGGTACTGACGAACAGAAATCGTATACAGAGGCATAGTTATTCGGGTAAGCAAGCACATCATTGTAACGCCCAAACAGTAACAAAAGGGTAATTATGTAGATACGGCAGTGATTGAGTGAAAGAGGATGCCATTACCTGGGGAGGTCTCCAAAGTTACGAGTTGACTATATGGAGAAGTCAGCAGAAGTCATAGTACTTACAGGAAACGAGTTGAGGCAATACCTCAGAAGGTCTCACAAGTAAGGAAGGACTGAACGTAATTCTCTTCAAAATTCGCATAGGAGCACTAGTGGTAGCCTATGCCTAAATTAGAAGATAGTGTCAAGGGTGAAAAGAGCTTTGGCGTGATGATTTACGAACCGCCGTATACGTTCCTGAGTTCTATTGTTAATAACGATAGAGACGAAAGGACCAACGTAGTTACGTATGTACGGTGGTGTGAGAGGCGCACTCCGGCTATTTTAGTCGGAGCCGTCTACTCGATTGTACCACGTTTTGGTTAATTCTTAATATTATTATTTTAGTTATATTTTTTGTCCTTTAAAATAATAACTCTAATAGATTCTCCATAATTAGATCCAAATCTTTCTGCTAATTGAAATTTGTATCCTTTCCACAATACTGGTCTAAAACGTTCCTCTTCTGAAAGTCCATCTTCAGATTCAGATTTTCCTTGAATTCCACGCACAGAAAGATTTATTTCTCCAAGTGTATTGTCTTTAGTAACAATTAAAGTAGCTGTTGCTTGTGTTGAACCTCCAATACGTGGTCGTTTATGAGTAAAATATGTTAATTTAATCAACAGAGAATTATCAATAGTTACATCTTCATTAATTTTCAATTCAATAATGTTCCCATATTTATAATTCGATTTATTCATTCCCAATTTATATTTAGTAGCACAAGACTGAAATAAGAGAATCAAAAATAAAATTAGTAGTTGTTTCAATATTTTCATCAACCTAGTTTTAATGTGGTACAACGTTTAGTATAAGGAACGTAGGGCGGTTAAAAGGCACTACGTTTTGGTTTGGCACTTAGCCAAATATAACATTTTGCTTTTATTTTTTGCTTGAAAACGTCAAATTTTATATTTGGCGGACTTCATAAATAAACACAGACCTTTGGAGTTTACACAAATGCCCTATGTTTTTTATACATTGTGTGTGCCCAGCATGGGCATCTTTTTATTTACGGAAAGGTAAATAATTAATCTAGAGGGTGCAAGTCCCTTATGCGCAGGAGTAACGTCTTGAAGCATTAGTAAGTCGCAAGGGTGGTAATCGCGAGGTTACATCTGAAGGAAGCGAGACTACAAAACTCGGTACTGACGAACAGAAATCGTATACAGAGGCATAGTTATTCGGGTAAGCAAGCACATCATTGTAACGCCCAAACAGTAACAAAAGGGTAACTATGTAGATACGGCAGTGATTGAGTGAAAGAGGATGCCATTACCTGGGGAGGTCTCCAAAGTTACGAGTTGACTATATGGAGAAGTCAGCAGAAGTCATAGTACTTACAGGAAACGAGTTGAGGCAATACCTCAGAAGGTCTCACAAGTAAGGAAGGACTGAACGTGATTCTCTTCAAAATTCGCATAGGAGCACTAGTGGTAGCCTATGCCTAAATTAGAAGATAGTGTCAAGGGTGAAAAGAGCTTTGGCGTGATGATTTACGAACCGCCGTATACGAGACCCGTATGTACGGTGGTGTGAGAGGCGCACTCCGGCTATTTTAGTCGGAGCCGTCTACTCGATTAGCTTTTAGGACTTGTGATTTCTATTCTTTTTTTGCTTTCAATCCAATTCTAATTTTTTCAATCTATCTTTTCTTTTTTTAAGATTTTCCTTTTAATTTAATCTTCAGTATTTTGATTCTGTTTTTATGTACAGATTCGTTTTATTTGATTAATAGCTCTAACTAAAAACCAATACTCATATTATCAATACATACAGTAAAAATTCCAAAATATATTATCATAAAACCAATCAAAAACACTAAAAATGATAGTATATTTTTCATCTCAAAACCATTATATATAAAAGTTAAGATGATAAGAGTTCCTAAAAATATTAGTGAGTATGGAATCTCAAGTAACAAATATTCTGCGAAATTCAAATGTAAGAATATAAAAGAAAGCCATAGCCCCAATATAGGAACAGCCATACAGATACTAGCTCTAAAAATGAGCCGACCTATTTGTTGTTTAGAAAAAAACACAACTCCTAAAATGCATATAATTCCTACTAAAATACAAGAATAACCAATTAGTGTTTCCATTATTTATCTTTTTGTTGTTTAAATTTTATTTCTGGTAATGATTTTTTATAAAGCTAAATTCTGAAATATTTCAAACATAAAAATAGATATTTATTCTCTCAATCTATTCATTGAATACAACCCAATGTTTTTGTATGTCTTGTCCTGAAATATGGCTACAGGTTAAAATTGAATTAAGCTGATAATTTATATACCATATTAGGTGTTTTATAATCTAAAGATAAATGTAATCTAACTTCGTTGTATAAATTAATTGCATTTTTTGCAGCTCTCTTTGCGTGACTCACGTTATCAAAGGTTTGGTCGAGATAAAATTCATCTTTTAAAATTCCATTTACGCGTTCTGCCATTGCGTTTTCGTAACAATGATTTTCTTCTGTCATACTAATATCTATTTTTTTTCTTTTGAGTATTTGTGTATAAACATTGCTACAATACTGTATTCCTCTGTCTGAATGATGTATTAATTCTTTGATATTTTTAGCTTGATAAATAGCCTTATTAAGCGCTCTCACACATCCTTTGAGTTCCAAGCTATCACTAATATCATAACCAACTATTTTCCTTGAATGCATATCTGTTATTAAAGCCAGGTAGCAAAAGCCCTTTATGGTTCTAATGTATGTGATATCAGATACCCAAACTTGGTTAGCTCTAGTAACTTCTAAGTCTTTAATGATGTTATTATATTTGTAAAAACGATGATAAGAGTTTGTAGTTCTAGCACTGGTTTTCCTTCTAAGTGTCAGCATTTGATGTTTTCTAAGCACATTAAATAAAGTATCTCTACCAACTTTAATCTTGGCTTTATTAAAATCGGCCTTTAATGATTTTACAAGTTTTCTCACGCCTTCTCTAGGAAGGGATTTGCGTCTTTTTCTAACGATATTAATAATCTGTAGTTCTAGGTTTAAACGCTTATCAGCTCTGTTTTTATGCTTGTAATAAGCATTGCGTTTAAGTCCAAAACAATGGGTTATAGTTGTCAAAGAAGCAAATCCCTTAGATTTCTCTTTGGCTTTTATTAAGGCTTTATACTTAACTTTTTTTTTAGTTCAGCAATAGATTTATAACCTAAATCTTCAGCAGCTACTTCTAGATAGGATTCTTCTACCATAGCATCGAGATCCTTTTTAAGTAGTAACTTTTTAAGCTGTTCAATTTCTTTTTGAAGTGCTTTAATTCTAGATATTTCGTCTTTTGTTTCCACTTTTACTCTGGTGTTCATTAAGTCTTTACGATTGTACTTTTTAATCCACACGTTCACAGTTGTAGGTGCAATAGAGTAGAGTTTACAAAGTTCACTCTTTGTGTGTTTTCCGATTGTAAGTTCGGCTAAAATTTTTAACTTAAAAGGTTCGCTGTAACGTCTAATTACTTTGTCATTTCTATACATAATGTTTAAAATTATGTAGCCTTATTTCAGGACGGGTCAGTATTAAAGCTAACGTTGATGTGTATGGTTAGTTGCGTGGTTTAGCAACTAATTTAGTAAACTTTTACGAACCTGAGAATATTCCGAAGGAATATTCCAGATGAGCACTTACAAAGCAATAAATTATATACGTTGTGTGTGCCCAGCATGGGCATCTTTTTATTTACGGAAAGGTAAATAATTAATCTAGAGGGTGCAAGTCCCTTATGCGCAGGAGTAACGTCTTGAAGCATTAGTAAGTCGCAAGGGTGGTAATCGCGAGGTTACATCTGAAGGAAGCGGAACTACAAAACTCGGTACTGACGAACAGAAATCGTATACAGAGGCATAGTTATTCGGGTAAGCAAGCACATCATTGTAACGCCCAAACAGTAACAAAAGGGTAATTATGTAGATACGGCAGTGATTGAGTGAAAGAGGATGCCATTACCTGGGGAGGTCTCCAAAGTTACGAGTTGACTATTTGGAGAAGTCAGCAGAGGTCATAGTACTTACAGGAAACGAGTTGAGGGAATACCTCAGAAGGTCTCACAAGTAAGGAAGGACTGAACGTGATTCTCTTCAAAATTCGCATAGGAGCACTAGTGGTAGCCTATGCCTAAATTAGAAGATAGTGCCAAGGGTGAAAAGAGCTTTGGTGTGATGATTTACGAACCGCCGTATACGAGACCCGTACGTACGGTGGTGTGAGAGGCGCACTCCGACTATTTTAGTCGGAGCCGTCTACTCGATTGCCCACAGTTACTTTTCAGATTCATTTTCGTAAACTTCCTTAAATTCTATTTCTTCAGTATAATCTGGTAAATCAGATTTATTTTTTTCTTTCGAAATTATTTTAATCTTATTTTCTGTTAAAAGCGCTTTTGTAATTCTATAAATAATTTCTTTTTTTGGTTTCTCAATTAGAGTAATTCCAATATAATTTGGAAGCTCTTTCTCTTTTACATTTATAGTTTGATTTTCTGTTATATAACCATCTCTTTTTTCTCCATTTGATAAGGAATATTCAAACCTAATTGATGCTAAATTTTTACGATTCGGAATTTGATTGAAAGGAATTTTTAATCTTAAATCATTATCCAATTCCATATTGAGTTTAACATCTTTAAAATCCGCATCAAAATCGTAAACGAATTGGATTTCAATATGTTTGTCAGTTAGTTTTGATTTTTTATCAGTTCTAAATTCAAGATGATAATATTCGTTTTGACTTTTGTTCGAAAATGTAAAACGTGCATCACTTTCTACAACTTCATATTGTTCAGAAAAAATAAGAGTATCGTTTTTCCTTTCCCAAGTTCCTTTATATTCTCTCCAAGTCAAACAACTTGATGGAATTGGAAAACTCCGAAATTCAAATTCGGTTTTTGAGGTCAAAGTAATTTGACTTATTCTATTATCAATAAACCAAGGATTAGCATCAGCTAAACTGTCTTTTTCATTATTCACATAGGAAATTGGTGTTTTTTGTCCAAAAACAGAATGTCCAATTATTAGTATAAATATGAAGGTAAAGATGTTTTTCATAATTGTGGGCAACGTGTTTGTGTATGGTTAGTTGCGTGGTTAAGCAACTAAGTTAGCAAACATTTACGAACCCGTGAATATTCCGCAGGAATATTCGCAAGTAAGCTCAATGCAGCAATTAATTATACACGGTGTGTGTGCCCAGCATGGGCATCTTTTTATTTACGGAAAGGTAAATAATTAATCTAGAGGGTGCAAGTCCCTTATGCGCAGGAGTAACGTCTTGAAGCATTAGTAAGTCGCAAGGGTGAAAACCGTGAGGTTTTATCTGAAGGAAGCGGAACTACAAAACTCGGTACTGACGAACAGAAATCGTATACAGAGGCATAATTATTTGGGTAAGCAAGCACACCTTTGTAACGCCCAAACAGTAACAAAAGGGTAATTATGTAGATACGGCAGTTATTGAGAGAAAGAAGATGCCATTACCTGGGGAGGTCTCCAAAGTTACGAGTTGACTATTTGGAGAAGTCAGCAGAAGTCATAGTACTTACAGGAAACGAGTTGGGAAACCCCATAGGTCTCACAAGTAAGGAAGGACTGAACATTAAATTACGTTGTAATTCGACTAGGATGCTTAGCTAGCCTAGTTTTAGAGCAACAGGAGTACACGTATTATTAACCCTATGATTGAAAACGTATTAGCAGCGACAAACCTTTATAAAGCAACACGACAAGTGGAGCGCAATAAAGGTGCGAGCGGTGTAGATGGTATGAAAACAACGAAGCTTTCTAAATATATATTAGAAAACCGTTCAATAGTACTATCCACCATTCGAGAAAACCGCTATACTCCAAAACCAATATTAGGGGTAAGCATTCCAAAAGGACAAGGTAAAACTAGACTTTTAGGAATACCCACAGTAGTAGATAGATGGCTACAACAGGCGGTAAGTCAGCAATTAATGGTTCATTTTGAGTATGATTTTGAACCTGTTAGTTACGGTTTCCGTCCACAAAAGAACATCCAAAAAGCAGTACTACAAGCTCAAACGTATATCAATTCAGGTTACCAAGATATTGTAGATATTGATTTAAAAGGATTCTTTGACCAAGTAGACCACTGTATTTTACTACAACTTATTTACCACAAGGTAAAATGTCCAACCACCTTACGGTTAATCCGAAAATGGCTAAGAGTTCCCATTTTAATAAATGGAAGACTCAAAAAGCGCAGAAAAGGAATCCCGCAAGGCAGTCCAATAAGTCCCTTATTATCTAATATTATGTTAGATGTATTGGACAAAGAAATGAAAAGTATGGGCTTGCGTTATGTGCGCTATGCTGATGATTTTAGCGTTTACGCTAAAAGTAAAAGCGAGGCGAAACAAATAGGAAACAAACTGTTTGTCTTTTTAAGAGACAGACTTAAATTGCCTATAAATAAAGCCAAAAGTGGCCTGCGTAGACCTTTAAATTTTGAGTTACTCGGACATGGTTTTGTACCCGTTTATAAAAAGGGTGTGAAAGGACAATATGCATTAGTGGTAGCTAAGAATAGTTGGGCAAAGTTTAAACGTAATCTAAAAAGTATCACCAAGAAAACCAAACCGATGTCGTTGTTAGAACGTCTTGAACGGCTTAACCAAGTCTGCCGAGGTTGGATGACTAATTATCGCTTAACAAACATCTATGCAAAAAGTAAAAAGCTAGATGAATGGTTAAGAAATCGATTACGCTATTGTATTTGGCACGATTGGAAAAAACTAGAACGCAAGCGTAAAAACTTGATTCAATTAGGTGTAGAGGCAGGACAAGCTTATGCTTGGAGTAGAACCAGAATGGGAGGTTGGGCAGTAGCTCAAAGTCCTATTTTAAAGACTACCATCACAACTTCTAGGCTTAAACGAAAAGGGTATAAACCTTTGTTAGATTATATTAATAATACGCAAACTTCAATTTGGTGAACCGCCGTATACGAGACCCGTACGTGCGGTGGTGTGAGAGGCGCACTCCGGCTATTTTAGTCGGAGCCGTCTACTCGATTACCTGCAGTGCTTTGTTCATTACTATACTTTGGCTTTTAAAAAGAAATCATCTAATGCTTCCTTTAGTTTTTTATTTTCCATTGATAATGCTTTATTTCTAATGTCATTTGGTTCGAAATAAGATACTTTATATTTTGAAGCTGATGTAGAGACATATTCTAGTTTTTCTATAGCATCATCTGTAAAGCCACCAGTTGACCAAAATTCAAATTCAATTTTTTTCTTTTTCCACGTTTCTTGTTTTTTAATCCATTTTTTAAATGCTGGAATTTTTTCTCCTAACCATTTATCTATCGTTTCAAGGTCTATCATCGAACGTTTTGCTTTGCATTCCGCTATAACAATTCTGTCGTTATATATTGCTAAAACATCCATTTCGTGGCGAGAATCATTTTCATAAATTTCACGACCTAAATCAATACTACTATTACTATCTAAAGAATGAATATGTCCAACGACAAATTCGAAAAGTGCTCCTCTTATATTATTAGCTAAACCTTCATTATACTTTTTTAGTTCTTTAATTAAATCTAGATATTTTTCAGGTGAAGATTTTAAACTAGCTCCAGCATTATTTAGAACACTAATTAACTCTTTGAGAGTTTCAGCATATTTTTGACCAAATAATTCTTTAATAAAACCTACAGCAATTCCGTGAAATTTTAAAGTAATTAAAGCTTCTTTGCTTAAATCATCTACTATTAGAAAAGGAATAATTCTTGAAGCATTATTAAAGCTCTGAATATGCTTTATTTTTTCAATAAAGAATGATACATCTTTCTCATTAATTGAAGTTCCAATTAGAATATCAGCTAATACAAATCCAGGTTTATTTCCTTGCATTAATCCTGTAATATTTGAAACACCTTTAAAAGCCCATCTGAATTTCCCAAATTCCGCATATTTTTCAGCAGTATTGTATGAAATGAGTCCTATGTTTTTATTTAAAGTACCAAAGTCAGTAAGAATATTTTCTTTAATAGCCTCTATTGTTTTATAGGTCAATGAATTGAAGTTGGTTCTTTTTAGTTTAGGGGAAATGTAATAATACTCACTATTATAATTTAGTATATTAGATTTTATGAATTTTTGAATTATTTTTTTGAAGGGTAAATGTCCTTTTAAAGCTATAATTGGATAGTTAGTATAACATTCTAAAAATTTTTGATTAATAATTCCTCCGTGAAGTTCTAAAGCATTTAAAGTATACCAATACTTTTTTCCATTTTCGAACATTGCTTTATTTAATGAATCAAACAAAAGTCCATCTTCAATGTGTTTTTCTAGATAACACAAGGATAAATTACTTATAAAATACCCTTTAATTTTTAGTATTTTTTTATTTCTCGCAACCCTTTGACTAGCTGTATTGTAATTGATGTTTTCGGATTTCTCTATTAAGCTAGATAATTCATTTGACATCAAAGGTCCTTTTCTATTTAATATCTTTTCTATTGATGTCATATCACACTATATATAAATAAACTCTTTAGAGTTTAGAGCCTAGTTAATTTTTTTTGAGTTAGCTCAATGTTTGCGTTGTTTTTTTGTGAAAAGTTCATTAAAAAGCTGTCATATCAATATTTGAAACGGTTTTCTTCGCATTGCAGGTAACGTGTTTGTATATGATTAGTGGCGTGTTTCGGCACCTAATTTAGTAAATAAAAACCAAATAGAAAATTCGGAAGAATTTTCGTAAGCAAGCTAAAACTAGCCATTAATTATATACGGTGTGTGTGCCCAGCATGGGCATCTTTTAATTTACGGAAAGGTAAATAATTAATCTAGAGGGTGCAAGTCCCTTATGCGCAGGAGTAACGTCTTGAAGCATTAGTAAGTCGCAAGGGTGGTAATCGCGAGGTTACATCTGAAGGAAGCGAGACTACAAAACTCGGTACTGACGAACAGAAATCGTATACAGAGGCATAGTTATTCGGGTAAGCAAGCACATCATTGTAACGCCCAAACAGTAACAAAAGGGTAACTATGTAGATACGGCAGTGATTGAGTGAAAGAGGATGCCATTACCTGGGGAGGTCTCCAAAGTTACGAGTTGACTATATGGAGCAATCAGCAGAAGTCATAGTACTTACAGGAAACGAGTTGAGGCAATACCTCAGAAGGTCTCACAAGTAAGGAAGGACTGAACGTAATTCTCTTCAAAATTCGCATAGGAGCACTAGTGGTAGCCTATGCCTAAATTAGAAGATAGTGTCAAGGGTGAAAAGAGCTTTGGCGTGATGATTTACGAACCGCCGTATACGAGACCCGTATGTACGGTGGTGTGAGAGGCGCACTCCGGCTATTTTAGTCGGAGCCGTCTACTCGATTGGCAATAGTAATTTAGTTTTTATCTTCTGGAAAAATATCTTTGAAGGTGCAATAAATAACTTGTCCTTTTTGAGTAGATATTTTTTCTATTATTGATGTATTAGCATTAACAAAAAAGTTGTTGATTTCGTATTTATGATACTTATGGTCACTAACATCAATTTTTGCCATTTGTACGTCTTTATCTTCGCTGATTAAGCAACAAAATGAATTTATTTCATCTAAATATGCTAACTCAATGAAATCGACTTTTTTGTCTTTAAATCGTTTGTCCGATTTGACTTTTTCTAATGCAGTGCAGGGTTCAATTAGCTTTTCAAATTCAGGATTGAGTGAGAAGTCAGGAAATTTGTTTTCAGAAACCATTTTTCCGTCTTTATCAAATTCCAAACCAAATCCATATTCAATTCCATTATTTCGATAAGTATATAAAATCCAATAAGTATGAGTTGGATAATTTGATAGTTCATATAGTTCTTGATTGGAATAACTTATGTCAATTTCTTTATCATAGTTAACTTCGATTTGATGAATTTCTAATCGATTATAAAATTCCGAATTGGCTCTTTTTGTTATAAAATCTTTTGCTTTTGGGATTATTACATCGAGATACTTTTGAATTTTTTTTGAATCACAGCAATACTTAATAGTGTCAGAAATTTCCAAATCAAAAGGAATATAATTTCTCGTTTTGGAAAGATAAGTTCCTCCAAATTCCAACTTGTCAATATCATCGCATTGAGAGAATCCGTTGAATGAAATCAGAAAGATTATTAATATGCTAAAAGTTTGTTTCATTATTATTGCCAACGTTTATGTATAAGAATAGTTGCGGGTTTGTATGCGAGGATTTTCCGCAGGAAAATCAGACGTAACAAACACACAACGACCTTTGATTAAGCACTAAACCGCAATTATTTTTATACGGTGTGTGTGCCCAGCATGGGCATCTTTTAATTTACCTAAAGGTAAATAATTAATCTAGAGGGTGCAAGTCCCTTATGCGCAGGAGTAACGTCTTGAAGCATTAGTAAGTCGCAAGGGTGGTAACCGCGAGGTTACATCTGAAGGAAGCGGAACTACAAAACTCGGTACTGACGAACAGAAATCGTATACAGAGGCATAATTATTCGGGTAAGCAAGCACACCTTTGTAACGCCCAAACAGTACCAAAAGGGTAATTATGTAGATACGGCAGTGATTGAGTGAAAGAAGATGCCATTACCTGGGGAGGTCTCCAAAGTTACGAGTTGACTATATGGAGAAGTCAGCAGAAGTCATAGTACTTATAGGAAACGAGTTGAGGCAATACCTCAGACGGTCTCACAAGTAAGGAAGGACTGAACATTAAATTACGTTGTCATTCAATTAGGATGCTTAGCTAGCCTAGTTTTAGAGCAACAGGAGTACACGTATTATTAACCCTATGATTGAAAATGTATTAGCAGCAACAAACCTTTATAAAGCAACACGACAAGTGGAGCGCAATAAAGGTGCGAGCGGTGTAGATGGTATGAAAACAACGAGGCTTTCTAAATATATATTAGAAAACCGTTCAATACTACTATCCACCATTCGAGAAAACCGCTATACTCCAAAACCAATATTAGGGGTAACTATTCCAAAAGGAGAAGGTAAAACTAGACTTTTAGGAATACCCACGGTAGTAGATAGATGGCTACAACAGGCGGTAAGTCAGCAATTAATGGTTCATTTTGAGTATGATTTTGAACCTGTTAGTTACGGTTTTCGTCCACAAAATAATATCCAAAAAGCAGTACTACAAGCTCAAAGGTATATCAATTCAGGTTACCAAGATATTGTAGATATTGATTTAAAAGGATTCTTTGATCAAGTAGACCACTGTATTTTACTGCAACTTATTTACCACAAGGTAAAATGTCCAACCACCTTACGGTTAATCCGAAAATGGCTAAGAGTTCCCATTTTAATAAATGGAAGACTCAAAAAGCGCAGAAAAGGAATCCCGCAAGGCAGTCCAATAAGTCCCTTATTATCTAATATTATGTTAGATGTATTGGACAAAGAAATGAAAAGTATGGGCTTGCGTTATGTGCGCTATGCTGACGATTTTAGCGTTTACGCTAAAAGTAAAAGCGAGGCGAAACAAATAGGAAACAAACTGTTTGTCTTTTTAAGAGACAGACTTAAATTACCTATAAATAAAGCCAAAAGTGGCCTGCGTAGACCTGTAAATTTTGAGTTACTCGGACATGGTTTTGTGCCCATTTATAAAAAGGGAGTGAAAGGACAATATGCATTAGTGGTAGCTAAGAACAGTTGGGCAAAGTTTAAACGTAATCTAAAAAGTATCACCAAGAAAACCAAACCGATGTCGTTGTTAGAACGTCTTGAACGGCTTAACCAAGTCTGCCGAGGCTGGATGACTAATTATCGCTTAACAAACATCTATGCAAAAAGTAAAAAGCTAGATGAATGGTTAAGAAATCGATTACGCTATTGTATTTGGCACGATTGGAAGAAACTAGAACGCAAGCGTAAAAACTTGATTCAATTAGGTATAGAGGCAGGACAAGCTTATGCTTGGAGTAGAACAAGAATGGGAGGTTGGGCAGTAGCTCAAAGTCCTATTTTAAAGACTACTATCACAACTTCTAGGCTTAAACGAAAAGGGTATAAACCTTTGTTAGATTATATTAATAATACGCAAACTTCAATTTGGTGAACCGCCGTATACGAGACCCGTACGTGCGGTGGTGTGAGAGGCGCACTCCGGCTATTTTAGTCGGAGCCGTCTACTCGATTGTGCATAGTTATTTTTTCCAAATGTGAAATTCAGTCCGGATTAAGTCCAAAATTTCACATATATAATTTAATTCATCAATTTCGGGATAATGTTTTAAATATCTGTCGGGATTAGAAAATTCAAATTCATTCGCTCTATTCCAACCTTTGACCTTAACTTTAAATCCTTCTCCGTCCAAAATCGCAATCTGTTTGTTCATTAATTCGTATTCCTCAATTTCTTTTCCTCGATATTTATTTTTTACTTTTTCTACATTTCCACGAGTTACTAATTTCCATTGTATTTCGCTCAAACTTGGCAAGTCTAAAATATGACTCCGAACAAAATTTTGAAATATAAACTCCATATCTTTTTCCGATGTTAGAGTTTGCTTTTCAGTCCGTAATTCGGCTTGTCCGTTTACTTTTGCGTAATGCTCGTAAAATTCCGCTGTCCATTTCTCCGATTTGTCTTTAAACATTCTAAAAAGTGAAGAATAATTAGTTATTCCACCACCTTGATAAATTCGGACTTCAGTTTCGTAAGTTAGCGAATCAGATAGTTTTAAATCAGAGTTGATTTCAGTTATATTTTGTGCTGAAATTCCAATTGAAAATAGAAATATTATTAAAATCTGGATGTTTTTCATAATTATGCACAACGTTAAGTATAAGAAATGTAGGGCAATAAAATAAGCACTTTTGTTTCGGTTAATTACTTAGCTAAATATAAATATTTTGCTTTTATCTTTCCTCTTAAAATGCCAAATTTTATATTTAGCGGACTTCATTAATAAGCACAGACCTTTTAGTTTATCACAAACGCCCTATGTTTTTTATACAGTGTTGCCACCAGTTACTTATAGTTTAAAGTTAATAACATCTTTATGTTCAGTTTTCATATAGTCATTTCCAACATATTCAAATTTCACTAAGTTAACTTTGAAAAAAGCTGTTTTGGGTATTTTATCCTTACTAAATCGAAAATAAATAAGACCATCTTGTTCAATTAATTTAATATCACTCATTCCATTAAAATTAATGTTGTCAGAGCTTAATTGTAAACCAACTGACCATTTGTTTTCTGGAATATTTTGAAATGTGAAATAGTAAAATTCTTGGTCAGACATTAATTTTGGTGTTTCTGTGAATCCTATCATAAACCAAAATGGTTTGACAAATTGAGATTTATTAAATTCTTCAAGATTCAGAGGCTCTTTTAGTAGTTGCCATTTACTATCTTCAGGATAATGCGTAATTATTGACAATTCGGGTTTAATATTGAAATAGAATTCAGAGGTTTCTTTTTCTTTAGAAGTTCCCCAAGTTGTATCTACTAGAATCCATTCATCGTTTAATTTAATAGCATTCCAAGCGTGTCTATAACTATCATCAGTTTCTAATTCAACATAATGATTTCTTAAATCTCGAATATGTCCAGATACAACAACAGTTTCTATATCGATCCATTCCAAAAACCACTTGTATAGATTCGCATAACCAGCGCAAACTCCGGTTCTGTTATTATAAACAACAGATTCATCTTGGCTTTTCCAAAAATCTTCATTACTTATTTCTCCATTTATAGTTTTCAAAAATGTCTCTTCATCATATTGAATATTCGAGCCAATCCAATAGTAGAAAAATTTGGCTAATTCTTCTTTATCCTTAATGTTTTCCTCCGCAAAAGTGGTTAAGTCTCGCATATCAAGATTCAATTCATTAGTTTTTTCAATTAACGCTTCTATAGATTCGTTTTGAGAAAAGACTGAATTAATGAAAAAGAGACTAACAAATGTGATAAATACTGTATTTTTCATAATTGGTGGCAACGTTGTTCTTTACTTTATACTCATTACAAAAGTAGTTATTACTTTTACTAGGAAACAAGAGGAGAACTAGAACGTTGTTTAGAATAATAGTTCCACTATACGTATAAGTCCTCTTGTCTTTCTTAGGTTGCTTTAGGACCATTTGGAATACCAGGAATCACTTCCTAATAAAGGTGATAGTCATAGCAACATTTATTAATCATTCCTCTTTGAGTAGGAACAATATTTAAAAATATGAAAAAATATGTAGATGTTATCGGTATTGATGTATCTAAATTAACAATTGATGCACATATTTATAATAGAGGCGTTCACCGTGTGTTTTCCAATACTTCAAAAGGTTACAAAGCCCTATTATCTTGGGTCGAAAAGCACCTTGGTAAAGACCTCTGTTTTTTCTGTTTTGAGAATACAGGTCATTACTCTACAAATCTTAGTGTTTATTTATCAGAAAACAACATAGATTATGTAGAAGAAAGTCCTTTGACCATTAAACGATCTTCTGGAATTGTTAGAGGAAAAACAGATCAGCTTGATTCCGCAATGATTGCGAGATATGCATGGCTTTACAAAGAAGAGTTGACTCTAAGTAGTCCAAAAGCGCAAGATATTCAAGAGTTAGGACGTTTGTTATCCTTTAGAGAACAGTTAGTACGAGACCGTACAGGTAAGATGAGTAGTCTTAAAGAAATGCAGACCTTGCTTAGTAGTCCATCGACTGATGATTGTTGTATAATTGTCAAAAAGATGATTCATTATCTAACAAAACAAATTACAACACTTGAGCAAAGTATTAAAAAACTAATACGAAGTGATGAGTTATTGGAAAAGAATTATCAACTTTTAAATACCTTAAAAGGGGTTGGTCTAATATTATCATGTCAATTGTTATACCACACGAACAATTTTAAGCGATTTGATAGTTGGCGTCAGTTTTCAAGTTATTGTGGTGTAGCTCCTTTTGAGCACAGTTCAGGAACCAGTATTTACCGGAAAAACAGAATTCATAAGATAGGAGACCGGAAAATGAAAACACTCTTAACACTTGCCAGTGTTAGCGCAATACAGTGCGATAAAGAATTAAAACAGTATTACGAGAAAAAAGTTGCAGAAGGTAAACCAAAACTGGTAGCTTTAAATAATGTTAGAAATAAGATTTTGTCAAGAGCTTTCGCAGTGGTAAAAAGAGGAACACCTTATGTCGAATTACAAAAATTTGCAGCATAGTAAAAAGGTCTTTAAATAATTAGGTTTTGACCTTGGAATACGTATATGGTTTGTTGCGTGGTTTAAGCAACTAATTTAGTAAATAATTACCGACCAAGAAAGTCCGCGAGGACTTTCGTAAGTAGGCGAGAAGCCAGCAATAAATTATATACGGTGTGCCTGTTGCACAACGTGTTGTTAAAGATATAGAAATTTCGTATATTTAATAATGCAAGGCACAAAAATATATCAAGAGAAATTATTCAACAATTTCCAGTTGAGTCGTCGGGTTCCCCAAGACAATTTTTATAGACGATTATCAGAAATTTTAGACTTAGAATTTCTACGGAATCAAACAAAAATCTATTACGGAAACTGTGGACAAAAAAGTTTAGATCCCGTGGTGTTTTTCAAATTCTGTTTAGTTGGTTATTTAGAGAATATCACCAGCGATAGAAAATTGGTGTTACATTGTAGTCTTCGACTGGATATTCTGTATTTTCTTGGCTATGATATCGATGAAGAATTACCATGGCATTCTACGTTAAGTAGAACACATCAACTGTACCCAGAGTCAGTTTTTGAAAATCTATTTACTCATGTTTTCAAAATGTGCGTAGACATGCATATGGTAAGTGGTCATACCCAAGTTATCGACGCCGCACCTGTAAAAGCAAACGCTTCGATGGATAGTTTAGAGCTTAAAGTACCAGAGGAAGATTTAGAGGCTCATTTACGCGCCTTACGACATATAAGCAATAGAGATAAAGCAGTGCCACTTCGATCAGCCAAAGTTAATAAAGCCCCAAAATTGCAACAAGAATTATCAGCAAGCCGTCAGGAATTACAAGCGATAAAAAGCCGAAACAAAAAATGGTCAAAAGATCAAAACCATCGTCCTGGAGCAGGAAATAAAGGCTCACGTTATACGAGTAATAAAACGCATTATAGTCCAACCGATCCCGATGCTCGCATAAGTGTAAAACCAGGAAAAGCAAGAAAGCTAAACTATTCAAGTCAACTCACGGTAGATGCCGCACATCATGTAATAAGTGATATCAAGGCCTATCATGCCGATGGCAAAGACAGTCAGCATTTACCAGATATTGTATTGCGTGTAAAACGACGCTTATGGCAATCTGGTCTTACCATAGACACCTGTCTCGCGGATACTGGTTACAGTAGTGGCGAGAATTATGCTTTTTTAGAAAAGCAGGATATTACCAGTTACATTCCGCCACACGGCACCTTTAAAGGAGGGCCAGATGAATTTATTTATAATGAAAAAGAAGACCACTACACCTGCCCTCAAGGGAAAATTATTCCCTTTAAAAAGGTGTTTTACGAAAAGAAGAACAACACCAAAAAGAAGGCCTATAGAGGTTCAAAAAAACTTTGTATAGATTGCCCAATACGAAGCGCTTGTTTAAGCAAAACGGCACAAGAAAAGTCATTTTCCGTAACGTATTACCGCGCAGAATACCTACGGAATATAGCACGAGTTGACAGTAAAAAAGGAAGCTATATGAAAGGAAAACGACAAAGCACGGTAGAGCCTGTATTTGGTACATTAACCCAGTTTTTAGGCATGGGAAAAGTGAATACCCTTGGGATTAAACAAGCTAATAAATGTATGCATCTATCCGCAACAGCCTATAATCTTAAAAAGTATTTAAAATATATGAAAAACTTACCAGAAAGTATAGCAGGACTACTTGCTTTTATTAAAAGCACCAAAAACCACCTAATAAGCCTTCGAATACTATGTTTTAAGCCACTTGCATTTTAGAGAAAGTATGGCATATTAAAATTAAAAACAGCTTAAAATCAAAGATTTTAAGCTGTTTTTATGCTTTTTTAAGGGGTTGTGCAACGGTTACCGGTGTTGTATGCAGTTTTTATTTTAATTTCTCTTTTTGTAATTCCACAATTGTTTCTAATATTCTTATTAATGGTTCAAGAAGCATTCTTTGTGACTCTTCAAAGTGTTTTTCTCCGTGTTGCATATTGCATCTAACATTATAAATCGTACTAACAGAAGCTTGAGCTTTAATTGTTGGATTCTCATTCTCTAAATTATTCATCAATTCAATGTCAATATCTTTTTTTGAAACTCCGTCAGCAAGATTTATGTGAAAAATATCGTTTCTAATTAAATCTGCAATTATATTAATATCCTCAAAATTATTATTCTCTTTTAATTTGGAAACTATATCAGTAGCAGAATTAAAATCAACTACTAATTTAGTGGCTTTTTCGAAATCAGAGTATCTAGATTTAGTCAAATTATTACTTTCTTTCATTTGTTTGAAAGATTCATTGTAAAGCCTATCGTATAATGTATACAGAGCTGTGTATTTGTCGAATAACGTGCCTAAATCATCATTTTTGTATGATGAAATTTTGGTTGTCCAAGTTTCTATATATTTTTTTGTTTCCTCTGTCATTACTTATTAATATTTTATTTCTTTTGCTCTTTGTAATATGCAATGATTCTTATAATTATTTTGTCCTGAATTAGCTATTTGTGTTAACCAAGTCATTCGTGATGTTCTTATTTCATCATTATTTCCAATATCTATCATATTCATTATTTCAATATTTTCAATAGGTATGTTTTTTCTTAAAATAATGTTTTGGAATGGTTGAGTCCATTCTACTCCTGCTTGTTTATCTTGTATTATTTCTTTGGAAGTAAAATTATTTAACTTTTGAGGGAATTTTAGAAATACAATAGTTTCAGTATCATAAATTTCAGGTAGTTGTTCTAAAGCAATTGCTAATAAAATTGGTAATTCACCAACTCTTGAAACGAAAATTTTTCCTTCTGTAGAATGGAATCCATTTATTTTAATTCCCTCCCAATTTTCTATTGTTGTAATATGATAAAAGGTCGCTTCTTCTTGATTTAGAAAGGTATTCATAGTTTTTGTTTAAATTGCATACAACGTGTTTGTGTATGATTAGTGGTGTGTTAAAGCACCTAATTTAATAAATAATTACTGAATAGAAAATCCGCGAGGATTTTCGTAAGTAGGCGAGAACCAGCCATTAATTATACACGGTGTTGGCAATAGTTTTTATGTTACTTTATCTTCAGCCAATTGTCTAAATATATTTCTCAAATCAGTTTCCTTAGTCAGTTCAAAAATTTCTAATAAAGAACAAACACTTTCTGCTTCCCAACCATACTGAGTATCTTTCCGATTATATTTTTTCAAGAGTTTTTTGAGACTTGTTTTAGTCACAGTTCCTCCAGTTTCAGTTTCAAGTACAATTATAAAATCGTTTAAAGATTCCTGAGATGTAATTTTCCAATCCCTTTCTGCTTCAAATATTTTTTCTGCAATTTTTTTGTCAGTCGGGTTTTCAAAACGATTTTCTTCAATTAGATCAAATAATTCGTCAAAAGTAAGTGAGGGAATTTCAGTCATATCATTAATTTCTGATAGGTTTTCATTAACCATTTTCTTTTCGGCATTTCGCTCTCCTTTCCAGAAAAATCGTTTTCCAATTTTCCTTAAATGTTTATGCCATTCAGAATCTGTTGTCAATTGACCTTTTCGTTTATTTCCCATTTCTCTATTCAATTGGGTTTTCAACTTGGCTTATTTCTCTCAAAACACTTGCAAGTCTATCAAAATCTACAAATGTGGCAATACGTTCATTATCAGAAATTATTTTTTTTAATTCCATTACATCGTCTTGTAAGTCACCTTGGTCAATTTCAGATGCAGAAAACCAATCTTCAGGTTTCTCAAACTTATTCCACTTTTCGGTTGGAATCAATCTGTAAATTATAGTTTTTAGTTCCATTTCTGTATCAGTACCGTATTCCGTTTCGAGTTTTTCAATAACTCTTTCGAATAATGTTTTTAGTTCTGAAACTTTAATTGTACTGATTTGTTTTAATTGTTGCCAACGTGTTTGTGCATGATTAGTATGCGACGTTAAGCCACTAATTTAGCAAATAAAAACTAACCATTAGTGAAATTCGGCAGAATTTCACGACAATAAAAACCAAGCATATTAATTATGCGCGGTGTTAGCAACTGGTTTAATTCCGTTATTCAGCTTTCTGTTTTTTTAAAATTCAGCTTTGTCCTTTGGTTTTCTAAGTTGTTGTCTTTAAAAACAAACCGGGGAAAATCCATTTTCATAATATTCAGCCGTAAAGATTAGATTCTGTTATAATCAAACTCAGAGTTTAGCTATTTTATAAAAAGCTAAAAGCGATCTTTTTGCTAAAATTTTCGATGCAAAAATCGACTTCGGGCAAGCCAAAATTCAGAATTAATATGTTTGTCTTTTTTGATTAAACATGTGGTAAAAGAATATATTTTTTTCAGAGCGTACCAACCTGAATTCCCCTTTTTAAATAGACAATAAACTTTGGCTTAAAAACTTAGTTTGCTGATTTACACACTTGTTGCTAACTAGTTATATGGTGACTAAAGTACTAAATATCCCCTAAATATTACGGGATATGAGGAAGTTTTGTTCCTGATTTTGGTTTTTAACTAACGGCTGCTTTGTATACTTTTAGGCAACGTTCTCTGGCTTCTTTATGATCTACTATGGGCTGTGGATAGGTTAATTCTTGATAGTCTGGTACCCATTGGTTTATGTAGTCATGTTGTTTATCAAACTTGTCAATTTGTGTTGTTGGATTAAAAATTCTGAAGTAAGGCGATGCGTCAACACCAGAACCGGCAACCCATTGCCAATTTCCAACATTACTAGAGAGGTCAAAATCATGTAGTTTTTCTGCAAAATAGGCTTCTCCCCAACGCCAATCAATTAGTAAGTGCTTACATAAAAAACTGCCCACTAACATACGGATGCGATTATGCATAAAACCGGTTTGATTAAGCTGTCGCATACCAGCATCAACTAATGGGTATCCTGTTTTGCCTTCGCACCAGGCCTTAAATTCGACGTCGTTATTTCGCCATTCAATTCGGTCGTATTTAGCTTTGAAAGCATCTTTATAAGTATGCGGGAAATGCCATAAAATTTGCATAAAAAACTCGCGCCAAATTAGCTCTTGCCAGAAAATCTCATTCTTTTCGGCAATAGCCTTTTTTACCATTTTTCTAACACTGACTGTTCCGAAACGTAAATGGGGGCCTAATTTGGATGTTGTATCTTTTGCAGGAAAATTTCTAGTGGCTTCATAATTTTGAATTAATTCAGGGGTAACCGTGTAATCTTCTATATTTTGAGTGGCCGGTACAAAACCTATGTCTGTCAAAGTAACGTTTGTTAATTTGGTGTCGGATACTAGGTTATTTAGTATAGGCGCTGTGTCGTATATTTTTAATTCTTGCGTTTTAAAGGTTGCTTTCCAAAGGCGCATATAAGGTGTGTAAACCATATACGGTTTACCATCTTTTTTTACAACCTCATCTTTTTCAAAGATAACTTGATCTTTAAAGGTTTTTAGTTGTATGTTTTGTTCTAAAAGTTGTGCTTTAATTCCGGAATCACGTGTAGTAGCATATGGCTCATAGTCGTGATTGGTAAATACGGTAGCAATAGTATAATTTTCTGCTAAGGTCTTAAAAGTATTTTCGGGCGTGCCGTAAAATATAGCAAGACTACTATCATGTTTATCTTGAAGCGTACGACGCATTTTTTGAAGCGTTTCAAATATAAAAGAAACGCGTGCATCGTCTTCGGGTAGTTGGTCTAAAATATTGGAATCAAAAATAAAAATAGGAAGTACAGGATGTTCAGATTGTAGGGCATTATAAAAACCAATATTATCATCTAATCTTAAATCGCGTCTAAACCAAAATATATTTACAGGTGTTTTCATGTATTAATATTTACCAAAAAGTTGTTCTAACTTGTGTGTTCTATAATTAAAAATTTCTTCTAATTTAGGTTTCACTAATATCGGGTGCATTAGTTGGCCTAAAATACCCATAGGGATTTTATAATCAATGATGTCTTCCATCTCTACACCGCCATCAATTTCATTAATAAAATGTTTATGGTGCCATAAGGCGTAGGGACCAAAGCGTTGCTCGTCAACAAAATATTCACCGTCTTTAGTATGTGTGATTTCAGTTACCCATTTGGTTTTGATACCTAAGATAGGTGTGACAATATATTGGATAATTTGACCTGCAAACATTGGTCTATCCGCTCCAGATAAAATATTAAATCCCATGTATTCTGGAGTTATCGTTTTTAAGTTTTTAGGATCTGACAAAAACGCCCAAGCTTGCGCTTTTGTAATTGGTAAATTTTGTTTTTTATGTAATCGGTATATTTTCATAACTAGGGTCTAATTATTTAATAAAATGTATGCATTTAATGATGTTGCAATTAATAGCCATACCATATAAGGTAGAAGTAAATAGCTTAAATTGTTTATGATTTTTTTATACTTAAAAAAGAAATAAAAAAGGACTAGGGTTAAACTGCTAATGGCTATTAAACCTAATAGAATTAGGTGTTGATTAAAAAATAAAAAGTTCCAAATACTGTTTAAAAACACTTGCAGCAAAAAGACTAGTTTAAGGTGTTGTGTATTACTTTTATTAAATAAATAAGCTAAATACACCGAAAAGCAAATCATTATTACGGTCCACGCGGCGCCAAAGACCCAACCTGGAGGTGTCCAAGGTGCACGATTTAAGTTAGTGTACCAATCGGATGATGGACCATTACCCATGAGATAAATTCCAAGCGCTAAACTCCCAAAGTTGATACATAAAAAGAAGACTAATGGTTTTAGTATTTTCATTTTAAATATTTAATAATTTTAGAACTATTAGGCGTTGTAGTAGAGTAGAAGTAGTCTAATAGTTTACCGTCTGGACTAACCATATACTTTTGGAAATTCCATTTTACAGAAGAACTACTTTTGCCATTTTTGCTAGCTTTAGTTAACCAAGCATATAAGGGGTGTTGTTGTTTTCCTTTAACATCTATTTTTTCTGTAATTAAAAAGGAGACCCCATAATTGACTTCGCAAAAGACTTCAATAGCATCTGCATTACCAGGTTCTTGACTTCCAAATTGATTACACGGCACACCAATGACTGTTAGCGTCTCGCTATAATTTTCTTGTAACTCCTGTAATGCTTTATATTGTGGTGTAAATCCGCATTTTGACGCCACATTAACAAATAGGATATGTTTTCCCTTAAAGGTTTTTAAATCGATAGGTTTACCTTGTAAGTTATTAATGCTAATATCATAAATACTGGGTAGCGTATTCAAATCTATAGCGGAGGTGTTTTTAGAAAACAGGGTAGCAGCAAAGGCTTTAAATGGATTCATAATTTATATTTTAAAACTAACAATACCACAATCCATTTCAAAAATTTGTCCAGAGATTGAGGCTGCTTTTTCTGAGGTTAAAAACTGAGCCATATCGGCAACTTCTTGCGGGTTTAAAAACTTTTTAAGCGGATGACGATCGGTAATGTTTTCAATCATTTTCTCGTTACGTAATAATTTAGAGGCTAAAGTTGTGTCCGTAACAGTGGGGGCAATACCATTAATTCTGACCGTTGGTGCTAGTTCTGCTCCAACAGATTTAATAAGACCTTCTACTGCGCTTTTAGAAGCAGCGACGCTAGCATGAAAAGGCATTCCTAATTTTGCTGCTACAGTACTAAATAATACAATAGAGGGTTGGTGTCCTTTTTTTAATGGCGCTAAGTAGTGCTGAATCGCTTTTACCGCACCTATGACATTAATTTCAAAATCAGCTCTAAAATCATCTAATTTTAATCGTGTGATGGGTTTTAGGTTTATACTACCAGGACAATAAATTAATGTATCTACTTCGTCCAGTTCTGGTAGGTCTTCGGTTAATATATCACAGGTGTAATGTGTTAAGTTGTCATGCGTAAAGTCTGGTGCAGTACGACTAATATTACTGACTTTATGAGTGTCTAAAAACGTTTGTGTAATGGCTTTTCCAATACCTTTACTACCTCCAATGATTACTAAATTTTTCATGTTTTTTTAGATTTTAGGTATAAAAAAAGTGGTATCAACAAGATTGCTCTTATTAATTAATACCACTTAATATGTAATTTAGATAGTTGTCTACAGCTTATGCTGCAGATGGTCTTCCTTTTAATCGCTTTTCAATTTTCTGTTTAATCACAGTTAAGGCCTTCATAATATCCATTAATTTTGGATCTTTGTTTTCCTTGTAAAGCTCATTAACACCAAGAATTAAATCCTTCGCTTCTCTTGAAGCAAGAATACGATCGCTGGTTGTAATAAACTTGTGCTTTCTTTCTGAAAATTCTATTGCTTTGTCTACGATACTCATAATGCTACTCTTTTAAATAATTTTGTAATTCGGCTATTTTTTCTGGTGTATTAAATTTACCACCATAAAAAGTCGTCACTGTTGCAGAAGATTCATCTTTAATACCTCGTGACGATACACATAAGTGTTTGGCATCAATTATAACAGCAACATCATCTGTTTTTAATGTGGCTTTTAGCTCTTCTGCTATTTGGTTTGTTAAGCGTTCTTGTACCTGAGGACGTTTAGCATAATACTGTACAATTCTATTTAATTTAGATAAGCCTATAACTTTCCCTGAAGAAATATAAGCTACATGAGCTTTACCTATAATGGGTACAAAGTGATGCTCGCAGTTGGAGTAGAAAGTAATATTTTTCTCCACCAACATTTGATTGTACTGGTATTTGTTGTCAAATAACGCAATTTTTGGCTTATTTTCGGGGTTTAATCCGGAAAATATTTCATCAATGTACATTTTGGCGACTCTTTTTGGTGTGCCTTTTAATGAATCGTCTGTTAAATCCAATCCAATAACATCCATTATTTCTTCAAAAAGTATCGCAATTTTTTCTTTTTTTTCTGTGTCAGAAAGCTTGAAAGCATCTGCTTTCATTGGTGTTTTTAAACCTGTGTAGAGATGGTCGTCTCCTATATCATCAATAGCAATACCGTTTAGGTTGTTGTTATTTTCTTCCGTCAATGTGTGTTCTTTGTTCATGTGCTCTTTTTAATGCTGTATTTGGTTTAACAGACCAAATCAAAGCAGTTTTTGTAATATCTAACGTTTAGATATTTTATTGTGTGTAATTTGTTTTTGTCTAGAACATTTAAAACGCCCCTCTTCAAACAGTCTTTTTTTACTATGCTTAGTGTGTCTTCCTTGTACCCTTTGTCGCCACATTTTAAAACTACTTAGTTTCATTTCGCGACGCATAATATCTATAACCTCTTGTTCTTTAATACCAAACTGAAATTTTATAGCATCAAAAGTCGTCCGGTCTTCCCAAGCCATTTCAATAATCCGATCCAATGCTTCTATTGTAAATTCGTGTTTCATTTAATTGGGCGAAAAATTAAATTGTTCGTCATATTTTATCTTCTCATTCATCAGTTTATCAAAAAACGCTTTATTCTCCTTAAATGTTTTATCATCTCTAAAGTGCATAAATTTTCCATTAGCATGGATACTAGATCCATTGGTTTTATATACCACTAATTGATAATAGGGTATAGCCCAAGTAAAATTTTGTAAGCCTTTAGTAACATGTATTAAAATCCCTTTAGGTCTTAACTCTATATTTCCATAATTAGTATCACTAACCACATTCAAAATTGATGCCATGTTTGGGCTAACTTTATCAACTACCATACGCTTAGAGCCAATACCTCTTAATTTAATAGAATCAAGTAAAGTAAATGATGGCCCTACAAGGCTGTTAATACGGTCTTTATTTGCTTTACAGGTATGCGTTGTGTTTAGTAGCAATAGATTTTGTTTTGATTATTTAATCAAATATACAAAATGTTTAACCTTTTTCAATATACGTTAAACAATTTTTAACGTATTAGATTTCTCTATATTAAAATAGAAGTAACTTATTGGTTATTAGGTATTCTATTTCTATCGCTTAATGTATGTCGTTTTAAAATACGATAACTTTCTTTTTTGACTAGAGGATTGTCTTTTAAGTTCCAAAGTAAATCGCTAGCCTGTTTTCTGGATTGTTTTTCGTGAATAATAGGAAAAGGGTAATCTGTGCCTAGCTCAAACCCCGTTAACTGTTGGTCAAAATAAGACATCTCACTTGGGTTATGGATAAAAGCAGGATCGAGGCTTGCTAATTCTGGTACCCATTTTTTTATAAAGTCCCCCTTCGGATCGTGTTCTACACTATTTTTTAAAGGATTATAAATGCGTAACGTATTTATGCCTGTTTCTCCAGCTTGCATTTGTATTTGCGGATAATGGATGCCTGGCTCGAAATCTAAAAATAAACTCGCCAAATGGGCGCTCATATCTTGCCAAGGTTGCCATAAATTGTGCGTAAAAAAGGAAACGACTAACGCTCGCATTCTAAAATTTAAGTAGCCTGTTTCTTGTAAACAGCGCATACAAGCATCGACTAACGGAAATCCTGTTTGTCCCGTTTTCCATGCCTTTTGAAACTCTAGGTTAACTGGTTTCTGTAATTGGTGATAGCCTTTATTAATACTTTTAAATTCCATTTGATGTTCCATTTCAAACTTTTGAATAAAGTGTGCTTGCCACCGTAAACGTGATACAAAGGCATTTAAATGCCGTTTGTGTTGCGTGTGTTTTACAACATCTGACGCGCCGTTTATAGCTTGTTTTACGGATAGATTGCCCCAAGCAATATAAGGTGACAGTCTACTGCAACCAGTTCTGGCTTCTAGTGGTTTTGAGATATGGAACATGTAGTTTTTATAGCGCCCATTATAAAAGGATTGCATGTATTTAAAGGCTGTAGTGGTGCCTCCTTTTTGAAAGGTGCTATTTTTTACCGTTTTCACGGAAATTAGGCATTGCTCACTTTCAAGGGTTTCAATTTGTTGAGGCGTTAGTAATTGCTCAGGTTTGGGATGAAACCGAAACTCTGCCTGCATCATGTAGTGATCCCAGTTTTGATACCATGTATTTCGGTTAGTTAGTCCGCGTTGGACACCATTGTTGTCGTTTTCTGTCCAAATAATGTTTTGATGCTTACAAAATTCAGCGAAAGCGATATCTCTTTTAAAAGTAGAATGGATACCTGTTTCTTTATGCGAAAAAAGGTCTGTGACGTTATACGTGTTATTTATATGTTTAATTATTGAAGTTATGTTACTATTTACGATTAGCACCTTAGAATTTAAAGGTTGTAATTGTTGGTTTATATCCTCTAGGGATTGTTTTACAAAATCCCAGTGGCGCTGACTGTAATGGTTGTCGTTAGATAAAAAATCTTCAAAAACATAGAGTAGGAGTACACGTTGCTGAGTATTTATGGCGTTAGTAATCGCTTCGTTGTCAGTTAGTCGAAGGTCTCTTTTTAACCATACTATACTTAAATTTTGTTTCATTATTTTGTTACTATTTGATGCTATCAATCCATCGCGTTATTTTTATTTACTTTTAAAAATTATCAGGATTTTTAATGATTTTTTGCGCTCTTTCTTTCAGACTAACTAATTGTTCGGTATCCATTTTATCTAATAAACTGTACATCATTTTCATTCTAAAGTTATCGCCTAATTGTTTGCGTTTATCATCTAGGAAATTCCAATACAAACTATTAAAAGGACAAGCTTTATCGCCTAGTTTTTCTTTTTTATTGTAATGGCAACTATCACAGTAATTACTCATTTTATTAATATAGCTTCCACTGGATACGTATGGTTTTGTTGCTATTTTTCCGCCATCAGCAAACTGACTCATACCTCTTGTGTTTGGTAATTGTACCCACTGGATAGCGTCTACATAAATTCCTAAATACCAGGCATCAACTTCGTCAGGATGTACTTGTATCAATAATGCAAAATTACCAGTAACCATTAAGCGCTGGATATGGTGTGCGTAACCATTATCTAAACTGTTGTTAATAGCTTGTTTTAGGCAATTCATTTTGGTGTTTCCGGTCCAATAGAATTCTGGTAATGGGTTTGTGTTTTCTAAGTGGTTTAAAGAGTTGTAATTAGGCATCAAAGCCCAGTACATACCACGCATGTATTCTCTCCAGCCAATAATTTGTCTTATAAATCCTTCTACTTGACTGATATTAATATCTTCACCATGTTTTCTCCAATAATTGAGAACGGTATCGACGATATTTTTAGGAGAGATTAGTTTGATATTCATAGCAAACGATACTCTAGAATGGAATAAATACACGTGATCCGTATGCATAGCGTCCTGGTAATCTCCAAAATGAATCAATAATTGCTCACAAAAATACTTAAGTTGATCTAATGCTTGTGTTCTATTTATTGGATAACTGAATGTTTTTGTGTCAAATTTCCCGATCGTTTTTACGGATTGTTTGTCTAGCATTTGTACGATATCAGAGACATCGTTTTTATAATATTTATATGGGGGAATAGGATGGTTTCCTTTCCACTTATTGCGATTACTTTTATCATAATTCCATTTACCGCCTTCAGGCTGTCCAGCAACCATTAAGATATCGTGCTTTTTGCGCATGTCACGATAAAAATTTTCCATCAGGTATTGCTTTTTACCTTTAAAAAACTGTTTTAAATCTTGACGTTTGGTATAAAAATGCTCTGTTGAAAAGGCTTCTGACTCAATAGTTAGAGCGTTACAAAATTTGGATAATTGCTCGTCTAAGCGGTATTCGTCGGGTAATTGATATTCAAATTTAGTAATGTTATATTCCTTAACTAATAACTGAAGATTGTCGTTTAAATTTTGGGTGTTTTCAGGATCGTCTAGTTTTAAGTAATGAACAGTAAATCCTTCCTCTTCTAAATGCTGACTAAAATCGCGCATGGCTGCAAAAAAGCCAATTACTTTTTGGATGTGATGTGTAACATAATCGGTTTCTTGACGCATTTCAAATAGGCAATACACTATGTTTTCTGCATTGTGTTTGTACCAGCTATGTTTGCTGTTTAATTGATCGCCTAGTATTAGTCTTAATGTTTTCAATGGTTAGTTTTATTTGTTTTTTTAATGTCACACTTAGCGTAGACGAAGTGCTGGTTTAGTATTGAATTTAATGAGGTCTTCGACTGCGCTCAGACTGACAGTTTTATTTTAATTTGTGTTTGTTCTTTGATGTCACACTGAGCGCAGTCGAAGTGCTAGTTTAGTATTGAATTTAATGAGGTCTTCGACTGCGCTCAGACTGACAGTGTTATTTTGATTTATGTTTTGTCTTTTCTGTCACACTGAGTGCAGTCGAAGTGCTAGTTTAGTATTGAATTTAATGAGGTCTTCGACTGCGCTCAGACTGACAGTGTTATTTTGATTTATGTTTTGTCTTTTCTGTCACACTGAGTGCAGTCGAAGTGCTAGTTTAGTATTGAATTTAATGGGGTCTTCGACTGCGCTCAGACTGACATTAGTATTTTGATTTATGTTTTGTCTTTTTTGTCACACTGAGCGCAGTCGAAGTGCTAGTTTAGTATTGAATTTAATGGGGTCTTCGACTGTGCTCAGACTGACAGGTTTATTTTAATTTGTGTTTGTTCTTTGATGTCACGCTGAGTGCAGTCGAAGTGCTAGTTAATATTGAATTTAATGAGGTCTTCGACTGCGCTCAGACTGACAGTGTTATTTTGATTTATGTTTTGTCTTTTCTGTCACACTGAGTGCAGTCGAAGTGCTAGTTTAGTATTGAATTTAATGAGGTCTTCGACTGCGCTCAGACTGACATTGGTATTTTAATTTATGTTTTGTCTTTTCTGTCACACTGAGGGCAGTCGAATTGCTAGTTAATATTGAATTTAATGAGGTCTTCGACTGCGCTCAGACTGACAGTGGTATTTTAATTTATGTTTGTTCTTTGATGTTACACTGAGCGCAGTCGAAGTGCTAGTTTGGTATTGTTTTTATTATGGTCTTCGACTGCGCTCAGACTGACAGTTTTATTTTAATTTGTGTTTGTTCTTTGATGTCACACTGAGCGCAGTCGAAGTGCTAGTTTAGTATTGAATTTAATGGGGTCTTCGACTGCGCTCAGACTGACATTAGTGTTTTAATTTAAGTTTTGTCTTTTCTGCGACATTGAGCGCAGTCGAAGTGCTAGTTAATATTGAGTTTAATGAGGTCTTCGACTGCGCTCAGACTGACAGTATTATTTTGATTTATGTTTTGTCTTTTCTGTCACACTTAGCGCAGTCGAATTGCTATTTTAGTATTGAATTTAATACGGTCTTCGACTGCGCTCAGACTGGCATTGGTGTTTTAATTTAAGTTTTGTCTTTTCTGTCACACTGAGCGCAGTCGAAGTGCTAGTTAATATTGAATTTAATACGATCTTCGACTGCGCTCAGACTGACATTAGTATTTTGATTTATGTTTTCTTTTTTCTGTGACACTTAGCGCAGTCGAAGTGCTAGTTAATATTGAATTTAATAAGGTCTTCGACTGCTCTCAGATTGATATTGCTATTAAAATAGCGTGTCTTGTAACCATAAACGTTGATACTTTCCATTGGTATCATAGCGTTCTGCTTGCAGTTTTACATTAAACTTTCTGTCTCTTGGATCGTTACCAACGCCTGCAACATACATCCAGTTTCCATAGTTACTGTGGACATCATAATCTATAAGTAGACTTTCAAAATAGCTTGCACCAATACGCCAATCTAATTGTAGTGTTTTTGCAAAATAACTGGCGACATTTTGGCGTCCACGATTACTCATCCAGCCTGTTTTTTTTAGTTCAAGCATATTAGCATTTACAAAAGGCTCTTCTGTTTTTCCGTCTATCCATTGTTTAATTTTAGTAGAGTCTTGAGACCAATCATAGTTTTTATTTAAAAGGCCTCCTAATTTAAAAATTTGATTACCGTGCTTTAACGACACGTATTTAAAGTAGTCACGCCAAAGTAATTCAAAGAGTAACCAATACGTGGATTCATTTTTAAAGTGTTCTTTTTCAAAACGGTTGACTTCATAATATATCTGTTTAGCGGATAAACTCCCGTTAGCTAACCAAGGAGAGAATTTAGAACTAAACTCCGTACCAATCAATCCGTTTCTGGTCTTTTTATAAACACCAAGTTTTTTAGTTTCAAAAAAATAAGAATGTAACCTTTTTAAAGCTTCTGTTTCTCCTCCTTTAAAAGGGAAGGCGGTATTTGGGTGTCTGCTAATCTGACCTAATCCTAAGTCTTCTAAAGTTGGAATTTTAGTGTCGTTTTCTATTGTTTTTAAGTCAGTTGACTGAGAGTCAATATGTGTTAAAGGTCTAACTGAACTTTGTTTTTCTAATTGCTTTCTAAATACGGTAAAGACTTTTGGTAATGTTTCTGTATTAAACGGAATATCTTCTGGGTGAAATAGAAACTGATCATAACTTTCAATGAATGAAATTGTTTGTGGACAGTTTTTCTTAACTTCATTTAAAATAAATACCGCTTCGTCAGTCCATTCTTGCTGAAGGTAAATGTTAGAAATAGCTTGATTTTTAATTAGAGCAGGAATGCAATGTTCTGGTTTTTCCGTGTAAACGAACAACGGAATGTTAAGCGTATTAAGTTGCTGTCTTAAATCGGTAATAGTTTCAATTAAAAACTGAGCTCTATAATTTTCTGTTTTTTTAAACCCAAAAGTTGAGGTTTCAAATTGTCGAGGATCAAAACAATAGACAGCTATAGTCTGATTGCTATTTTTAATGGCCTTTTTTAGGGCACTATTATCATGGATTCTTAAGTTGTTTGTAAACCAAATTAAGGTATTTTCGTCTTGTTTTGTCTGCATTTATCACTACAATATTTTACATGATCCCAGTTCTTTTTCCATTTTTTACGCGAGGTAAAAGGAAGTGCACATGTGGGACAGATTTTGGTTGGTAAGTTTTCTTTTTTAATAGATTTAGGCATTTGCTAGTTTTTTGATCATGCCTTTAAAGATAAAACCATGAAAAGGTAATACACTGTACCAATATAAACGTCCTGCTAAACCACGAGGTCTGAAGGTGGCCCTTTGATAGACCTTGCCTTTAACGACTTGAAATTCTAGCCAGGCTTCACCAGGGAGTTTCATTTCGGCAAAAAGAATGAGCCTTTTTTGTTCTTTATCAGCTAGTAGCACACGCCAAAAATCTAAGGCATCACCAGTTTTGATATCCGTTTTATTGGTACGACCGCGTCTTAGTCCAATACCACCAAATAGTTTGTCTAGATAGCCTCTGATTTTCCATAAAAACGTACCGTAGTACCAACCGTTTTCTCCCCCAATCGCCCATATTTTGTCTAATGTGCGTTGTTCGTCTAAGACTTCTAACTCCTTAATGTCTTTAAAGCAACCGTGCTTTGGTACTTTTAGATATTTAGTAGAGGCTTGTTTTTTAGTACGGCTACTAATAAAGGCATCTTTCCAGCTGGAGATGATTTCGTTTCCTTCAATTTTTACAAAAGCAAATTCTACTGCCTGTTTGTAAGACATTGGTGTAATGTCCAACAGCGTATTAATATTACTTTTTGTACCTATAATTTCAATCCCCATACTGTTTACAAGCGAAGAGGCGAGTTTATAGGATGTTGAGGTTACAAAATATAACCAATAGCTTGACAGCTTAGGCGTCATTATTGGGACTGTTAAAATGTAACGTTTTAGGTGTCTTATTTTAGCAAACTCTAATAACATTTGCTTGTAAGTCATTACTTCCGTTCCAAAAATATCGTGGGAGGTATTAAATAATTCTTTTTTATTCAATCCTTTAGTTAAAAAGGCTAAAACATCCCGAACGCCTATTGGTTGTGTTTTTGTATTTAACCATTTTGGCGCGACCATTACAGGCAGTTTTTCGACTAAATCTCGGATAATTTCAAAACTTGCACTACCAGAACCAACAATTATCCCAGCTTTAAAAACAGTTAATGCGTAATGGTTTGATTGTAATGTGGTTTCGACATTTTTTCTGGATAGTAAATGTTTAGATAGCTTGGTGTCGTTTGTAATGCCGCTTAAATAAATAACTTGTTTGACCGCAGTGGTTTCGATGTAGTTTTTGAAGTTAATGGCACAATCTTCTTCCATCTGATGAAATTGATCCACAGAATTTGACATTGAATGTATCAGGTAATAAGCAGCATCAATATCTTTTGGAATATTAACTAAGGTTTCCGGTTTTAGAAAATCGGCTTCAATAACATGTAAATTATCTTCTTCCGCATATTTACGTTCTGTACGTAATTTTCCACGAACAGCACAAACGACGGTGTGTCCTTGTTCCAATAGTAACGGGATAATGCGCTTACCAATGTAACCTGTTGCTCCTGTTACTAATATTCTCATAGATTTGGTATTTTTAATTGTGTGATTCTAATTAATTCTATTCATTTTGTCTTGAAACAAAACGAACCAAAAATTCCAATCAATTTGAGGGAATTCATTCTCTAAACTTCATGCTTGAAGCTTTGCTTCGTAGTTACGTTTCTTCACTCTTTATTTCTCCAAATTGATGATTTCGACTATCTCGAAATTCGGGACTTTCTTCCTGAAATAGTTTGTTTTTATTTCAAACTATTTTTATTCTTTTTTTGGTCTTTGGTATTCTAAACGTTTTTCTAATCTTGGAATAGTGTAGCCGTCTAAACCATTAATGGCGGCAATATTAGCTTTAGATAGATTTATAAAGCCATCGTCTTCTAATAAATCGCCATTAATATATAAGCCTTGAATTTCTCCTATTACTAGAATAGTGTCGTTAGCTGTTATATGATATTCTTCAATAAATTTCATCTCTAATTGAATTGGAGCGCCTTTAACAAAAGGGGCGTCGCAATTTGCTTTATATTCAGATTCTAGAGTGGTCTTATCAAATTCTGAAATCGATTGGTCATATTTAGCAGAGGTGTGATGTGCCTCTTCAAAATTATCTAAATGGATATGATTGATGGTGTAACCTCCTGTGGATTTTATATTATCATATGTATGTCGAGTCACAGTTGTAGGTCTACAAAAAAAGCCAAGTAGAGGTGGACTACTTCCAATATGTGTGACGGAACTAAAAACAGCAACGTTTTCCTGTCCATCTGCAGATTTTGTGCCAATTAAATTGGCGCTTTTAAAACCAGAGCAACTGTTTACTAGATTTATTTTATACAAATGCTCTAGCTCTTGAATTTGATTTTTACTGAAATACGGCATTTATAAAGTTTTGTAATTATTGATGGAAACGGCGTTTGCTTTTAAATCAAACATTAAATTATAGAGTCCAAAAAAGGTTCTATTGATATAAATGAAATGTTTTGAGCCTCTATTACCATTCATTTTTCTAAGTTCTGTGCTTTTACTGTAGCGTTGTCCCATTTCTGAAATGGCATTAAAGAACTCAGGATCAGAAAAATCAAAATTTTCAGAATGAAAAGGTTTAGTAAATAAGCTTAATAACTCATGAAACATGGCAGAGAAAAAATCTAATTCCTCTTGCGTATCATCTGCTCTTAAGATTTCTAACTCATACATTTTAGCGGTAAACAATTTAGTGTTTCCTATAACTTCCGGTTTTGCCAATTCAAAATAAGGCACATAAAAATCTAAGGGCACTTCCTTCATGCAACCAAAATCTAAAGCAATTAAATCACCGCTTTTAGACACTAAAAAATTTCCTGGGTGTGGATCTGCGTGCACTTTTTTTACAACATGCATTTGGTACATATAAAAATCCCAAAGGGCTTGGCCTAATTGGTTCGCTTTATTTTGATCTTTATTATACGCCGTAAATTCTGAAAGGTGTTCGCCTTCCATCCAATCCATAGTAATAATACGTTCTGAAGATAATGCTTCGTAGTAATTAGGGAATTTTAAATTAGGAATATGTTTGCAAGCTGCAACAATAGCTTTACTTTGTTGGACTTCTAAGATGTAGTTAGTTTCTTCTACTAGTTTATTTTCTACCTCTTGAAAGTATTTGTCAGAATCCTTTCCTTTAATGTTAAACATCTTAATAGCGATAGGTTTTACCATAGCCAAATCCGAAGCGATGCTATCTGCAACACCAGGGTATTGTATTTTAACAGCTAGTTTTTTGCCATCTTTTTCAGCTAAATGTACTTGACCGATGCTAGCGGCATTAACAGAATGTAAATTGAATGTGTCGTAAATCTCACTCGGCAGTTTTCCAAAATACTTTTTAAAGGTTTTGCTAACTAGAGGCGCTGATAAAGGTGGGACAGAAAATTGTGCCAGAGAAAATTTTTCGACATAAGCTTGTGGCAAAATACTTTTTTCCATGCTTAACATTTGCGCTACTTTTAAGGCACTTCCTTTAAGTTGTTTTAAACCATCGTAGATGTCTTCGGCGTTATTCTCGTTGAGTCTGGCTTTGGCTTCTTCTTCGGTTTTTGTGAGCTTATCACCGTAATATTTTAAATAATTTACGCCAACTTTAGCGCCAGTAGTTACCATTTTAGTGGCTCTGGATAGTTTTGATGTCGGTATTTTGTCTATCGTTTTCAATAGTTCTATGTTTTAGATTTATATAATAACATAAGATCAGTAAATTATTATATTGAAGTTGAGCATTTATGGGATGCTTTAAATAACATGGTTTTAAGATTTCATTTGAATCTTTTCTTTGAAGATGAATTTTCCAAAGTCAATTAAACTTTTTAAAGGGACTATATTCAAGATGTCAAAACTGGTATTAACTGATTTTTCAATGAAAATATCTGTTTTTTCGAAAGACGAAGACGTGTCGTCCATCCAAAATTTGATGGTTAATAATAATTGTAACCAAGCGGTTTCGGTAAGACCTCTGTCTTGAATTTTATTAAGCTGTTCTTGTTTAACGTCAATTAAATCAATCCCCAAATCTTTGATGTAGTGTGTAAAACATCCTTTTAATTCGGATAACGCAGCAAAACCTTTAAGACTATTTTTATGTTTATGTAAGGCATAAACGACATAGCTTCTGTTAGCGGTTAAATTTTCAAAAAAGGTGAAGTAGAAGCTTAGGAGTTTGTTTCTGGGTTCAAAATGTGCATACTCTTCACTAGACTCTAAAGCCTTGTGTGTATTGTCAAAAAAGGCTTTGAAGATTCCTTTTTCTACAGCTTCAAAAGTACCAAAATGTTCATAAAATTTAGATTCCTCAAAATTATTGTGCTTCGCAAAGGCGTAGACAGATTTTGGTTGTTCATTATGCTCTAGGACATAATCCATGTAAAATGAAATGATGTCGTTGTTACTTATGTTTTTCTTTTTTGCCATTACGATCAAGTTTAGTAGCATAAAGATACAAAATGTTTAACGATGTAAGATAAAAGCTAAACAAAATTTAACAAGACTTTGTGCAAGTACTGTCTTTTTAGTGTCGAGTGAGCATAAAGTATGGCATTAAAACAGTTGATTAGTAACTTGTTGTATTTTATTATAGTTTATAAACCAACAGTATGACTTCGTCTTTCTAAAATAATATTATCTAGCCAAATACCGTTTAGTTGTCCTATTTTTTCTTTGTTACCAATAAGTCTAAAGTCATTGTTTTTATGTAGTTTAAGGCTAGGAGTGTTAGCTCTCATTATTCCAGATTGCAAAGTCCAGATGTTATTTTTCTCACTGATTTCTATCAATTTTTTAAGTAAAAAATCACCAACGTTTTGCCCTCTAAATTGTGCATCCACATATACGCTTACTTCTGCAACACCAGTATATACTTTTCTTTTGGATACAGCACTTAATGCGGCCCAACCTAACAATTGAGTATTATTTTTAGCTATAATTCGACCATAAGGCAAATGGTTGGTATCCCAATAGTGCCAATCAGGAACTTCCGTTTCAAAAGTTGCAGCACCTGTTAGTATACCTTGCTGGTATATGTGCTGCACTTTTGAAAAGTTAGTTTTATCTATGTTTATAATTGTCATGTTAACAACAACCTGAGCCTGGAGTACAAGTATCTCCTGGTTTAATTTCTGAAAATTGTAATTTTTGTTTTGGTTCTGGAATACCACATTTATCTTTAGCTAAACAGTCGGTTACTAAAGAGGTTAGTTGGAAGGCATTGTTTTCAAAACTTAAACCAAACTTTTGAATGGTTTGCTCGCCTTGATATTCTACTTCAATCTCTAAATCTTGAAGATTAAAGATGTCTTCTGATAATTCTATAATTTTAACTAGCTTTTCAGGATGAAGTCTGTGATCATAATCCTCTGCATTCCATAACTGAAAATTAACCTTTTTTTCTTCTCTTACAGTACCACCGCAATCGACAAAATGCTTGGTGACTTTACCAACTTCTGTTACATGAAAATGATTTGGTACTAGACTACCATCAGGTAGTGTAAATGAAATAGTGTCTAGCTGTGATAAGTGTGTTTTTATTTCTGAAAGTGTCATAATTTAATGTGTTAGTACAATTAATAATATAAGTTTAGCAACACGTATTGTTGTTAACGTCGTTGTTTAAAAATCCATTTAAAACGGTTTTCATTGCAGTCCAATTAGCTTTGTTAATACAATAACATACACTGGTACCTTCAATAGTACCTTGTATTAAATCGAGATTTTTAAGTTCTTTTAAATGTTGAGAAATAGTGGGCTGTGCCAATCCGATTTCTTCAACTAAATCACCACAAACGCAAGTGTCTATTTTAAACAGATGTTGAATAATAGCAACCCGTGCCGGATGTCCAAATGCTTTTGCAAAGCGTGCAATTTGATTTTGTGAATCTGTGAATTTTTCAGTTTTAATTAACCCCATTAGTTTTTGTTTAATTAGTATAACGCAATATTACGATTAATAGTTTGATTATGACAATTAATTCGGCTTATTTTAAGCTTTTATTAACAAACAAACTATTACTTATATGTAATTTTACACCATATATTAATTATTAAAAAATTCAACCATGAAAAAATTATTTACACTTATTATGGTGTTAACAGTCTCTTTTGCTGTTAATGCGCAAATAGAAACACCGCAGCCTAGTCCTTCTCAGAAAGTAGAACAAAAGGTAGGATTAACAGATGTGACTTTAGAGTATTCTAGACCATCAATGCGAGGTCGTGCTATTTTTGGAAACTTAGTGCCTTACGGTAAAGTATGGAGAACGGGAGCAAATAAAAATACAATTATTACTTTTAGTACAGAAGTTACAATTGGAGATAACACTTTAAAAGCCGGATCTTACGCTATTTTTACTAAGCCGAATGCTGGAAATTGGGACGTTATGTTTTATTCTGATACAGAAAACTGGGGAACGCCTAAAACATGGGACGATTCTAAAGTAGCAGCTAAAGTATCTGTTAAAGCAACAATTTCACCAATGACTATTGAAACGTTTACGTTTACATTTGATAACTTAACTAATGATTCTGCAGTATTAAGTTTACTATGGGAAAATACTATGGTTGATGTTACAATCGGAGTGCCAACAGACGCAACGGTTACCGAAGCTATTTCTAAAATAATGAATGGACCAAGTGCTGATAACTATTATGCATCTGCACGTTACTACTTAGAATCAGGAAAAGATATTAAACAAGCGGCAGTTTGGATTGATAAAGCGATTGATATGACTAAAGCAGAGCCTAAATTTTGGTGGTTACGTCAACAGTCTTTAATCCATGCTAAAGCAGGAAATAAAAAAGAAGCGATTAAAGCTGCTAAATTATCTTTAGAGTATGCTGACAAAGCAGAAAACGCTGATTACGTAAAGATGAATAAAGCGTCTTTAAAAGAGTGGGGAGCAATGTAAAAAAGGCTTTAGCTAAAGGAAGCCTTTAGTTATTATACAAGCATATTAAAAAAGTGCAATCATTATGATTGCGCTTTTTTTTTGTTTAGTGATTAATCCAAAAGTATTGCAATGCTTTATCTAATGTCCACCCTTGACTTTCATAAAGTTCTTGGGCAGGATTAGTCGTTTCCGTTTGTAAAGCAATGCCTTTATAACGATGCATTTTACAGAGGTTTTTCGATTTGTTTAAAAGGGCTACGCCAAAGCCTTGTTTTCTGTAATTTTCATTTACAAACAAGTCGTTAAGTATAAACAAGGGTTGCATACTAACACTTGAGAAGGTGTGAAATAATTGCGAAAATCCCACTGGCTTATCTTCTGCGTAAGCAAGTAAAATGATCGTGTCTTCCTTTTCTAATCGGGTCTTTATAAATGTTTTAGCTGCCTCTAAATCTGAGGCTTGTCTGTAAAATACACGATATTGATCAAATAAAGTCGCAATGTGATCTAGGTGAGAAAGGTTGGCTTGAATTATAGTCATAAAAAAAAATCTGTAAACGTGAATTTACTGATTTTAATTGAATTTATAAGTGTTGAAAAAGCCTTAATTAGCTGTTTCTATTTTTATTAAGTTCGTCTTGAAGTTGACGTCTCACTTTTTGCTCACGCTCTAAAGCATTACGTCTGTGTTCTTCAAATTCTTCCTCTGTTTCGTTAAGTCTTAATCTTGCTTCTTTAGTAACAGCATTACTATTTTTAAATTTAAAAATAAAGAAGAATAAAAAAGCTAATAGACCTGCTATGATTGACCAGAGTAAAGTGTTATATCCACCTTTACTCATTTGCAAGCCAAATAAAGACATGCTGTCTTTTTCCTGATTGGTTTCTTCTAAGCTAGTTTTAGTGTTACTTAAACTGCTTTTAAGTTGTTCTACTTCTTGACTTTGAGAAGTGACTACATTTTGAGTGTCTAGTAATTCTTTTCTTAAAACTTTAAGCGAGTCTAAGGTGTGTGATTTTAGTTTTGCAATCCATTCGTTTCTTACGACTTCATACGATTGTCCACGCTGATCTCTCCAGTTATTTGATTTTTTAGTAAGATATTCAAACTGGCTCTCTAATGTTCCTGAATCTAAAGATAATTTATCATTTTCTTCTGTTGTTTCTGTTTGTGCAGTAACGGTCAATGAGAATAGAAAAATAAAAAGGGTAGCTAATAGATAATTTGTTTTACGCATGGTCATTATTTTGTTGTCTTTCGCTTTGCGAAAATATAAAAAAAGGATTGCTTTTAGGCTAAAAATATAACAAAAAGCCTCACGATTGTGAGGCTTTTACTATATACGTTACTAATTAAAATTTGGATGTTAGTAATATGTAAAACGTCTTACTTTAGCAATATATTTTGCTAATCTAATGACTTGGTGGCTGTAACCATACTCATTATCATACCATACATATAAGATTGCATTTTTACCATCTGTTCTAACAATGGTAGCTTTACTGTCAAATATAGAAGGCGCAGAGCTACCAATAATGTCTGTTGACACTAATTCATCACTCATTTCATACTTGATTTGTTCTACTAAATCACCTTCTAAAGCATATTTTTTAATTGTTGTATTAATATGCGCTACAGTAGTTTCAGAGTCTAACTCTAAATTTAAAATGGCTAATGATCCGTTTGGTACAGGGACACGAATAGCGTTAGAGGTTAATTTACCTTCAAAACTAGGTAAAGCTTTAGATACTGCTTTTCCAGCTCCAGTTTCTGTAATTACCATGTTTAAGGCTGCTGCACGACCACGACGGTATTTACTATGGAAATTATCGACTAAATTTTGGTCGTTAGTATACGCATGAATCGTTTCTAAATGGCCACTTTTTACACCGTAAGTATCTTCCATTGCTTTTAAAATAGGCGTAATAGCATTGGTCGTACAAGAAGCTGCAGAAAAAATATCGATTTTGTCAGGATCATTTTCTAGGTGATTAACACCATAAACAATATTTGGAATTCCTTTTCCTGGTGCAGTTAATAATACTTTGTCCGCGCCTGGAGATTTTTTTAATCGTGTTAACGCTTCTTTATCTCTAAAAACACCTGTATTATCAATAATTAATGCATTATTAATACCATACTTAGTATAATCGATATCTTCTGGTTGATTGGCATTAATAATTTTAACGGTAGTACCATTAATTATTAAGGCTTCATTTTTTAAATCCGTAGTTACAGTTCCTGAAAAATCACCATGTACCGAGTCATTACGTAATAAAGCCGCACGTTTTTCTAAAACAGTAGCATCTAATTTACCACGTGTAACAATGGCGCGTAAACGGAGTTGGCTTCCTTTACCAGTACGAGTCATTAACTCTCTAGCAACTAAACGTCCAATACGCCCAAAACCATAAAGCACGACATCTTTAGGTTTGATATCTTTAGTTTTATTAGCACCTTTAAGTTGGTTAGCCACAAAAGCTAAAGCATTACTGTATTTCTTTTCTTCTAAATGATACTCGTAAGTTAATTTACCAATATCAAGTTTAGCAGGAGGTACGTCTAGCGTTTGGATGGCTTGCGCAATCTCTACAGAATCAAAAATCGAAATCGGTTTTTGAACAAATTCACCAGCATACTCATGAAGGTTTAGAATTTGAGAGACATTTCTATCAATTAATTGGTTTCTAAAAAGGACCAACTCGATAGACTTGTCATACCATAAATCGCTAACAATTTTAATAAATTCGACGGTAGCTCTTCGTCTGTCTGCTTGAAAGGCTAATTCGTTTTCGTAAGTTTCGTTAATGGACATTTTAAATTATTTAGTGTGTTGTTAATTTAGTATGTAAATTTCGGCAAAAGTATAGATTTCAAACGATTTCGTAAAGCAAAAACTGTAAAAATTTAAAAGCCCTTAATTTTTAAAATTAAGGGCTTTTAGAAAACGTTTAGTCTGTGATTATCTTAAACCATAACGATTGGTTTCTCCTTTAGAATTTATTAATTCGATACTTAAAGGTTGATACGTGTCTCTATTTTTTAATATCGTATCTACTTCCTCAACACTATTCACTTTAATATTGTTAATAGCAGTAATAATATCGCCTTCTTGGATACCTTCACCTTGCAGATATTGACCGTAAGTACCATTTACTTTAGTGATTTTTACACCATTTTTAGTCTTATACTTTTTTAGGTCTTCTGGTTTAGCATTTTTAATAATACCAATTACAGGTAGAATGTAAGTCTCGTTTTTAAGCAAAGTTACGGCCACTTCTTTTTTATTACCATCACGCAATAAGGTTACATTAACAATATCATTTGGACGTTTAGTGTCTAAAAACCCTCTAAGATCACTAAATTTCTTGATTTTAATGTTATCAATCATTTTAATAATATCACCACTTCTTATTCCAGCTTCATAGGCACCAGTATCCTCTTCAACATCGTCTATATAAAAACCTTCTGTTTCTTCAACACCAAGTTTTTCAGCAGAAGCACTATTTAAAGAGCCTCCAGTAACACCTAAAATTCCATTTTGGACATTACCAAACTCCATAATATCTTGCACTACTTTTTTAGCGATATTACTTGGTACGGCAAAAGAATAGCCAATATACGATCCTGTTTGAGAGGTGATAGCGGTGTTTATACCAATAAGTTCTCCAGCGGTATTAACTAAAGCACCACCAGAATTACCTGGGTTTACAGCCGCATCGGTTTGTATAAAAGACTGTGTGCTTCTGCCACTTAAATCTCTTGATTTGGCACTAATAATACCTGCAGTGACTGTGGACGTTAAATTAAAAGGATTACCGACTGCTAGCACCCATTCTCCAATTTTTGCAGTATCACTATCACCAAATGTCGCATACGGTAATTGATCCTCTGTATCAACTTTTAATAACGCAATATCAGTTTTTGGATCGGTACCAATAATTTTTGCATTTAGAGTTCTGTTGTCATTTAATGTAATACTTAGTGCTTCAGAATCTTCAATAACATGGTTATTAGTAATTATGTAGCCATCAGGCGATATAATCACACCACTTCCAGTACCTAATTGCCTTTTTTGTGGCACGTGACCATAAAATAAATCTTGTAATGTGGGTTGTGCACTATTTAGCGCGACGTTTTTGACATGCACGACCGCATGGATTGTTTTATCTGCAGCAGTTGTAAAACTAATGCCTTCAGCAGCAGCTAAAGTCGTCGGGGTTGTTTTATAATTGGTTGGTAAAAAATCAGGGGTTTCCTGAGTGGTTGTATTTGCAATTTGCTGTTCATCTTTTTCAAGAAAGGTTTTGTATGTTCCTAGAGTAATTGCACCTCCTAATACCGAAACTAAAACCAGAGTTAACATCTTCTTCATATAATACTTAGTTTAGATTTAATTAGATAACGATTAAAATTAATTAAATATTGAATGCCTATTTCAACTTTAACGGCGTTTTAACAACTGAAAAAACTTATATTTGTGCTTCAATTTTTGATACCAATGACATTGACTTTTTATAAATATCAAGGAACCGGTAATGACTTTGTCATGATCGATAATAGACAAAACGTGTTCGACAAAAACAATACCAAATTGGTTGCTTTTTTATGTGATCGTAAATTTGGTGTGGGTGCTGATGGTTTAATTCTATTAGAAAATCACCCTAAAGTAGACTTTAAAATGGTCTATTATAATGCGGATGGAAACGAAAGTACCATGTGTGGTAATGGGGGACGTTGTATTGTCGCTTTCGCGGAATTTTTGCAGCTGATTACTAACCAGACCACTTTTGAAGCGATAGACGGTATGCACTTTGCTAAAATCGAAGATAATTTAGTCCATCTACAAATGAAGGATGTAGAGACTATCGAAACTTTTGATACCCATCAATTTTTGGATACAGGCTCACCACACCATGTACAGTTTGTTAATAATTTAGCACAGTTTGCTGTTAAAGCAGAAGGTGAAAAAATACGATATGGTCAACCGTATAATGACGAAGGAACTAACGTTAATTTTGTGGAAAAAAATAACGACGATACGTATACCGTTAGAACTTACGAAAGAGGCGTAGAAGACGAAACTCTATCCTGTGGTACAGGTGTGACTGCAGTGGCGATTGCCATGCATGAGATTGGAGAATGCACAACGTCTAAAATTAATTTAAACGTACAAGGTGGTCAGCTTAAAGTGTCGTTTGAGAAAGTAGGAGACACCTATAAAAAGGTGATGTTAATAGGACCTGCAACCTACGTTTTTAAAGGTGAAATAACATGTTAACATTAAAAGGAGAGCACACTTATTTACGACCGTTAGAACCAGAAGATTTAACGTTTATTCACAACATAGAGAATGACGAATCTATTTGGGAGATTAGTAATACGATAACACCTTATTCTAAATATTTAATCAAACAATATTTAGAGCATGCACATAAAGATATTTTTGAAGTTAAACAGTTACGATTGGTTATATGTAATTATAAGCATCAGGCAATCGGAATGATAGATGTTTTTGATTTTGACTTCAAAAACAGACGCGCAGGGATTGGTATTTTAGTAAGAGATACAGAAAATAGACAAAAAGGGCATGGTAAAGAAGCGTTACAACTATTAACCAATTATTGTTTTACACATTTAGATTTACATCAATTATATTGTAATATCAGTGCCGATAATACGGCAAGTTTAGCATTATTTAAAAGTCAAGGATTTATGGAGATCGGTCTTAAAAAAGACTGGAATTTTATAAACGGAATTTACAAAAACGAATATTTATTTCAATTAATTAACACAGATGTATATTAAAAAAATTTTATTAGCAATTGCTTTAATCGGAATAGGAGTAGCTGCCTACTTTGCGTACTTTGTTTATGGCGCTATGTTTAAAGAAAATACAGCGTTTAATAATGAAGAGGCTTATATTTATGTACCTACAAATGCAAGTTACGATCAAGTTAGAGCACAGTTGGTCCCTTTGCTAAAAGATATCGATAGTTTTGATGCTTTAGCACAACGTAAAAAATATACATCCAATATTAAGGCAGGACGTTTTGCTATTACTAAAAACATGAGTAATAATGATATTATTAATTCTATTAGAAGTAAAAATATCCCGATAAAACTGAGTTTTAATAACCAAGAGCGTATTCAGAACTTGGCAGGACGTATCGCACAACAGATAGAACCTGATAGCATTACGCTTTTAAAAGCTATGACGGATAAAGCCTTTTTAGACACCAATAAATTTACGGAACAAACGGTTTTAAATATGTATGTGCCTAATAGTTATGAAGTCTTTTGGAATACATCCGCCGAAGGTTTTAGAAATAAAATGCTAAAGGAATATTATCGTTTTTGGAATGCGTCGCGTCAAGCTAAACGTAAAGCACTAAACTTATCTGTAAATGAAATCGTGACAATTGCCTCTATCGTGCAAAAAGAAACCGCTAAAGTAGACGAAAGACCTAGAGTCGCAGGTGTTTATTTAAACAGAATAAAAAAAGGAATGCCACTTCAAGCGGATCCAACAGTTATTTATTCTAAAAAATTAAAGGAGAACGATTTTGACCAAATTATTAAACGAGTGTTATATAAAGATCTAGAAATCGATTCGCCATACAATACTTATAAATATGGAGGTATTCCTCCAGGACCAATTACGATGCCAGATGTATCTGCTATTGATGCTGTGTTAAATTCAGAAAATCATGACTATTACTATTTTGTAGCTAATGTCAAAAACTTTGGATATCATAAATTCGCAAAGACATTAAGTCAACACAATGCTAATAAAAATGAGTATGTGCGTTGGATTAATAGTCAAGGTGTAAACCGTTAAACTGTTGTTTAAATTAGTTTCAGTACTCTCGACCTTATTTTTGACGATGTTCGCGGTTGCGCAAACAGATGGTGTATCCTTTTTTAAAGCTAGCGATAGCCTTAATACGTCACGTAGGACTACTGTAATATTAACAGAGGCCAGTTTAGCGACCTTATCTATTGTAGGTTTAAACGCGTTGTGGTATTCTGATTATGAGCGCTCCAAGTTACATAGTACCAATGATAATTCCGAGTGGTTAAAAATGGATAAGTTAGGGCATAGTTTTACGGCTTATCAATTAGGACGTTTTGGTGCTCAAGCTCTTAATTGGAGTGGTGTTAGCGAAAAAAATCAATTGATTTACGGCGCAACATTGGGATTTTCTTTTCTAACGGCTGTTGAGGTTTTGGATGGTTTTTCAGCAGAATGGGGCTTTTCTTGGGGCGATTTTACGGCAAATGCAGCAGGAGCAGGGGTGTATGTTGGACAAGAGTTGTTATGGCAAGAGCAACGTGTCCAATTAAAATACTCCTTTAGCCAAAGCGGATTTGCAAATCAAAACCCTAATAAGTTAGGTGATGGATTGACAGAAGCGTTTTTGAAAGACTATAATGGTCAAACGTATTGGTTGAGTGCAAATTTACAGTCCTTTTTTAAAGAGACAACTATCCCAAAATGGTTGAATGTTGCAGTAGGTTATGGAGTCGATGGTTTATTATATGGTAGTGCAGATCTTCAAAAAATACATTTTCCTAATCAAGAAAGAAGCCAACAATTTTATTTAAGTCTAGATTTGGATTTGACTAGAATTAAGACCAATTCGACCTTTTTAAAGCAAGTATTTAACGTGATCAACGTGATAAAAGTACCCTTTCCAACCTTGGAAATAAATGGCAAAGGCAAGCTAATTGGGCACTTAATCTACTTTTAACATAAGTTAACATGTTGATTTTTAGTATTTAATTATTTGTTGTATATTTGCACGCTGAAATTTAAGTCTATATAATATTAATAAACAGACTTTTAAATCGTAACAAATGAAAATAAATATTGGAAAGTTATTATCCCTAACGTTTACAATAGCAATTTTACTACTAGTCGTTTTTATTAATACTGAAAATAACACAACACTAGTAAATGACATTGAAACAGAAAACGTTGACTTTGAAGCGTTACAATATGTTAATATTGCTTCAAATTTAAAGTTTGTCCAAAAACCATTATTCTCGCCTCAATTAGGTAAAAGTTTTACTGGTTTTAAAGAAGCTTTAGGATTTAAAGAATCTCAAAACGATTATTTTAGAGTTAATCAATTTGGTTACCTAGGTAAATATCAATTTGGGAAAAGTACATTAAGAGTATTAGGTATTTATCATCCACAATTCTTTTTAAGTAATCCAGAATTACAAGAAAAGGCGTTTATTGCTAATACACAACGTAACAAGTGGGTTTTACGTAAGGATATCAAACGTTTTAAGAACACGTACATTAAAGGTGTTAAGATTACAGAATCAGGTATATTAGCTGCAGCGCATTTAGCAGGACCTGGAAGTGTAAAGAAATTTCTTAGAAGTTATGGAGAAACTGGATTTGCGGATGCAAACGGGACAACCATAAAGTATTACATGAAAAAGTTTTCAGGATACGATACGTCTTTGATAAAACCATTAAAAAAGGTTAGAGTAAAATACGAAAGCGCTTAATATTGGCTTTTGTGAATTATAAATAGTGTTGGTCTCTTATGTAGGTCAACACTATTTTTTTTCCATTGACTTACTGTTTGCGTTTTAATAAACTCTGTAGGCAATGTAATGTCACAAGCAACACAAATCTCCGTACTATCACTTAAGATACTGCAAAGGTCTTCTAATAGCTTATTATTTCTATAAGGCGTTTCAATAAACGATTGCGTTTGGTTGTGTTCAAAACTTAAACGTTCTAAACGTTTTAATTCTGATTTCTTTTCACTTTTGTCAATAGGTAAATATCCGTTAAAAGCAAAACTTTGACCATTCATTCCAGAGGCCATCATAGCTAGTAGGATAGAAGACGGTCCAACTAGTGGGACAACTTGTATGTTATTTTTATGTGCTAAACTTACAATGTCAGCACCAGGATCTGCAATTCCTGGGCAACCAGCATCAGATATTAAACCTAAATTCTGACCTTCTAAACAAGGTTTTATAAAATTTGGTAAATCTGTAGGTTCTGTAAATTTATTAAGTTCAAAAAGGTTTAAACTTGACTGTTGCTTCTCTGGAGCAATACTTTTTATAAATTTTCTAGCGGCTTTAGAGTTTTCGACAACAAAGGTATCTAAACTATCAATAATAGTTTTTACTTGCGCTGGTAGTACATGGAATGGATTGGAGTCTCCTAGTGTACAAGGTATTAAATATAGTTTTCCTTTAGTCATCATATTATAAAGGTATTAATTTAAGTCAGACTATTTAATTGTTGACTAATTTTTTGGCAAGCATCGTCTAAAAGTATGAATACGTTATCAAAACCAGTATCACCACCATAGTAGGGATCTGGTACGTCTAGATTTTTAGCGGGAAAACTTTCATTTAAAATCAATTTTACTTTTGATTTTTCAGCGTCATTTTCAGCTAAAGCGATAATGTTATCATAATTGGAATTATCCATGGCGTAGATAATATCAAAATCTATAAAATCTTGTTTTATAAATTGTCTAGCTTGTTGTTTTGTAATATCAATTCCATGCTGTTTGGCAACAGCAATAGATCTTGGGTCTGGTTTATTTCCGATATGATAGCTACTTGTTCCGGCAGAATCTACTTTAAATAATTTGTCATCTAATTTAGATTGTAGGATACCTTCGGCCAGAGGAGAACGACAAATGTTTCCTAAGCATACCATTAAAATTTTAGTCATTTTAAAATGAAATTTAAACTGAAAGTTTCTTTGTTAAATCCTCAACATATTTTTTAAACTGCTTGTCTGTAGACGATAAGTTATCGACTGTTTTACAAGCGTGTAATACTGTTGCGTGATCACGTTTTCCAATTTGAGAACCAATACTAGCAAGAGAGGCCTTAGTCAGTTTTTTTGCAAAAAACATGGCTAATTGTCTAGCTTGTACAATATGACGCTTTCTAGTTTTAGATTGTAGTGTGTCTACATCCATTTGGAAATAATCAGATACAATTTTCTGAATGTAATCTATAGAAACCTCACGTTTCGTGTTTTTTACAAACTTTTCAACAACTTGCTTAGCTAGCTCAATATTGATTTCTTTTTTATTAAAAGACGATTGCGCAATTAAAGATATAATAGCACCTTCTAGCTCGCGGATATTAGATTTTATGTTTTTAGCAACATATTCAATGATATCTTCAGGCATTTCAACACCATCTCTATATAATTTGTTTTTCAATATAGAAACACGAGTTTCAAAATCTGGTGTTTGTAATTCTGCAGATAATCCCCATTTAAATCTAGATAATAAGCGTTGCTCAATATCTTGCATGTCTACAGGCGCCTTGTCACTAGTTAAAATAACTTGCTTTCCGTTTTGGTGCAAGTGATTAAAAATGTGGAAGAATACATCCTGAGTTCCTGATTTACCAGATAAAAACTGAACATCATCAATAACCAATACATCAATTAACTGGTAAAAGTGTATAAAGTCATTTCTGTTATTCTTTTTAACCGAGTCTATATATTGTTGCGTGAATTTTTCAGCAGAAATATATAATACCGTTTTCTCTGGGTACTTATCTTTTATATCAACACCAATAGCATGTGCTAAGTGTGTTTTTCCTAATCCAACACCACCAAATATTAATAAAGGATTAAAAGAGGTTCCACCTGGTTTTGCAGATACAGCTAAACCAGCACTACGTGCTAAACGGTTTGAGTCACCTTCTAAAAAGTTATCAAAGTTATAGTTTGGATTAAGTTGAGATTCGATTTTTACGTTTCTAATTCCAGGAATTATAAACGGATTACGTAATTCGCGGTTCTTATTATTAAGCGGCACATCGACATCTTGCGACTTTACGCCACCACGGTTAGAACTTGGAATACGTTCTGTAAAAGGTTGTTTATTGCCATAGGTGTTTTCCATTTTAATAATGTAAACCAATTTGGCAGTTTCACCCAACTCTTTAGTTAAAGATACTTTTAAAAGCTTAACATAATGCTCTTCTAACCACTCGTAAAAAAACTTGCTTGGCACTTGTATACTAAGCGCATTATCTGCAAGCTTAACCGCTACAATAGGTTCAAACCAGGTTTTGTAAGCTTGTGGTTGAATGTTATCCTTTATAAAAAGGAGACAATTGTTCCAGACCGTTTGCGCAGTTACACTCAT